>NZ_JBSGUW010000010.1:0-66059 GCF_053608125.1 Isoptericola sp. NPDC055063 | reverse complement strand
CCATGATCCGTGGTGCTCTCGGACCTCCCCTGGTCCCTGCCTGCCCCCACCCCCGCTTTGGGTTTGTTACCTTTCCCCCCCTCAAAACGGGAGAAGAAACAGGTCAGCACGCTCGTTGCTCTCGGCGGGGCCTGGAAGAATGGCCGGCGATGACCTCCCCGACCTCGCACGACCCCGCCCCCCGCCCCGCCGGCACGCTGCTGCCCTACCTGCCCGCCCCCACCGGAGGGGCGCCGGACCCCGACGTGCTGTTCGAGGGCTTCGGCGAGTGGGCCGCGGGCACGGGGCGCCCGCTGTACCCGCACCAGGAGGAAGCCCTCCTCGAGCTGATGACGGGCTCGCACGTGGTGCTCGCGACGCCCACCGGGTCGGGCAAGTCCATGGTCGCGATGGGCGCCCAGTTCGCGGCGCTCGCGAACCGCCGCTCGGGCCGCGGCGGCCGCACCTTCTACACCGCGCCGCTCAAGGCGCTGGTGAGCGAGAAGTTCTTCGACCTCGTCGCCGCGTTCGGGTCGCGCAACGTCGGCATGATGACCGGCGACTCCGCCGTCAACGCGGACGCCCCGATCATCTGCTGCACGGCGGAGATCCTCGCCAACCTGGCGCTGCGGCGCGGCGACGACGACGGTCCGGGGGGCGACGGCGCGGACAGCACCGTCGACGAGGACGACGCGATCGCGCAGGTCGTCATGGACGAGTTCCACTTCTACGGCGACCGGCAGCGCGGCTGGGCGTGGCAGGTGCCGCTGCTGGAGCTGCCGCGCACGCAGTTCCTGCTGATGTCGGCCACGCTCGGCGACACCACCCGCCTGCGCGAGGACCTGGAGGAGCGCAGCGGCCGCCCCGTCGCGGAGGTCGCGGGCGCCGAGCGCCCGGTGCCGCTGACGTTCTCCTACGTCGTCGAGCCGCTCACCGACGTCATCACCGAGCTGGTCACCACGCACCGCGCGCCCGTCTACGTCGTGCACTTCACACAGAAGGACGCCGTCGAGCGCGCCCAGGCGCTCCTGTCCACGAACCTGGCGTCCAAGGACGAGAAGGCCGCCATCGCCGCCGAGATCGGCGCGTTCCGGTTCGGCACCGGCTTCGGCAAGACGCTGAGCAAGTTCCTGCGCGCGGGCGTCGGCGTGCACCACGCGGGGATGCTGCCCAAGTACCGGCGGCTCGTGGAGCGGCTCACCCAGCGCGGGCTGCTCAAGGTCGTGTGCGGCACCGACACGCTCGGCGTCGGCATCAACGTGCCCATCCGCACCGTGCTGATGACGTCGCTGGTGAAGTACGACGGCGAGCGCATGCGCCACCTCACCGCGCGCGAGTTCCACCAGATCTCCGGCCGGGCCGGGCGCGCCGGCTTCGACACCGTGGGCGAGGTGCTCGTCATGGCGCCCGAGCACGTCATCGAGAACCGCAAGCTCCTCGCCAAGGCCGGCGACGACCCCAAGAAGCTCAAGAAGGTGGTGCGCAAGAAGGCGCCCACCGGGGCCGTGAACTGGACCGACTCCACGTTCGAGCGGCTGCGGGACGCCGACCCGGAGCCCCTGACCAGCCAGTTCCACGTCAACCACGCCATGGTCCTGAACGTGCTCGCCCGCACCCGCGACGAGCGCGGCGGCGCCGACCCCGTGGAGGCGATGCGGCACCTGCTGACCGCGAACCACGACACCGAGTCGCAGCAGGCCGAGCACGTGCGCCAGACGTTCCGCATCTACCGCTCGCTGCGCGTCGCCGGCGTCGTGGAGAAGGTGCGCGTGCCCGACCCGTCGCGCCCGGCCGGCTACCGCCCCAGCGTGCGGCTCGTCGTGGACCTGCCCCGCGACTTCGCGCTCAACGCGCCGCTGTCGCCGTTCGCGCTCGCCGCGATGGACCTGCTCGACGTGGAGAGCCCGACGCACGTGCTCGACGTCGTCTCCGTCATCGAGGCGACCCTCGACGACCCGCGCCAGATCCTCTACGCCCAGCAGTCCAAGGCGAAGGGCGAGGCCGTCGCGGCGATGAAGGCCGAGGGCATGGAGTACGAGGAGCGCATGGAGGCGCTCGAGGACGTGAGCTGGCCGAAGCCGCTCGCCGACCTGCTCGAGCCCGCCTTCGCCACGTACAAGCGGGCCAACCCGTGGGTCGCGGACGCCGAGCTCGCGCCCAAGTCCGTGGTGCGGGACATGCTCGAGCAGGCGATGACGTTCGCCGAGCTCGTCAGCGTGTACGGCCTGGAGCGCACCGAGGGCGTGGTGCTGCGCTACCTCGCGGACGCCTACCGCGCGCTGCGCCAGGTGGTGCCCGAGGAGCACCGCTCCGAGGAGGTGCACGAGGTCGTCGAATGGCTCGGCGAGCTGGTGCGCGGCGTCGACTCGTCGCTCCTGGACGAGTGGGAGCGCCTGCAGAACCCGGTCGACGACGACGCGGACGCCGTCGTCGAGGGCGAGCTCGCCGAGGCCGGCGCGGAGGCGCCCGCGCGCCCCGTCACCGGCAACCCGCGCGCGTTCCGCCGCCTGGTGCGCAACGCGACGTTCCGCCGCGTCGAGCTCGCGGCCCGCGAGGACTACGACGCGCTCGGGCGGCTCGACGGCGCGCACGGCTGGGACGGGGACGCCTGGGCGTCCGCCCTCGACCCGCTGTTCGAGACGCAGGGCGACGACGCCGTCAGCATCGGCCCCGCCGCCCGGTCCGCCGCCCTGCTCACGGTGCTCGAGCCGGGCGCCGAGCTGCCCGGCGGCGCCACCACGACCACACCGGACGGCGTGGAGGTCGCCGAGGTGCCCGCGGGCACGTGGTGGGTGCGCCAGGTGCTGGACGACGCCGACGGCGACCACGACTGGGCGATCACCGCGCTCGTGGACCTCGCCGCCAGCGACGAGGCGGGGGCGGTCGTGCTCACCGTCGTGGACGTCGGGCGCATCTAGCCCGGCCCGGCGGGCCGACGAGCGACGTCAGGCGAGGTGGGCGAGCCCCTGCGCGAAGGTCGCCGCCCCGCCGACGTACGCCAGCACGATCAGCCCGCGCCGGACGGCCGCCGCGGGCACGCGCGGCGTGAGCCAGTCGCCGACCATCAGGCCGGCCACGATCGCGGCCAGCACGACCACCCACTGCCAGAGGGCGAACGGCGGGAACGACGCGTCGGTGAGCGTCAGCTTGGCGGCGAGCGCGGCGAGCGCGTTGGTGGCGAAGAAGGGCTGCGCCGTCGCGGCGAAGGCGCGCGGCTCCCAGCCGCTGAGCACGGAGTAGATCGCCACCGGCGGGCCGCCGATGCCCGCGGCCACGCTCCCGACGCCGCTCGCGACACCCGTGACGACCAGCGGCGCCCGGGCCCCCGGCCGCACGGGGTGCCGGCCGTCGCGCCGCAGCCGCGTCGTGACGACGGCGAGCGTCATCGCGACCACGACGAGAGCCCCGACGGCGACCTCGAGCGCCGCGCGGCTCGCGTCGCGCAGCAGCAGGGCGGCGGGCACCATCACCAGCACGGACGTGGTGGCGAGCCAGGCGTAGCGCCGCCAGTCCACGTCGCGCACCACGCGGCCCAGGATGAGCGCGGACGCGATCGAGCCCGCCAGGTTGACGAACAGCACGCCCTCGAGCGGGCCCACGAGCAGCACGATGAACGGACCGGCCACCAGGCCGAAGCCCATGCCCGTGACCCTCTGAAGAGCCCCTCCTACCAGGATCGCGAGGACGAGGAGCAGGAGCACCGCACCACCCTACTCAGGCACAATCGACGGCGTGTCCAAGAAGAAGACGCACGCCTCGCACGGCACGCCGGCGCTCGTCGCCCTCGACCGGGCCGGCGTCGCCTACGACCAGCACGCCTACGAGCACGACCCCGCGTCGGAGCTGAGCTACGGGCTGGAGGCGGCCGGGGCGCTCGGCGCGGACCCGGCCCAGGTGTTCAAGACGCTCCTGGCGGACGTCGACGGGCGGCTCGTCGTCGGGATCGTGCCCGTGGACGGCAGCCTCGACCTCAAGGCCCTGGCGCGCGCCGTCGGCGGCAAGCGGGCGGCGATGGCGGACCCGGCCGCCGCGCAGCGCGCCACCGGCTACGTCGTGGGCGGCATCTCGCCGCTCGGGCAGAAGCAGCGGCACGCCACCGTGCTCGACGAGTCCGCGGCCGGCTTCGACGTCGTCTACGTGTCCGGCGGGCGCCGGGGGCTGGACGTGTCCCTCGCCCCCGACGACCTGCTGCGCCTCACGGACGGGACGACGGCGCCGATCGCCCGCGCATAGCGCGGTCGCGCCGTTCGGCAGCGCCGCTCAGTGCTGATAGGTCGGGTACCGGGCGTCGCTGGGCACGATGTCCTTGCCGAGCGGCAGCAGCGAGATCGGGATCATCTTGATGTTGGCGATCGCCAGCGGGATGCCGATGATCGTGATCGCCTGCGCGATCGCCGTCGTGATGTGGCCGATGGTGAGCCAGATGCCGGCGAAGACGATCCAGATGATGTTGCCGAGCACGGACCAGCCGCCCGCGCCGGGCTTGTCGACCACGGTGCGGCCGAACGGCCACAGCGCGTAGCCGGCGATCCGGAACGACGCGATGCCCCACGGGATGGCGACGATCGTGATGCAGCACAGGATCCCGGCGGCGGCGTAGCCGAGCGCCAGCCAGAAGCCGCCGAAGACGAGCCAGATGATGTTGAGCAGGGCCTTCACCCCACCATCCTCGCCCGCCGGCGGCGCGGCGCACCACCCGGGATCCCCCTGACGCGACCCTGGTCCGCCGAGGGCTCGGGCGTTCGTAGACTGGCGTCCATGCCCACCGATCGTCCCGGGATCCCCGCACGCCTGGCCGCCGTCCACGACCGCGCCGCCGCGGCCGCCCGGGCGGCGGGGCGCGACCCGCGCGAGGTCCGCGTGCTGCTGGCCACCAAGACGCAGGACGCCGCGACCGTGCTCGAGGCGGTGCGGGCGGCCGTCGACCTCGCCGCCGCGGCCGGCGACGACCGGCCCGTCCTCGTGGGCGAGAACCGGGTGCAGGAGCTCGTCGCCAAGGCCCCCGCGCTGGCCGACCTGGTCGCGGCCGGGCGGGTCGAGGCGCACCTCATCGGGCACCTGCAGAAGAACAAGGTGAACGCCGTCCTGGGCGCGGCGACCGCCGTCGACTCCGTCGATTCCCTCGCCCTGGCCCAGGCCCTCTCGACGCGCTGCGCCCGCGACGGCCGCACGCTCGACGTCCTCGTGCAGGTCAACGTCTCCGGCGAGGAGAGCAAGTCCGGCGTCACGCCCGAGGACGCCGTCGCGCTCGCCCTCGACGTCGCCGCGCTTCCCGGCCTGCGCCTGTGCGGCCTCATGACGATCGGCGCCCGCTCGGACGACGACGCGCGGGTGCGCGCCGGCTTCGCCCGCCTGCGCGCCGTGCGCGACGAGGTGCTCGCGAGCGGTGCGCCCGGCACCGCCGACGCCCGCGAGCTCTCCATGGGCATGACCGGCGACCTGGAGCTCGCCGTCGCCGAGGGCGCCACCGTCGTCCGCGTCGGCAGCGCGGTCTTCGGCGCGCGCCCCACCCCCGCGCCGTAGAGCGCGGCTACCGCGGCGGGGCGGAGCCCAGGCGCGACAGCGCGCCGCGGACACCGTCGCCGCCGGCGAGGGCGGCGCGGGCGGCCGCGGCGTCGACGCCGGCGAGCAGCATCACGAGCGCCACCTGCACCTCCCCGTCGGCGTCCGCGAGCACGGGCGCGCACACCTCGGGCGTGAGCCCCGTGGCCTGGCTGAGCAGCCGCACGAGGCGGGCGCGGAGCTTGGCGTTGGTGGCGCGCACGTCGACCATGAGGTTCGAGTACGTCTTGCCGAGCCGGATCATGGTGGCCGTCGAGAACGTGTTGAGCACGATCTTCTGCGCGGTGGCGGCCTTCATGCGGGTGGAGCCGGTGACGGCCTCGGGGCCCGTGTCGACGAGGATCGCCACGTCCACGAGGTCCGCGAGCGGGGCGGACGGGTTGGCGCTCACGAGGGCGGTGCGGGCGCCGCGCTCGCGGGCCAGCTCCAGCGCGCCGCCCACGTACGGCGTGCGGCCGGAGGCGGCGAGGCCGACCACGAGGTCGTGCGGGCCCACGTCGTCGAGGTCGCGGCGGCCCGCCTCGGCGTCGTCCTCGGCGCCCTCGACGGCGAGGGTCATCGCGTCGGGGCCGCCCGCGAGGTGCGCGTCGAACCACTCGGTCCCGACCCCGTACGTCGGCGAGAGCTCGACGGCGTCGAGCACGCCGAGGCGCCCGGAGGTGCCCGCGCCGGCGTAGTGCACGCGCCCGCCCGCGCGGATCGCCTCGACGGCGAGCTCGACGGCCTGCGTGACCCGGAACCGCTCGGCCCGCACCACGCTCGCGACCCCGGCGTCCTCGTCGAGGATGAGCCGCACGACGTCGGCCGCGGGGAGCAGGTCGATGTCGGTGGTGCGCGGGTTGCGCTCCTCCGTCGGCGAGACCATCCGCGCGACGGCGAGCAGGTCCTCCGGCGCGTCGGCGGGCGCGCCCGCGGGGGTGCCGGAGGGGTCGGGGGCGTGCTCTCCGCTCATCGGGTGCTTCCTCTCGGGGTCGTCAGGTGACGCGGCCGGGCCAGGTGGTCCGGCGGCGAGGTCGCGAGGACGAGTCGCGTGACGGCGCCCCTGACGGGGGCGACGGGCAGCGGCGTCGGCGGGGTCAGCGACCCGAGCACGACGGGGCGGCGGGCGCCGGTGGCCTGCCGCCGCTGCGGCCCGGCGGCGGTGCCGGGCACACCGTGCACGCCGAGGAAGCCGAGCAGGGCGAAGAGGTACGCCTCCTTGCCGTCCACGGGCATCCCCAGCTCGTCGGACGTGACGAGGGTCGTCGTGGCGGGCAGGTGCGCCCGCAGCCGCTCGACGAGCACGGGGTTGCGCGCACCCCCGCCGGAGATCACCACGCGGCCGACGCCGGCGGCCGGGCCGTGCTCGGCCAGCGACCGCGCCACGGTGACGGCGGTCAGCTCGGTGAGCGTGGCGACGAGGTCGGGGGTGCTCAGCCGGTCCGCGCCCAGCCCGGTGGCGGCGAGCCGCGTCGCGACGTACTCGCCGTCGTAGAGCTCGCGGCCGGTGGAGCGCGGCACGGGCAGGTCGTAGTACGGCTCGCCGAGCAGCGCGTCCAGGGCGTCGCGGTCGACGGCGCCCTGCGCGGCGAGCTCCCCGTCGCGGTCGAACGGCCGGCCGGTCAGACGCTGGACGGCGTGGTCGACGAGGCAGTTGCCGGGCCCGGTGTCCCAGCCGAGGACGGGGGCGCCGTGCGCCCCGACCACGGTGACGTTGGCGATGCCACCCACGTTGAGCGCCGCGGTGTCGCGCGCCCCGTCCTCGCCGTCGTGCCCGAGCCACAGCGCGTCGAGGACGCTGACGAGCGGGGCGCCCTGGCCGCCGGCGGCGACGTCCGCGACGCGGAAGTCGCTGACCACCGGCCGCCGCGAGCGCTCCGCCACCCACGCCGGGTTGCCGAGCTGCAGCGTGCCGCGCGTGCGGCCCGCGACCACCCAGTGGTGCAGCGTCTGGCCGTGCGAGGCGACGAGGTCGGCGTCGCCGCCGGCGAGGTCGTCGACGGCCCGCCGCGCGGCGGCCCCGAGCTCCTGCCCGACGAGCGTGTCGAGCTGGCACACCTCACCCATGTCGACGGGGGCGGGCGGCAGCGCCGCGAGGATGCGGCGGCGCAGGTGGTCGGGCCAGGGATACTCGGCGTGGCCGAGCGGGCGCAGGTGCAGCGTCCCGTCCGCGCGCAGGTCGAGGTCGGCGGCCGCGGCGTCGATCGCGTCGACGCTGGTGCCCGACGAGACACCGATGACGATCATCGCCTCACCTCCGCGCGGGATCCAGCGAGCAGCGCGACCGCCGCCGCGGCGTTGGCCCGGCCGGTGCCGCACGCGAGCACGGTCGCGGGCAGGCCGCCGGGCAGCGCGGCGAGCCAGCGCTCCCCCGCCGCCGGGACGCCGGTGTGCACGACGACGAGGCCGGGCCGCGCCTCCTGCAGCGCGGCCAGCCGGGAGTGCTCGACGCTGCCGGGGACCGGCTCGCGCGTCACGACGACCAGCGGCCGCGCCCCCGCGGGGGCCCGCAGGGCCGCGTCGAGAGTGGCGTCGAGGGCCGCGTGCACGTCGGCGTCGGGCCAGCGCTCCGCGATCGCGCGCTGCACGTGCGTGGCGGTGCGGCCGGCGGCGTGGTCGAGGCGCAGGCGCAGGTCGACGACGTCGGGCGCGCCCGGGAGGACGGGCGACGGCCCGACCCCGCGCACCGCCCGCCGCGCGGCCTCCGCCCCGACGGCGGCGAGCTCCACCAGCGCGCGCCGGGCGTCGGTCGTGCCCGCGCCCACCGCCGCGCGCCGGGCGCGCAACCGCGCCACCAGCGCGTCGGTGCGGCGCCGGGACGCGGCGAGCCGCTCGGGGGTGACGCGCCCCGTGCGGAGCGCCTCGACCAGCGCGTCGACGGCGGAGCGGAACAGCCCCTCGTCCTCGCGGCCCGAGGTGGTGCCGAGGCAGAGCAGGTCCGCGCCGCCCTCGACGGCGCGCACGGCGGCCTCCCCCACGTCCGCGCCGTCGGAGACGGCGCGCATGTCCAGGGCGTCGGTGATGACGGGCCCGGCGTGGCCGAGCTCGCGGGCGAGCGCCGCCACGGCCGGCTCGAGCGACGCCGGGGCCGGGCCGACGGCCGGCACGACGACGTGGGCCGTCATCACCGTGTCGAGGGCGGGCGCGTCGTCAGGGCCGGCGCCGTCGTCCGCGAGCGCCGCGGCGAAGGGCACGAGGTCCCTGCGACGCAGCGTGCCGAGGTCGGCGTCGACGACGGGCAGCTCCAGGTGGGAGTCGACGGTGGTCGACCCGTGCCCCGGAAAGTGCTTGGCGCACGTGCCCGCTCCCCCACGCTGCAGCCCCCGCGCGAAGGCCGTACCGTGCCGCGCGACCACCTCCGGGTCGGTGCCGAACGCGCGCACGCCGATCACGGGGTTGCCCGGCGCGTCGACGTCGAGCACGGGCGCGAGGTCGAGATCGACCCCGGCGGCGGTGAGCAGCCGCCCGAGCGCCTCGCCGGCGGAGCGGGTCAGGGCCTCGTCGCCGGCCACCCCGAGCGCCGCAGCGCCGGGCAGGGACGACCCGGTCGCCGCCTCGAGCCGCGACACGTCGCCGCCCTCCTCGTCGGTCGCGACCAGCAGGTCCGGCGCGACGTCGTGCAGGGCCGCCGTGAGCGCGGCCGTCGTGTCCAGGTCCGGGGTGTTGTGCCCGAAGAGCACGACCCCGGCCAGCCCGGAGCGCGCGGCGTCGGCGAGCCACGGCGGCACGGTGGTGCCCGAGAATCCGGGGAGCAGCACGCCGTGCACGGCGCGCAGGACCACGTCAGCCGTGGCGTCGGGCGCGCTCATCCCTTCACCGCCCCGGACGTCAGGCCGGAGGCGAGCCGCCGCTGGACCAGGATGAAGAAGATCATCACGGGCACGGTGATGATGGTCGAGGCCGCCATGATCGAGCCCCAGTCGTTGGAGTGCTGCCCGAAGAACGACCGCAGCCCGATC
The DNA here is from genome assembly GCF_053608125.1 of Isoptericola sp. NPDC055063. Taxonomy (NCBI): domain Bacteria; kingdom Bacillati; phylum Actinomycetota; class Actinomycetes; order Micrococcales; family Promicromonosporaceae; genus Isoptericola; species Isoptericola sp. NPDC055063. Next base: position 56,580 of record NZ_JBSGUW010000010.1, on the reverse strand, counting down.
GCCACCGTGTAGTTCTGGGTCTCGCCGCCGAGCAGCGTCATGGCGAAGACGAACTCGTTCCACGCCGTGATGAAGCTGAAGATGCTGGTGGCCACCAGCCCCGGCGCGACGAGCGGCAGCAGGATCGAGCGGAACATCCGACCCCAGGTGGCGCCGTCGAGGTAGGCGGCCTCCTCGAGCTCCACCGGCACGGCGGCGACGAAGCCGCGCAGCATCCAGATGCCGAACGGCAGCGCCAGCGCGACGTACACGACGACCAGGCCGGTGAGCGTGCCCAGCAGGTGCAGGTTGCGCACCTGCACGAACAGCGGGATGACGAGCGCCTCGAGCGGCACCATCTGGATCACGAGCACGAGCATGAGCACCTGCGTGCGCAGCCGGAACCGGAACCGCGCGACGGCGACCGACGCCAGCAGGGCGAGCAGCGACGACGCGAGCACCGTCAGGAGCGCGACGAGCAGCGAGTTGCGCAGGAAGACGTCGAAGCCGCCGTCGGTGAGCACGAACTCGAAGTGCTCGAGGGTGGGCTCCGCGGGCACGAACGACGAGCCGCGGCCCGCCTTGCCGTCGAAGGCGCTGACGAGCATCCAGTACGCCGGGAACAGCGTGAAGACGAGCAGCAGCGCGACGGCCACGCCCTTGCCCACCTGCGTGGCGGTCCTCGGCCGGCTCACAGCTCGTCCTCCTTCAGGATGGTGCGCACGTACGCGACGGTGATGCCGAGCAGCAGCAGGGTGAGCAGCACCGCGATCGCGGCGCCGAAGCCGTACCGGTTCTGCCCGAACGACTCGGTGTACGACCAGACGCCGAGATTGAGCACGTCGCGGTTGCTGCCCGCGCCGCCGGGCATGAGGTAGACCTGCGCGAAGACCTTGAAGTCCCAGATGGTCGACAGGATGATCACGACGGCGAAGATCTGCTTGAGCTGCGGCACGATCACCGAGAAGAAGCGGCGCCACGGCCCGGCCCCGTCGATCTGGGCGGCCTCCAGCAGCTCCTTCGGCACGCCGAGCAGGCCGGCGAGCACGGTGATCGCCACGAACGGGAAGCCGTGGTGCACCACGTTCAGCAGCACGATGGCGTAGAACGACCACCGGTCGGTGAACCAGTTCACGGGCGCGTCCTGCAGCCCGAGGCCCTGCAGCACGTGGTTGAACACGCCGCGGTCGGCGTCGAAGATCCAGATCCACACGTACGTGCCGGTGACGGCGGGCATCGCCCACGCCGCCATGATCGCGCTGGAGACGATGGTGCGCCAGACACGTCCCAGCGAGGCGAGCAGCACCGCCACCGCGGTGCCGAAGACCACCGTGCAGGACACCGACAGGACCGCGAACACCACGGTGTTCGGCAGCACCACGGCCCACAGCTGCTCCGAGGTGAAGACCTCGGTGAAGTTGTCGAGGCCGATCCAGTTCGGCTCGCCGGAGACGATCTCCTTGAGCCCGTAGTCCTGCAGGGAGAACAGCACGACGCGCACCAGCGGCCACAGGAGCAGCACGGCGAGCACGAGCAGCGCGGGCGTCAGGAGCATCCACGGCCGGGTGCGCGCCAGGAGCGACCGGCCGGGCGGGCGGCCCCCCCCGGGCCCGGGCTGCTGCCCGGGCCCGGCGGGGACCGCGACGGGAAGAGTGCTCGTCATCCGTCAGCTGCCGCCGTTGAGCAGCGACGTCATCTCCTTGGCCGCCTTCTCGGAGGCGGTCGGGACGTCCTCGCTCCCGGACAGGATCGACTGCATCATCGTGCTGGTCGTGAGCTTGGCCTGCACGGCGCCGAAGTTCGGCGACACCGGCACGGACGCGCCGCCCTCGACGAACTGCTTCGCGAACGGCGCCACCAGCGGGTCGGTGCTCTTCAGCGTCTCGTCGAGCAGCGACTTCTGGCCCGGGAAGTACCCGGCCTGCTCGCCCCACTTCGTGGCGAACTCGCCCGTGGTCATCATCTTGATGAACGCGAACGCGAGGTCCTGGTCGTCGGCCGTGGAGAACATGCTCAGGTGCGAGCCGCCGAGCACCGACGGCGACATGCCGCCGTCCTTGCCCGGGATCGGCACGGCGGCGAACTTGCCGTCCATGTCCTTGTTCGCCTCGACGATGGCGCCCGGGGTCCAGGAGCCCATGATCGCCATGCCGACGTCGCCCTGGGCGAACGCGTCGAGCACGTCGGTCTCGCGCCAGGTCGTGGCGCCCGCCGACGAGTAGCCGTCCTTGGCCAGGCCGGTCCAGAAGCTCAGGCCCTCCTGCGCCTCGGGGCTGTCGAGGCCCGAGGTCCAGGTGTCGCCGTCGAGCGTCGCGACCTCGCCGCCCGCGCCCCAGACCCACGGGTACACCGTGAACTCGGCGTCGCCGGGCACCGCGACCGCGGTCTTGTCCGGGAACTTCGCCTTGATCGCCTTCGCGGCCGACTCGATCTCCGCCCAGGTGGTGGGCGGCTCCACGCCGGCCTGCTCGAGGATGTCCTTGTTGTAGACGAGGGAGCGGACGCCGGCGTACCAGGGCATCCCGTACAGCTTCCCGTCGTACGTCCCGGCCTCGACGAGGCCGTCCACCAGGTCGTCGCCCAGCCCGGCGTCCGCGATGTAGTCGTCGAGCGGCGCGAGCGCCCCCGCGTCCGCGAACTCCGGCGTCCACGTGGTGCCCGTCTCCGCGACGTCCGGCGTCGTGCCGCCCGCGATCGCGGTGACGAACCGGTCGTGCGCGTCCGCCCACTCGACGAACTCGACGTTCAGCGTGGCCCCACCGGTCTCCTCGGTGAAGGCCTTGCCGACCTCGTCGAAGAACGCGTCGGCGCTGGGGTTGGTGCCCTGCATGATCCACACGTCGAGGGTCTTGCCCTCGCCGTCGACGGTGCCGTCCCCGTCGCCCGAGCCGCCGCCGCTGCTGCAGGCGCTGACACCGAGCGCCACGAGCGCCGCGGTCGCCACGGCCCCCAGCCTCGTGCGGGTCCACATGTCTCGACGCATCCCTGTTCCTCCCCTGGCGGCCCCGACGGGCCGTCTCCGTGGTGGGCAGCGCCGCCGTCCTCACGGTCGCGCGCCGCCCTCGCGGTCATGTCCTGCCGACGTCGTCGTCGTGCTGCGTGACGTCGTCGTCTCGCTCTCGTGCCGATCGCCGTGCTGATCGCAGTCGCGCGCGGCAGCACCCGGCCCCTGAAAGGAAGTTCCGAGGTGCTGCTCGTGAAGGAAGATTACTGACCGTTCGGGGATATGGAAAGCCACCGCACCAACCCGTGTCGCGTCGGTGGTCCCGACGGCGCGTCGCGGGTGGGTGCGGTGGCTCCCGGCGAGGTCAGGGGACCCGGTTGATCCAGGTCGGGTTGCCGAACTTGGTGCGCACCAGGTCCTGCGCGCGGGCGAGCTCGTCCGCGCGCAGCTCGGAGTCGACGGTGCGGTAGCGCGCCTTGAAGTGCGCCTCGAAGGCGTCGACGATCTCGTCGCGGGCCATGCCGGTCTGCGAGCGCAGCGGGTCCACCCGCTTGTTGGCGCTGGTCGTGCCCTTGTCGGAGAGCTTCTCGCGGCCGATGCGCAGCACCTCGAGCATCTTCGCGTTGTCGATGTCGTACGCCATCGTCATGTGGTGCAGCACGGCCCCGCCCGCGAGGCGCTTCTGTGCCGACCCCGCGAGCTTCCCGGCCGGCGACGAGACGTCGTTCATGCCGGAGAAGTAGGCCTCGACCCCGACGTCCTCCAGGGCGCCGAGCACCCAGGAGTCGAGGAAGGCGTACGACTGCTCGAAGGACATGCCGTCCACGAGCGAGGCGGGGACGACGAGGGAGAACGTCACGCAGTTGCCGGCCTCCATGAACATGGCGCCGCCGCCGGAGATGCGCCGCACCACGGTGACGTCGTGCTTGCGCACGCCCTCGGGGTCCACCTCGTTGCGCAGCGACTGGAACGACCCGATGAACACCGCGCGCTCGGTCCAGTCCCAGAACCGCAGCGTGGGCCCGCGCCGTCCCTCCGCCAGCTCCTCGGTGAGCACCTGGTCCAGCGCCGCGAGGGTGGCCGGCGCCAGCGGGCCCGGGCGCAGCACCTCGAAGGTGTGGTCGTCCCAGGTGGTGGCCAGCCCCAGCGCGCGGCGCACCGCGACGGCGACCGACCAGGCGTCGAAGCCGACCATCGTCACCTCACCCGCCACGCGGCCGTCCTGCTCGGCGCGCCGCAGCCCGTCGTCGACGGCGCGGGCCAGCTCGCTCGTGGACGCCTCGCGCGGCTGCCCCGTGAGGGCGGCGTCGATCGCCTCGAGCGCCTCGTCGGGCTCGAGGAAGAAGTCGCCGCTGAGCCTGACGTCGGCGAGCAGCCCGTCACGCACGTCGAGGTCGACCGTCACGAGCTTGCCACCGGGAACCTTGTACTCACCATGCACGTCACCACGGTAGCCGCGTGGCGCCCGGAAGGGGCGCGGCGTCGGTCACACCCCGCCCCGTGCCGGCGAGATTCGTTTCGTTAGCCGCCCTTCGCGAGAAAATGACTGCCACACTGTTCCCCGTGACCGGCACGGACGCCCCGCCCCCCACCCTCGAGCGCGTCGTCGCCGTCGACGTCGGCGGCAGCGGCGCGCGCCTGGTCGCCGTGCCGCCGTTCCTGGCGCCCGGCGCCTCGGGCGGCGCCGACGCCGGACCCATCACCCTCGCCGGGCGGCCCGTGCGCATCACGCCCGCCGGGAGCGACGCGGCCGACGTCGTCGCCGAGCTCGTCGCCGCCCTGCAGCGCCGCCTCCCCGGTGTGCGCATCGCCGCCGCCGCGGCGTCGGTGACCGGCCTGCCGTCCCTCGTGCCCGACCCGGGCGCCCTGCACGACGTGCTGCACGCGGCCGGCGCCCCCGCCACGGCGGTCGCCGCCGACGCGCTCGCCGCCCACCTCGGGGCCCTCGGCGGACGGCCGGGCGCCGTGGCCGCCGTCGGCACGGGAGCGATCGTGCTGGCCACCGACCTGCGCCACCGCTGGCACCGCGCGGACGGCTGGGGCCACCTGCTCGGCGACCTCGGCTCCGGGTCGTGGATCGGCGCGCACGGCCTGCGCGCCGCGGTCGCCACGCACGACGGCCGCCCCGGCCCGGCCTCCCCCACCCTGCTCGCGGCGGCGACCGAGCGCTTCGGCCCCGTCGAGGGCTGGCCGGCCGCGCTCTACGGCCGCGACGACCGCGCCCACCTGCTCGCGTCCTTCACGCCCGCGGTCGCCGACGCCGCCCGGGCCGGCGACCAGGTGGCCCAGCGCATCCTGCACGACGCCGGCACCCACCTCGCGGAGACGCTCGCCGCCGCGCTGCGGCCGGGCATCCCGCCCCTGGCCGCCGTGACCGGCGGCGTCCTGCAGGTCGGGGACGCCGTGACCACGCCGCTGCGGGCGCGCCTGTCCGCCCTGCGCCCCGACGTCCGGCTCGTCCCTGCGGACGGCAGCCCGCTCGACGGCGCGCTGCGCCTCGCCCGCTCCCTCGCCGACGACCGCGACGGCTCGCTCGTCGAGCCCACCGACCCCTGGCTCACCGTGCGCCGCACTCCGCGGGGCGCCGTGTCGCCCGCACCACCCCACCACCCGTCCGACGCCGGCTCCCGCCGGGAAGGAGAACCCCGCGCATGAACGGTGACGTCCTCGTCCGGCTCCGCCAGACGCTGCCCACGCTGCGCCCCGCCGAGGCGCGGATCGCGTCGGTCGTGCTCGACGACCCGCCCGGCGTCGTCGGCGCCACCATCACCGAGCTCGCTGCGCGCGCCGGCACGTCCCAGGCGACCGTCGTGCGGTTCTGCCGCGCCGTGGGGTACGCCGGCTACCCGGAGTTCCGGATCGACCTCGCGCAGGCCACGAGCCGCCGCGCCGTGGAGCTCGAGCGCTCCGGCATCGCGGAGGGCGAGATCAACCGGACCGACACCGCCACCGACGTCGTGTCCAAGATCGCGTTCCACGAGGCCCGGACCATCGAGGAGACGGCGCGGATGCTCGACCTGGACGCGCTCGAGCGCGCGGTCGACGCCGTGGCTGCCGCCCCCCGCGTCGACGTCTACGGGTCCGGCTCCAGCGGCCTCACCGGGCAGGACCTGTCGCAGAAGCTCTCGCGCATCGGCATCGTGTGCTTCGCGCCCGTGGACCTGCACGGCCAGCTCCAGTCCGCCGCCCTGCTCGGCGCAGGCTGCGTCGCCGTCGCCGTCTCGCACACGGGGACCACCGTGGAGACGATCCAGGCACTCACGCTCGCCCGGGAGGCCGGCGCCACGACCGTCGCCGTCACCAACTTCCCGTCGTCCCCGTTGGCCGAGCTCGCCGACGTCGTGCTCTCCACGACCGCCCGCGAGACGCAGTTCCGCTCCGGGGCGATGTCGAGCCGGATCGCGCAGCTCGCCATCGTGGACTTCCTGTTCGTGCGCGTCGCCCAGCGCCGCTACGACCAGACCACCGCCGCGCTCAAGGCCACCTACGAGGCCGTCCAGCCCCACCGCCTGCACGCCCGCTCGCAGAAGTAGCGCGGACTACCTCGGCTCGACGCCGGCGTGCAGCAGCCCGTAGACGTACGCGTCGATGAGCGACTCCCACGCCGCCTCGATGACGTTCGGCCCCACACCCACGGTGGACCACGAGTGCTGCCCATCCGTGGTCTCGACCAGCACACGCGTGGTGGCGTCGGTGCCCTGCTGGGCGTCGAGGATGCGCACCTTGAAGTCGATGAGCTCGAACTTCGCGATCTGCGGGTAGACGCGCGTGAGCGCGCTGCGCAGCGCCTGGTCGAGGGCGTTCACGGGGCCGTTGCCCTCACCGGTCGCGACGACGCGCTCGCCGCCGGCGTGCAGCTTCACGGTCGCCTCGGCGACGGCGTCCGCGTCCCGGCTCGCGGCGTCGTGCCCCGCCCCGCCCACGACGGTCTCGACGATCGTGCGCCAGCTCTCCACGCGGAAGTACGACTGCCGGGTGCCGGTGAGCTCCTCGCGCAGCAGCAGCTCGAACGACGCGTCGGCGGCGTCGAACGTGTATCCCTGCGCCTCGGTGTCCTTGACCCGGGTCGTGACGCGGGTGAGCAGCTCCCCCTGGCCGCTGAGGTCGTAGCCCAGCTCGCGCCCCTTGAGCTCGATCGACGCGCGCCCCGCCATGTCGGACACGAGCATGCGCATGTCGTTGCCGACGGCGGTGGGGTCGATGTGCTGGTAGAGGTCCGGGTCCACCTTGATGGCGCTGGCGTGCAAGCCGGCCTTGTGGGCGAACGCGCTGGCGCCCACGTACGGCTGGCGCGCGTACGGGGAGATGTTGGTGATCTCGGCGACGGCATGGGCGATGCGGGTCGACTCCTCCAGCCCGCCGCCGACGAGCGTGCGCAGGCCGTGCTTGAGCTCGAGGTTCGCGACGACGGTCACGAGGTCCACGTTGCCCGTGCGCTCGCCGTACCCGTTGACCGTGCCCTGCACGTGCCAGGCGCCCGCGGCGACCGCGGCCAGCGTGTTCGCGACGGCGCAGCCGGAGTCGTTGTGCGCGTGCATCCCCAGCACCGGGTCGCCCGCCGTGGCGTCGCGGCCGTGCGGCACGCCGAGCGACTCCCGCACCTCGGTCACGACGTCCGTCACCCAGTGGGGCAGCATGCCGCCGTTGGTGTCGCAGAGCGTGACGACCTCCGCGCCCGCGGCGAACGCCGCCTCGGCCGCGGCCTTCGCGTACGCGGCGTCGAAGCGGTAGCCGTCGAAGAAGTGCTCGGCGTCGACCACAACGCGGCGGCCCTCGCCGACGAGGAACGCCACCGTGTCGGTGATCATCGCCAGGCCCTCGTCCGGCGTGGTGCGCAGCGCGCGCTCCACGTGCCGCACGTCGAACTTGGACACGAGGGTGACCACGGGGGCGTCGGAGTCGAGCAGCGCGCGCACCTGGGGGTCGTCCCAGGCGCGGGTGCCCGCCTTGCGGGTGGAGCCGAACGCGGCGAGCACGGCGTTCTCCAGGCGCAGCTCCTTCGCTGCGCGGCGGAAGAACTCGGTGTCCTTGGGGATCGCCCCGGGCCAGCCGCCCTCGATGAATCCGACGCCCAGCTCGTCCAGCAGCGGCGCGATGGCCAGCTTGTCCGCCACGGAGAGGTTCATGCCCTCCTGCTGCGCGCCGTCGCGCAGGGTGGTGTCGTACACGTGGAACGGGGTGGCGGTCATGCGGGACTCCCCAACGTCGTGGAGCTCTGGGCGATCAGGTCAACAAAAAAGACCCTCCGGGGTACGGAAGGTCTGCGCGTCCGGCGGGTGTGCCGGACGCGCTACCGAATGATGAGGGAGCGACGCTGGTGCGCGAGGCGTGTCATGGGCCACATGGTGCCATACCCACACGCCGCCCCGACAGGGCGTCCACGCCCCGGGCGACCGGCTCAGGCGGGCAGCGACCACGCGACGGACCTCTCGGCGGCGTCGGGCTCGAGGTAGGCGAGGAGCGCCGCCGCCTCCGCCTCGGCCTCCTCCCGCACCGCGGGCGCGACCTGCTCCAGCTCGACGACGCGCAGCGTGGCCCGCTCGCCGTCGCGCTCGGTGGACCACGTGCCGGCCACCCGCCCGTCGACGAGCAGCGTCGGCAGCACGTCCGCGTTGCGGCGGTACACCTGCGGGGCCACCGCCGGCGGGACGAGGCGGTCGCGCACGTCGTGCGCCACGAGCAGCTGGTCCCACCGGGCCAGGAACCGCGGCGGGGCGGCGGCGTCCTCCGGGGCGAGGTCCGCCCCCGCGAGGTCGAGCAGCTCCCGCCCGTCCGGCGCCTCGTAGGCGCGCAGCTCCAGCAGCGCGAGCGCCCGCTTCAGCGCCCCGATCCCCCGGATCCCCACGCCGCGCGCGACGTCTCGGGCCGACGCCGGCCCGAAGGCGGCCAGGTAGCGCCCGACGACGCGGGCCCGGGCCTCGTCCGGCGCGACCTCCGGCAGCGGGTGCGGCAGCCGGTCGGCCAGCCAGCGGGCGCCGTCCTGGTAGCGCACCGCCACGTGGGACGCCCACAGCCCGCTCGGGGGCACGTGCACGAGGCCGCCGCCCGCGCTCGCGAGGCGCCACCACGCCCGGCTGACGCCGCCGGGGATCGCCGCGACGGCGTCCACCCCGGGGTACTGCTCGGCGGCGAACGCCTCCACCTCGTCGAGGGTGCGCGGCTCGGCGCAGTACGCCCGCACGGCCGCGTTGAGGCCGAGCAGGTCGACGCCCGCCCGCCGCGCGCTCGCGCGCCAGGCGGCGAGCCGCTGCTCCGCCGAGACGGCGTCGAGCAGGGGCCACTCGCCGGCGGGCACCAGGTGCAGGGTGGACCGCATGACGGTCGCCTTGACCACGGCGGCGTCGGTCAGGGCCTCCTCGAGCGCCCCGACCGTCTGCCCAGCACGCCGCGACCAGAGCGCCACGTACGGCATGTCAGCGTGCTGCGCCTGCAGGCCGCCCACCCGCCCGACGACGGCGGGGACGTCGTCGTCGGAGCGGGTGAGCAGCTGCTGGCGCGCGAGGGTGGTGCGGCTCAGCGCGCCCGCCGTGATCGGGGTGGTGGGCATCGCGCGGCGGACCTCCCGTGCTGGGTCAGGCGGGTCTGGTCAGGCGAGCCGGCGCATCCAGCCGTGCCGGTCCGCGGCCCGACCGTACTGGATGTCGGTGAGCTCCCCGCGGATCGCCATGGTGAGCTCGCCGGGTTCGCCGCCCGAGACCACCTCGTCGAACGAGTCGCCGGCCAGACGCCCGACCGGCGTGATGACGGCGGCCGTGCCGCACGCGAACACCTCGCGCACGGTGCCGTCGCGCAGCCCGGCGACGACCTCGGCGAGCGGGATGCGCCGCTCCACGGCCTCGTGCCCGCGGTCCGCCGCGAGCCGCAGGATGGACGAGCGCGTGACGCCCTCGAGGAAGGAGCCCGTGAGCTCGGGCGTGTGCACCGACCCGTCCGCCATGACGACGAAGACGTTCATCCCGCCGAGCTCCTCGAGGAAGGAGTTCGTGGGCGCGTCCAGGTAGCAGGCCTGGTCGAAGCCCTTCTCCGCCGCGAGCCGCTGCGGCAGCAGGCTGGCCGCGTAGTTGCCGCCGTACTTCGCGTCGCCGGTCCCGCCGGGGCCGGAGCGGTGATAGTGCTCCTCGATCCAGATCGAGACCGGCTTCACGCCGCCCGCGAAGTACGGGCCGACGGGCGAGGCGATGACGAGGTACTCCGCCTCGGCGGTGGGGCGCACGCCCAGGAACGCCTCGGACGCGAACATGAACGGGCGCAGGTAGAGGCTGAAGTCCTCTCCCGTCGGCACCCAGTCGATGTCGGTGCGCACCAGGGCGGCGATGGAGCCGAGGAAGTCGTCCACGCTCAGCGCGGGGAGCGCCAGCCGGTGCGCCGACCGCGCGAACCGGGCCGCGTTCGCGTCCGGCCGGAACGTCCAGACCGAGCCGTCGTCGTGACGGTAGGCCTTCATGCCCTCGAAGATCTCCTGCGCGTAGTGCAGGACGGCGGTCGCCGGGTCGAGCTGCAGCGGGCCGTACTTCTCGATGCGGCGGTCGAGCCAGCCGTCGCCCTCGCGCCAGCTGATGCGCGCCATGTGGTCGGAGAAGACGGTCCCGAACTTGGGCGCCTCGAGCGCGGCCTTGCGCTCGGCGTCGGGCGTCGGGCTGTCCGTCTCGCGCACGTCGAAGAGGGCGACGAGGTCCTCGAGCTCGGCCGGGAGGATGCCCGGCGCGCTGCTGCTCGAGGTGGTGCTGGCGGCGGACGGGGTGGTGCTGGATGTGGTCATGATCGGGGGCCCTTTCACCGGGTGACCCCTGTAGTTTTCCACGACCACGCACCCTGCGGGCACCCGCGTCGCTCCGACCACAGCGGCCACCCGGGCACGGAGGAGATGTCGGGTGATCGACAGGGGGATGACGGCCGGGGCGGGCGGTGGCTCGGACGACTCGTCCGACGGCGCGGCGCGGGTGGCGCCGCGCCGTCCGGTGACGACGGTGAGGCTGTCGTCAGCCGTTGACGCGAGCGGCGAGGTCGCGCCCGACCTCGGCCGTCGTGCGTACTCGGTCGCCGCGCTCCGCGAGGTCGGCGGCGACAGCCGCCTCCACGCGGGCGGCCTCCTCGGTGAGGCCGAGGTGGTCGAGCAGGAGCGACACGGACAGCACGGTGGCGGTCGGGTCGGCCTTGCCCTGCCCGGCGATGTCCGGGGCGGAGCCGTGCACCGGCTCGAACATCGAGGGCGCGGTGCGGTCCGGGTTGATGTTCGCCGACGCGGCGAGGCCGATGCCGCCGGTGATCGCGGCGGCCTGGTCCGTGAGGATGTCGCCGAACAGGTTGTCGGTGACGATCACGTCGAACCGCGACGGGTTGGTCGTGAGGAAGATCGTGGCGGCGTCGACGTGCAGGTAGTCCGTCGTGACGTCGGGGAACTCCGCGTTGACGGCCTCGACCGTGCGGCGCCACAGGTGCCCGGCGTGCACGAGCACGTTGTGCTTGTGCACCAGCGTCAGGTGCTTGCGGGGGCGGGCCTGGGCGCGGGCGAAGGCGTCGCGCACGACGCGCTCGACGCCGAACGCGGTGTTCACGGACACCTCGGTCGCGATCTCGTGCGGGGTGCCGACGCGCAGCGCGCCGCCGTTGCCCACGTAGGGGCCCTCGGTGCCCTCGCGCACGACGACGAAGTCCACCTCGCCGGGGTTCGCCAGCGGGCTGGTCACCCCCGGGTACAGCTTGCCGGGGCGCAGGTTCACGTAGTGGTCCAGCGAGAAGCGGAGCTTGAGCAGCAGACCGCGCTCGAGGACGCCCGACGGCACGCTCGGGTCGCCGATGGCGCCCAGCAGGATCGCGTCGTGGCCCTTGATGGCCTCGAGATCGGCGTCCGTCAGGGTCTCGCCGGTCGCGTGCCACCGGCGCGCGCCCAGGTCGAACTCAGTAGTGGAGACCTTGACGTCGGCCCCGGAGACCGCCGCCTCGAGGACCGCGAGGCCCTGCTCCACGACTTCGGTCCCGATGCCGTCGCCGGCCACCACTGCCAGGTCGATGCTCCGCGTCATGGGGCCGAGCCTAAGCCCGCCGAATCATGATGCGGACAGAAATCTCACTCCTCGGACGGTCGAGGTCGTGACCTCGCAGGTCACGAACGGCGGTCGACAAATCTCTTGGCCCGCACGCCCGAGCCGCCCACGATCGCCGCATGACCTCGGACGACGACCTCCGGCCGTACTTCGACGCGGCTGCCGCGAACGTGACGCGGGCGACCTCGACCGCGCGGGGGACCTTCGCCGACCTGCCGGGCCTGGCTGGGCTGGCGCGCGCCGCCACCGACGCCGGGTTCCGGGTGCTGCACGCCGCCACGTCCACCGTCGCGGAGTGGGCGACTTCGAGTCCGACTGGCGCGCCGGCATCGAACGCCTCCGCACGCCCGGCTCCCGCGCCTTCGCCGCCCCGCGGCGCGAGGAGCACCTGGGCGGCTACCGCGGCGTGGTCGGCTTCGCCTGGCTGATCCTCACCCCGGCGTCACCGTCCTCGCTCCCACGTGTGCGCCGGTCAGCGGACGTGCCGGACCTCGGCGAGACCCAGCCGCTCGTCGACGAACCGCGCGCCGTCGGGCACGAACCCGTTGCGTTCGTAGAACCGCCGCGCCCGCGGGTTCTGCTCCGCGACCCAGAGCTGCGCGGGCACCCCGGGCGGCACGACGGCGTCCAGCAGCGCCTGGCCGGCGCCCGTCCCGTGATGCTCGCCGAGGACGTAGAGCGACCACAGCTCGCGACCCCGGACGGGCTGGTGGGTTCCCACCTCTCTCGCGGCGCCCGCGATGGCGAACCCCACGACGCGCCCACCGGACTCCGCCACGGTCACGGGCATCTCGCCGATCCGTCGCGGCCAGGACGCCATCCGCCGTTCCAAGGTGTCGGCTTCCCAGTGCTCCGCCGGGAGCAGGCCGCTGTACGTCTCCACCCATGACGCGTGATGGACGAACGCGCACCCTGACGCGTCGCCGGGGGTGGCCTGGCGGAGGACGACGGGCGTCGGCGATGCGGCGGGCATCGCCCCATCCTGCCCCCTGGGCGGGCACCATTCTGCCGACCTGCCAGCACCAACCCGCTCGCGTCGTGTCGGCGGCCTCGGTTGTCCACAGATTGCAGGGAAGGTCTAGAACAGGTGTTCGAACGTCGCTAGGCTGAGGGCATGACGACGACGCTCCCCGACTCCGCGACCGGCACCTCCGCCGGCACGCCTGCGGGTCGTGCGAGCGAGCCGGTGGACCTGAACGCGGCGGCGGAGCGGCTCGCCGCGATGCCACGGTCGTGGACCCCGTCGATCAGCGAGCTACTCGAGGAAGAAGCACCACCCCAGCAAGCAACAGCGCCGTCGCACCACCCGACCCTGGCGGACCTGGACCGGGTGCTCGACCAGCTCGCCGAGAACGACGCCGAGATCGCGACCCTGCACGCCGAGCGCGCAGTCCTGCTCGCACAAGCCATGAGCCTGGCCGAGGCCCTGGAGTCCGACCTTCTGGACCCCGCCGACCCCACCGCCCGCCGGGCCCCCTCCGCCCGGCGGCTCGAGCTCGCCAGACGCGCCGTCACCACCGAGATCGCCACCACCCTGCACCAGGGAGAACACGCCACCGGCACGCTGGTCGACCACGCCGTGACCTTGACCGTCAAGGCCCCCGCGACCCTGACCGCCCTGCACCAGGGCCGCCTGTCCTGGGCGCACGCCACCGCCATCACCAAGCACGTCGCCGACCTCGATCCCAGTGCCGCCGCACACGTCGAGCACGCCGTCCTGACAGCCGTGATCAAGCCCGACGACGCCCCCGGCACCACCACGGGCACGGTCACCTGCACGCCCACCCAGGTCGCCCGCCGCGCCCGCCGAGCCCGCGAGACCGCCCACCCCACCCCGCTCGACGTCCGCCACCACGAGGCCGCCCAACACCGCACCGTCTTCCTCGACGACGACCACGACGGCATGTCCTGGCTCGTCGCCCACCTCCCCGCACCCCTCGCGCACGCCGCCTACGACCGCCTCACCCGCACCGCCCGCCACCTCATCACCAACAACGCCACCAGCAGCGACGCCGGCCGAGCCGGTGGCACAAGCGGCGCAGGCAGCACGGGCAGCGCACGCGGCATGGGCAGTGGCCGCACCCTCGCCCAAGCCCGCGCCGACACCCTCACCGCCCTCCTGCTGGACGACGGCACCCTCGAGACAAGCACCGTCAAGACCAGCACCTCCGCGACGTGCACCCCTGACACGCGCACCCCTGAGACGGGCAGCGCCGAGACGGGCACCGACGACGACCCGGACTCACAGGTCGCGCACGAGCACGAGCACGAGCGGGCCACGCTGGCGGCCCTGGCCCGCTCCATCCGCCCCCAGGTCACGGTCACCGTCCCGGTCCTGACGCTGCTCGGCATCACGGATGTTCCGGCCACGATGAACGGGCACATCCCCATCGACCCCGACACCGCCCAACACCTCACCGCCCTCGCCCCCACCCTGCGGCGGATCCTGACCCACCCCGAGACCGGCACCGTCCTGTCCGTCGGCCGCACCACCTACACCACCCCCGCCGACCTCAAGAACCTCGTCCGCCACCGCGACACCACCTGCCGCTTCCCCGGCTGCACCCACCCCGCCACCCAGTCCGACCTCGACCACACCACCCCCTGGGCCACCGGCGGCACCACCAACGCCACCAACCTCGCCGCACTCTGCCGCCGACACCACGTCCTGAAACATCAAACGACATGGCAGGTCAGACAGACCGATCCGGCCAAGCCCGTCGACGAAAGAACACGCCCAGAACCCACCGACTGGGGCGGCACCCTCGAATGGACCTCCCCCACCGGACGCCGCCACACCACCGCGCCCGAGCCCATCGACACCACACGACACCGGCGTACGCCCACGGGCCCGGTGATCCCCTGCCCGGAGATTCCCGGCCATGAGATTCCAGGCCATGAAGTTCCAGGCCACGGTGCACCGGCCAGCAAGGCACCGCGCAGGGACGGTCCCGGACACGAGACGCTCGACGACCCACCGAGGGGTGACCCGCCGTTCTGATGCCACGACCTGATGCCACGACGCGCCACCACCTCGCGGCGCCGCCCGGCACTCCGGCAGCTCCGTCAGTTTCGTCCTGTGCCGCTACCCGGCCGGTCGTCGGTGTCGGGCGTCGCGTCAGGCGCGGAACAGCACCTTGAACCGCTCGCACACCACTGGCATCGCCGGGTCGAACTCGCGCTCGATCTGCTCGAGCGTGCGGCGCCAGTAGCGCTCGTGCCCTGCCCGCCAGTCGGCGAGGGAACGGTCGCCCTCGCCCTCGGCTGCGGCGTGCTCGACGGTCACCTCGTCGAACGGCACCGTGTCGACCTGGGTGGTCTTGATGAGGAGGCGGGGTGCGCCCGTGCCGTCGAGCACGATCGACAGGTCGCCCTTGCGCGGCAGCGGCTCGTCCGCCGCCTCGTACTCCCACGCGGCCGCGGCGGTCCCGGTCTTCACCCCGTCGAGGACGAGCTGGAGCAGCTCGTCGGCCAGCTCGGGCGAGTCCCCGAACGACCAGGCCGGCGGCGGCACGACGTTCTCGGACCGCTCGCCCACCGCACCGCCGTGGCTGGTGCGGCCGGCGCTGGGCCGCGCGACGTCCCAGAACTGCGTGATGCGGTCAGCCTGCTCGGCGTCGGTCAGCGCCGGGTTCGCGTCGTCGGTCATGCCGGCCATCCTGCCAGGCCGCGGCGCCCTGGACCCCTGTGACATGGCACGATGCCCGGATGTTCACGCGCGTCGCCGCCTACGCCCTCGTCGTCGAGGACGACCGGATCCTGCTCCCCCACTGGTCCGCCGGTACCGGTTCAGGCTGGACGATGCCCGGCGGAGGCATCGACCCCGGCGAGCACCCGGAGGACGCGGTGGTGCGCGAGCTGCGCGAGGAGACGGGGTACGACGTCGCCCTCGACGGCCTGCTCGGCGTCGACAGCATCGTCATCCCCGCCGACCGCCGGATCGCGCTCGACGGCGTCACCCCCGCCGAGCCGATGCACGGCATCCGCATCGTGTACCGCGCGCACGTCGTCGGCGGCGAGCTCACCGTCGAGGCCGACGGCAGCACCGACGACGTCGCCTGGCACCGGCTGTCCGACGTCGACGCCCTCGACCGGGTGGGCCTCGTCGACGTCGTCCGCGGCTGGGCGGGCCTGCTCGACTGAGCCACAAGAAATTCTCCGGACGCACGTGCGGCCGCCGACCGGGGATCACCCGGGCGGCGGCCGCGCGCGTCGCTGCTGACGGTGTGGGTCAGCGAGCGGCGCTGCCCTCCGTGTAGTCGGAGTCAGCGGGCTTGATCCACGAGAACATCTTCCGGAGCTCGCGCCCGGTGGTCTCGATCGGGTGCGCCTCGCCCTTCTCGCGCAGCGCGGTGAACTCGGGCGCGCCCGCGTCCTGGTCCGCGATGAAGCGCTCGGCGAAGGCGCCGTTCTGGATGTCCGCGAGGACGGCCTTCATGTTCTCCTTGACGTGCGGGTCGATGACGCGCGGGCCGGAGACGTAGTCGCCGTACTCGGCCGTGTCGGAGACGGACCAGCGCTGCTTGGCGATGCCGCCCTCGACCATGAGGTCGACGATCAGCTTCAGCTCGTGCAGCACCTCGAAGTACGCGACCTCGGGCTGGTAGCCCGCCTCGGTCAGCGTCTCGAAGCCGTACTGGACCAGCTGCGAGGCGCCGCCGCACAGCACGGCCTGCTCGCCGAAGAGGTCGGTCTCGGTCTCCTCGGTGAACGTGGTCTTGATGCCGCCGGCGCGCAGGCCGCCGATGCCCTTCGCGTAGGACAGGGCGAGCGCCCAGGCGGAGCCGGACGCGTCCTGCTCGACGGCGACGATCACCGGCACGCCACGGCCGTCGACGTACTCGCGGCGCACGAGGTGGCCCGGGCCCTTGGGGGCGACCATGAGCACGTCGTGGCCGGCCTCGGGCTTGATGTAGCCGAAGCGGATGTTGAAGCCGTGCCCGAAGACGAGCGCCGCGCCCTCGGTGAGGTTCGGGGCGATCTCGTCGCGGTACACGTGCCGCTGGACCTGGTCCGGCGCGAGGATGACGACGACGTCCGCCTCCTTGACGGCGTCGGCGACGGTGAGCACGCGCAGGCCTTCGTCCTCGGCCTTCTTCGCGGAGGCGGAGCCCTCGCGCAGGCCGACGCGGACGTCGACGCCCGAGTCGCGCAGGTTCAGCGCGTGGGCGTGGCCCTGGCTGCCGTACCCGATGACGGCGACCTTGCGCTGCTGGATGATGGACAGGTCGGCGTCGTCGTCGTAGAACAGCTCAGCCACGGTGATGCTCCTCGGTTCTCGGTACTGCTGCGGTCTTCGGGGGTGAACGGTACGCGCTCGGCCTCAGGCCGTGCGCACCCGCTCCAGTGCTCGGTCGGTGATGGACCGTGGGCCGCGGCCCACGGCGAGCGTGCCGGACTTCACGATCTCGCGGACGCCGAACGGCTCGAGCGCGTTGAGCAGCGCAGACAGCTTCGCGGCGGTCCCCGTCGCCTCCACGACGACGGTGTCGGGCACCACGTCCACGACGTGGGCACGGAAGAGGTCCACGACCTCGAGCACGCCCGCTCGGGTGGCGGCGTCGGCCCGCACCTTGACGAGCAGGAGCTCGCGCTGCACGGACGACTCCGGGTCGAGCTCGACGATCTTGATGACGTTGACCAGCTTGTTGAGCTGCTTGGTCACGTGCTCGAGCGGGTGCTCCTCGACGTCGACGACCACGGTGATGCGCGAGATCTCCTCGTGCTCGGTGGGGCCGACGGCCAGGGAGTGGATGTTGAACGCGCGCCGCGCGAAGAGCGCGGTGACGCGGGTGAGGACGCCGGGCTTGTTCTCGACCAGCACGGACAGGGTGTGACGCGACATGGGTCTCAGTCCTCTCGGTCCCACGCCGGCGAGATGCCGCGCGCGTACTGGATGTCGTCGTTCGGCACGCCGGCGGCGACCATCGGCCACACCATGGCGTCGCGCGAGACCTGGAAGTCGATGACCACGGGGCGGTCGTCGATCTCCTGCGCCCGCTTGATCGCGGCGTCGACCTCGTCCTCGCGCTCCACGCGGATGCCCTCGCACCCGTACGCGTCGGCGAGCTTCACGAAGTCGGGGATGCGCGCGGTGCCGTGCCCGGTGTGCAGGTCGGTGTTGGAGTAGCGCTCGTCGTAGAAGAGCGTCTGCCACTGCCGGACCATGCCGAGCGAGCTGTTGTTGATCAGCGCCACCTTGATGGGGATGTCGTTGATCGCGCAGGTGGCCAGCTCCTGGTTGGTCATCTGGAAGCAGCCGTCGCCGTCGATGGCCCACACCTCGCGGTCGGGCTCGCCCACCTTGGCGCCCATCGCGGCGGGGACCGCGAAGCCCATGGTGCCGAGGCCCGCGGAGTTCAGCCAGGTGCGAGGGCGCTCGTAGCGGATGAACTGCGCCGCCCACATCTGGTGCTGGCCCACGCCGGCGGCGTAGATGGCGTCCGGCCCGGCCAGCTCGCCCAGGCGGGAGATC
The DNA here is from genome assembly GCF_053608125.1 of Isoptericola sp. NPDC055063. NCBI lineage: Bacteria > Bacillati > Actinomycetota > Actinomycetes > Micrococcales > Promicromonosporaceae > Isoptericola > Isoptericola sp. NPDC055063. The sequence continues at coordinate 38,138 of NZ_JBSGUW010000010.1, read as the reverse complement.
ACGTGCTGCGGGGCCAGGTGGCCGTCGGCCGTGGGCGTGTAGCCCAGCGGGTAGGTCTCGCGCCACGTGTCGAGCTGGTGCCACCACGCCGCCAGGTCGGGCTTGCCCACCTTGGCGTGCTCGGCCTCGAGGGCGGGCACCAGGTCGGCGATCACCTCGCGCAGGTCGCCCACGATCGGCACGTCGACGGGGCGGTTCTTGCCGATCTCCGCGGGGTCGATGTCGGCGTGCACGACGGCGGCGCTCGGGGCGAAGCTCGACAGCCGGCCCGTGACGCGGTCGTCGAAGCGGGCGCCCAGAGCGACGACGAGGTCGGCCTTCTGCAGCGCCGCCACGGCGGGCACGGTGCCGTGCATGCCGGGCATGCCGAGGTGCTGCGGGTGGCTGTCGGGGACGGCGCCCCGCGCGGTGAGCGTCGTGACGACGGCCGCGCCCGAGACGTCGACGAGCCGGCGCAGCGCCTCCGACGCGCCCCCGCGGATGACGCCGCCGCCCACGTACAGCACCGGGCGGCGGGCGGTGGCGAGCAGCTTGGCGGCCTCGCGGATCTGCTTGGCGTGCGGCTTCGTCACGGGGTGGTAGCCGGGCAGCGACAGCTCCTGCGGCCAGGAGAACGTCGTCGAGGCGGTCATCGCGGACTTGGCGATGTCGACCAGCACCGGGCCGGGGCGGCCCGTCGACGCGATGTGGAACGCCTCCGCGATCGTGCGCGGGATCTCGGCCGGGTCGGTGACCAGGTAGGAGTGCTTCGTGATCGGCATCGTGATGCCGACGATGTCGGCCTCCTGGAAACCGTCCGTGCCGATGAGCGACTGCGCCACCTGTCCCGTGATCGCCACCAGCGGCACCGAGTCCATGTGCGCGTCGGCGAGGGGCGTCACCAGGTTCGTCGCGCCGGGGCCCGAGGTCGCCATCGTGACGCCGACCTTGCCGGTCGCGTGGGCATAGCCCTGCGCCGCGTGCCCGCCGCCCTGCTCGTGCCGCACCAGGACGTGGCGGATCTGCTGGGAGTCCATGAGCGGGTCGTAGAGCGGAAGGATCGCCCCGCCCGGGATGCCGAAGACGTTCTCGACGCCGACCGACTCGAGCGAGCGGACGATCGACTCGGCGCCGGTGACCTCCTCACCGGACACGGCTCGGTCGGCGGGGCGCGCGGTGCGCGCGGCCACCTGGGCGGGGGTCGGGTTCGGCTGGACCATCGGTCTCTCCTGCCGGTCGGTCTGGGCGAGGGGTCTGGCGAAGGGTGTCCGTGCAATAAAAAAGCCCCCGGTCCCGGGACTGCGGGACTGACGAGGGTGAGCGCGCTGACGAAGCCTGGTGCGTGGGCCTAGTCGGCGCGCCCGGGAAGAAGTACTACGAGGATCGTCTGCACGGATCGAACGTTACGCCCGCCACCTCGCGATGTCACGTCGTGAGCCCGGTGTCCCATCATGCGGACAGCATGCGGGACGCCGGGCTCACGACCAGGGGCGACGAGGGGCGGTCAGCTCACGTCACGGCGCCGGAACACGACCGCGGCGACGATCAGGGCCACGACGGTGAGAGCGAGCAGGTAGAGCCCGCCCTGCGCCTGGGAGACCACCTTCTCGACCCAGACGCAGTCGACGATGCCGGACTCCCCCGGCGCGCACTGCTGGGTGTTGTAGACGGCCCCGTCGTTCAGCCACGCGCCGAGGTTCACCACGGGGTTCCAGGCCTGGGCGACGTCGAAGGCGCCGGTCACGAGCGTCCCGACCCAGGCGAGGACGGCCGCCACGCCGATGGCGGCCGCCGCGTGCCGGAAGATCGCGCCGAGAGCCGCGCCGATCATCGCGAGCGCCGTCGCCTCCACGACGAGACGCCCGCCGAACCCGGCGATCTCCCCCCAGCGCTCCGCCGTGAGGTCGCCGACCGTGCCGAACGCCGCGTACACGGCGTAGACCGCGCCGATCAGCGCCACCGTGCCGAGCACCGTCAGCGGGATCGTCCCCGCCCCGGCGGCCACCGCCTTCGACCAGAACACCCGGCGACGGCGCGGCTCGAACGTCAGCCACAGGCCGAGGGCACCGGAGCTCGTCTCGGCGGTCACGAAGCTCACGCCCAGCACGAACGCGATCGCGACGACGGCGAGGGCGCTGGTCGCGATCCGCTGCGTGCCCGCCCCCCAGTCGCTCCACATCGAGGTGTTGATCGCGGCGGCCCGGGGGTCGACGTCGTCACCGTCGAGCCCGCGCTCCTCCGCGTAGGTGTCGAGGTCCGGGGCTTCGGCGGCCGGCGGCACGAAGTAGGGCTGCGGCGGCAGGAACCAGTCCAGCCGCGGCTCCATGTCGTCGCACCCGTAGTCCACGGCCGGGTCGGGGTCCGCCTCCTCGGACTCCTTGCACTCCGCGACCTGCTCGTCGCCGGACTCCTCCCAGCTCGCCAGCTCCTGCTGGTACATCTGCTCGGCTTCCGCGAGCTGCGTCTCCGTGGGAGGCCGGGCGCTCCCGTACGCGGAGAACGCCGTCATGGCCGCGACCGCGAGCACCCCGACCAGCGCCCACCAGGTGAGCCGGCGGGCCCACAGCCTCCGCAGCTCCACGCGCAGCAGGCGGTTCATGCGTCCACCTCCGTCGTCGCGCGGCTGGCACTGGTGTGGCCGCCGGGCGTCTCGTGCGCGGTGAGCCCGAGGAACACGGACTCCAGGTCGGCCTGCAGCGGCGCGAGCTCGTGCACCCAGACGCCCCGCTCGCCGAGCGCGCGGTTCACCTGGGCGGGGTCGGCGGCGCCGTCCACCACGAGCGCGTCGTGCTCGCGGCGCACCAGCAGCCCGCTGGTCTCCAGGACGCTCGTCGCGATCGTGAGGTCCTGCGGCGACACGCGCAGCCGCACGGACCCCGTGGCCGTGCCGGCGCCGATGAGGTCGGCCACCCGGCCCGACGCGACGAGGCGCCCGCGGGCCACGATCGAGACCGTGTCCGCGATGTGCTCCACCTCGGCGAGGATGTGGCTGGACACGAGCACGGTCTTGCCCTGGTCGGCCAGGCCGCGCATCGTCTGGCGGATCTCCCGGATGCCGGCCGGGTCGAGGCCGTTGGTGGGCTCGTCGAAGATCAGCAGGTCGGGGTCCTTGAGCAGCGTCGCCGCGATGGCGAGGCGCTGCTTCATCCCGAGCGAGTACGTGCGGTACTTGTCCCGCGCGCGGCCGGTGAGCCCGACCTCGTCGATGACGGCGTCCACGCGCCCCGCGGGCGCGCCGATCGCGTCGGCGAGCAGGCTCAGGTTGCGGCGGGCGCTGAACGCCGGGAAGAACTTGGGGCTCTCGACGATGGCGCCCACCCGGCCCACGACGTCGGGCAGCTGCTTCGGCACCTCGTGCCCGAAGATCGTGGCGGTGCCGCGGTCCGGCCGGACCAGCCCGAGGAGCATGCGGATCGTCGTCGTCTTCCCGGAGCCGTTGGGGCCGAGGAAGCCGTGCACCCCGCCCACCGGCACCCGCAGGTCGAGGCCCTCGACCCCGACCGACCTCCCCCGCACGCTCCGGTACGTCTTGCGCAGCCCTCGCGTCTCGATCGCGAGCTCTGTGCCGGCTGTCTCGGACACCGCCACCTCCTCGTGGCCGCGGAGTCACCGAGGCCCAGGTCGTCGCCCCGGGCGCTCCGGCGCGCGCCCCGGAGCATAGCGGCAGGTCGGGGTCCTCGGTGGCAGCGCACCGGGCCTGACCAGCGGGTTCTCAGATTTCACCCGGTCGGTCGCGCCGCGGTCAGTCGGCGCCCCGCGCCTCCGCGCGGCCAGGGATCACGGCGATGTCCACCTCGTTGCCCTCGGGGTCGGCCACGGTGCGCCAGAACGGCGACTCCGCGTCGCGCACGACGCGGCCGCCCGCCGCGACGGCCGCGGCGACCCGCGCGTCGGCGACGTCGGCCGGGACCATGACATCCACGTGGATCCGGTTGCGCTGCTCGCGCGGGGCGTCCAGCTGCTGCAGGTACACCGACGGGCCGCGCAGCAGCGGGTCGTACAGGTCGGTCCCGCCCCGCTCGCGGTAGCCGAGCGCCGCGGCCCAGAACGCCTGCACCGCCGCGACCTCCAGCGCGTCGAACGTGAGCTGCACGTCGCGCAGCTGCGCGGGCTCCGCGCGCAGGCCCAGGTCGCGGGCGGCGGCCTGCGCCTGCTGGGCGAGCCGCACCCGGGCGTCGTCGATCCAGCCGTCCTCCGGCGGCCCGACGCGCAGCGTCACCCCGGCGTACCGGACGTCGGCGAACAGGCTCACGCCCGCCTCCTCCGCGGCGCGGGCCGCCCGCGCGACGAGCTCGACGCCCGCGTCGAAGCCGCCCGTCACGTAGTGCGCGCTGGCACCCTGCAGCACCCGCCAGTCCTCGACGCCGCCGGCCGCTCGGAACTCCTCCGGGGTCAGCAGGCCGTCGGCCAGGTCCTCGTCGAAGCCCTCCCAGGCGACGACGTCGGCCTCGTTCCCCTCCACGTCCGCGAGCGTCCACCAGTGCGGCACGAACTCCTCGGTCGTGACCCGCCCGCCGGCCGCGAGCGCCGCGTCGACGCGCGCCTGCCGCACGTCGTGCGGGACGAAGACGTCCAGGTGCAGCCGGTTGCGCAGCGGCCGCGGCTCGGTCATCTCCTGGAACCAGATGCCGGGCCACCGCCCGTGCGGGTCCGCGAGGTCCTCGCCCGTGCGGCGGTGCCCGAGGACGGCGCCCCAGAAGGGCATGACCTGCTCGCGGTCGGCGGCGTCGATCGTCAGCTCGACCTCCTGCACCGCGCCCGGGTCCGCGACGAGCCCGAGGTCGGCGGCCGTCGCGGAGACCTCGCGCGCCAGCGCGACGTCCCGCTCGCTCAGCCCGCCGACGTCGTGGGAGACGACCCGCACGACGACGCCGTCCGGCCGCAGGTCCACGTCGGGGTGGTGGTTCGCCCCGTCCGCGAGCACCCGCACCCGCTCGAGGAGGACAGCGCCCTCCCCCAGGGCACGGGTGCGGAAGAGCGCGCTCGCGCCGGTGCCGAGGGCGCGCCAGTCGGCGGTGCCGGCCGCCGCCTCGAACCCTGCCGGCGTGATCTCGTCGCTCACCGCCGCCCGCCCGCGTGGTGGCGTGCCTCCACCGGGATCTCCAGCTCGCGGGCGGCGTCGCTGATCCGGCGGGCCAGGTCCACGTCGCGCGTGGTCAGGCCCCCGGAGTCGTGCGAGGACGTGCGTACGGTGAGCGTCGCGTACTGCAGGTCCACGTCGGGATGGTGGTTCACCGCGTCCGCGATCTCCGCGATCGCGTCGACGAAGCGCGCGCCGGCCGCGAACGACCCGCTCCGGAAGACCGCCCAGGCGGAGCCGTCGTCCGCCTGCCAGTCCGCGACGCCGTCGGCGTGGAGGAACTCTCGCGGCGTGATCGAGTCGCTCATGCCCCCAGCATCGCCCGGCGGCGTGGCGCTCGCTAGCCCGCGTGGCCGGTGGGAGCGGTGGGGAGGGGGTCGTCGTCGTACGCCGGCAGGCCGTCGATGCTGGTGCGGTTCTTCTGCCGCCGGTACTCGGCCTGGCCCTCGGTGCCCTTGCGGTCCATGAACGGGGGCAGCAGGTCGCGCTCCCCCACGTAGTCGAGCAGCGGCACCCCGTAGCCGCAGGAGTCCGACACCCGGTCGACGTCGACCACGATCACCGCCCGCGCCCCGCGCCTCTCGGGGAAGCGCGGCTCCCAGGCCGCGTACTCGTCGTCGTAGATCGTCACGACGCGGCCACGGCCGTGCATGCGCACGATGTTCGGTGGCCCGTCGAAGGCGCAGAACATCAGGGTGATGCGCCCGTTCTCGCGCAGGTGCGCGATGGTCTCCGCGCCGGACGCCGTGAGGTCGAGGTAGGCGACGGTGTGCTCGTCGACGACCACGAAGGACCCGTCGATCCCCTTCGGCGAGACGTTGACGTGCCCGTCGCCCGCCAGCGGCGCGGTCGCGACGAAGAAGACGTGCTGGGCCTCAAGGAAGCTCCGCAGCCGGCCGTCGATCCGCTCGTGCACCTTTCCCATGCAGCGATCCTGCCTGGTCAGAGCCGGTCGCGTCAGCCCAGGACCGCTCCTCGGGACGCCGACTGCACCAGTTTCGTGTACTTGGCGAGCACCCCGCGCGTGTACCCGTGGCTCAGGGGCGCCCAGCCGTCCCGGCGCGACGCGAGCTCGGCGTCGTCGACCAGCAGGTCGAGCGTCTTGCGCGCGACGTCGAGGCGGATGCGGTCGCCGTCGCGCACGAACGCGATCGGCCCGGCGTCGACGGACTCGGGGGCGATGTGCCCCACGCACAGGCCGGTGGTGCCGCCGGAGAACCGCCCGTCGGTGATGAGCAGCACGTCCTTGCCCAGCCCCGCGCCCTTGATCGCGCCTGTGATGGCGAGCATCTCGCGCATCCCCGGCCCGCCCTTGGGCCCCTCGTAGCGGATGACGACGACGTCACCGGCGGTGATCGTGCCGTCCTCGAGGGCGTCCAGGGCGGCGCGCTCCCGCTCGAAGACGCGGGCCGTGCCCTCGAAGACGTCGGAGTCGAAGCCGGCCGACTTCACGACCGCGCCCTCGGGGGCGAGCGACCCGTGCAGGATCGTGATGCCGCCCGTCGGGTGGATCGGCCGGTCCAGAGCGCGCAGGATCTTGCCGTCCGGGTCGGGCGGGGCGATGTCGGCCAGGTTCTCCGCGACGGTGCGCCCGGTGACGGTGAGGCAGTCGCCGTGCAGCAGGCCGGCGTCGAGCAGCGCCTTCATCACGACGGGGACCCCGCCGATGCGGTCGACGTCGTTCATGACGTAGCGGCCGAACGGCTTGAGGTCGCCGAGGTGCGGCACACGGTCGGCGACGCGGGAGAAGTCGTCGAGGGTGAGCTCCACCTCCGCCTCGTGCGCGATGGCGAGCAGGTGCAGCACCGCGTTGGTGGAGCCGCCGAACGCCATCACCACGGCGATCGCGTTCTCGAAGGCCTCCTTGGTGAGGATCTGGCGCGCGGTGATGCCGCGCCGCAGCAGCTCGACCACCGCCTCGCCGGAGGCCTGGGCGAAGGCGTCGCGACGGCGGTCCGCCGACGGCGGCGCGGCCGACCCCGGCAGCGACATGCCGAGCGCCTCCGCCGCCGACGCCATCGTGTTGGCCGTGTACATCCCGCCGCACGCGCCCTCGCCGGGGCAGATGGCGCGCTCGATGCGGCCGACGTCCTCCTCGCTCATCAGCCCCCGCGCGCACGCCCCGACGGCCTCGAACGCGTCGATGATCGTCACGTCCTTCTCCGTGCCGTCCGAGAGCTTCACCCAGCCGGGCATGATCGAGCCGGCGTAGAGGAACACGCTCGCGAGGTCCAGGCGGGCCGCGGCCATGAGCATCCCCGGCAGCGACTTGTCGCAGCCGGCGAGGAGCACCGAGCCGTCGAGCCGCTCGGCCTGCATCACCGTCTCCACCGAGTCCGCGATGACGTCGCGGGAGACGAGCGAGAAGTGCATCCCCTCGTGCCCCATGGAGATGCCGTCGGAGACGGAGATGGTGCCGAACTCGAGCGGGTAGCCCCCGCCCGCGTGCACGCCGTGCTTCACCGCCTGGGACAGCCTGTCCAGCGAGAGGTTGCACGGCGTGATCTCGTTCCACGAGCTCGCGACGCCGATCTGCGGCTTCGCGAAGTCGTCGTCGCCGAGCCCGACGGCGCGCAGCATGCCGCGCGCGGCCGTCGCCTCCAGGCCGTCGGTGACCTGGCGGGACCGGGGCTTGAGATCGCTCATGCCCCGAGCGTAGGGACGACGGCGCGCACGTGCGCGGCGGCCGGCCCCGCGAGCGCGGCGCGCAGCGCGGCGAACCGTGCGACACCCGCGGTGCCCGGCCAGTCCGCGGGCAGCACGGCGGCAGGCAGCCCGGGGTCGACGTACGGCAGCGGGCGCCAGTCGTCGACGGCGCGCACCCAGCGCGCGAAGGCGTCGGCCGGGTCCCTGCCCGCGGCGGCGGCCTCGGGGTCGGGGTGCGCCGCGAGGAAGGCGCGGTGCCGGGCGGCGAGATCGTCCAGGTCCCACCAGCGGGCGACCGCGTCCGCGAGCGCCCCGGCCACGCGGGGCGTGCCCGTGAGGAACACGGTGGCGGCGTCGCGCAGGCCGAGCCCGTCGAGGATGCCCTCGACCTCGTCGGTGAGGTGGCCGGGGCAGATCCACAACCCGTCCGCGACCGTGCCGCACCCGATGCCGGCCAGGTGCCGGCGCAGCTGGTGGCGCGCGTCGCGCCGCGCCTCGGGGATCGAGAACGACACGAGGCACCAGGGCTCCTCCGAGCCCTGCTGCCGGAAGCCGAAGATCCGCCGGTCGCCGCGCGCGAGCATCGCCTCCGCGCCCGGAGCGAGGCGGTACCCCGCCCGCCCGCCGGGCTCCTCGGCGTCGAGCAGGCCCCGGGCCTTCGCCCGCGAGACCGCCGACCGCGCGACCCCGGGAGCCACGCCTACCGTGCCGAGCAGCGCGACCAGGTCCGCGACGGCCAGGTGCCCGCCCAGGTCGCGGGCGTACAGGCCCACGACCGTGCGCAGCAGCGACGTCGCGCTGCCGGGGCGGGCGTCGAGGTCGTCGAGGATCACGCGGTGCCCGTGATGCCCGCGCCCGTCACCTCGACCAGCGCGTCGCGCACCGCCTCCACGCCGACGCGCACCTCGTCGAACGACGTGGACAGCGGCGAGAGGCCGAGGCGCAGGCCGTTCGGCCGGCGGAAGTCCGGGATCACGCCGCGCTCCCACAGCAGCGGCAGGGTGTCGGCGAACGCGTCGTGGTCGACGGTCACGTGGCTGCCGCGGCGGTCGTCGTCCCGCGGGGAGGCGACGCGCACGCCGAGCGGCACGAGCAGGTCGTCGACGAGCTCCAGCGCGAACCGGGTGAGCGCCACCGACTTGGCTCGGACGGCGTCGAGCCCGGCGTCGGCGACGAGGTCGAGCATGTCCTGCATCGCCAGCATCCCGACGATCGCCGGCGTGCCGGACAGGAACCGCCGCACACCGGCGTGCGGCGCGTACGCGGGGCCCATCTCGAAAGGCTGGTCGCTGCCCATCCAGCCCTGGATCGGCTGCACCAGCTCGTCCTGCAGGTCCGCGCGCACGTAGCCGAACGCGGGCGACCCCGGCCCGCCGCCCAGGTACTTGTACGTGCAGCCGGCGGCGAGGTCGGCGCCCCACGCGTCGAGCGCGACGGGCACCGCGCCCGCGGAGTGACACAGGTCCCACAGCACCAGTGCGCCGGCGTCGTGCGCGCGCCGGGTGATCTCCGCGGCGTCGCTCACGTACCCCGAGCGGTACGCCACGTGGCTCAGCACGACGAGCGCCGTCCGCTCGCCCAGCACCGCGGAGACCTGGTCCGGCGTGACGCCGCCGTCGTGGTCCGGCGCGATCCAGCGCAGCGTGGCGCCGTGCTCGCGGGCCACGCCCTCCAGCACGAAGCGGTCGGTCGGGAAGTTGCCGGAGTCGAGGACGATCTCGTCGCGCCCGGCCGCCCGCGGCGACGACAGCGCCGCGCGCACCAGCTTGTAGAGGATCACGGTGGTGGAGTCGCCGACGAACGTCTGGCCCGGCGCCGCGCCGAGCGCCACCGCGCCGATGCGGTCGCCGAGGCGCAGCGGCAGCTCGTACCACTCCTCGTCCCAGCCGCGGATGAGGCGGGCGCCCCAGACCTCCGGCGCGAAGCGGGCGAGCCGCTCGGCGGACGCCCTCGTGGGGCGGCCCAGCGAGTTCCCGTCGAGGTAGGCCGTCACCTCGTCGGAGGGGACGAACGCGGACGTGAACCGGGCCAGCGGGTCGGCGGCGTCCAGCGCGGCGGCGCGGTCGCGGCGGGTGGCGGCGGCGGTGGTCATGCGGCTCCTCCGGGTGCGGTGGGCTGGTCGGTGGGTGGGACGAAGGCGGGGTCGCTCAGGTCGGCGACGTCGAGGACGGTGGCGCGGGCGAGCCACGCGGCGTGCACGGCACCGTCGTCGGCCCGCGCGGGTGCCCGGCCCGGCACGAACGACACCAGGCCGGCGGGCGGGTCGTCGCCCACCAGCGCCTGGAGCAGGGAGCGTCTGCCGAGCCCGGCCGCCGCGAGCGCGGCCAGCTCGCGGGCGTTCAGCCCCACCGGCAGCGGGCCGTTGCCCAGGTCGGTGCCGTAGCGGACGCGGCCGCCCGCCGCGACGAACCGGCGGACGTTGTCGAGGGCGGTGTCGTAGGCGGCGGCCTCCTCGGGCGTCGGGTCGCCCCAGCCGTGGACGTCGAGGGTGCTGAGCCAGGTCGTCGGCCGGCCCGCGGCCCCGCCCGAGGCCATCGCCACGAGCAGCTCGTCGGGCAGGCGCTCGCTGAACGGGGCGTGCGCCAGCCGGTCGGCCCCCGCCGCGAACGCGCGCGCGGCCTGGCCCGGCCCCTCGGCGTGGGCGACGACGTCCCGCCCCCGGGCGTGCGCCCGGTCGACGACGGCGGCCAGCGTGGCGTCGTCGGGCGTCGGCCCGGCGCCCGCGTGCAGCGCGACCTTGACGAACGACGCCCCGGCGGCCACCTGCCGGTCCACGGCGGCGACGGCGGCCGCCGGGTCGGCGACCTCCTCGACCCAGGCGGCGGGTGCCCACGGCCGGTCGCCCGGGTACCCGCCCGGCGCGGTGAGGAACGCCCCCGCGTACGCGACGCGCGGCATCGCCGGGTCGCCGGCCGTCGCCGTCGCCAAGGCCGCAAGGTCGGCCGCGGTCCCGCCCAGGTCGTGCACGGCGGCGACGCCGCGCGACCTCAGCGGCGCCGGGTCCACGAGGCCCAGGTGCACGTGATGGTCGGTGAACGGCGGGAGCAGGGTGCCCGCCTCCTGCAGGCGGAGGCGGACCTCCGCCGGGACGGTGCCGGGGAGGGTGACCGGGGCGAGGCCCGGGGGCACCCGGAGCGGGCCGGTCACGACCGTGCGCCCGGACCCGCCGTCGCCCCGATCTCGGTGCGCACCGCGAACAGCTCGGGGAAGAACGTGAGGTCGAGCGCCCGCTGCAGGAAGCCGACGCCGCTGGAGCCGCCGGTACCGCGCTTGGTGCCGATGATGCGCAGCACCGTCTTCATGTGCCGGAAGCGCCAGAGCTGGAAGTTGTCCTCGAGGTCGACGAGCTCCTCGCAGGTCTCGTACGCCGACCAGTCGGACTCGGGGTCGGCGTAGATGCGGCGGAACACCTCGACGAGGTCCTCGTCGAGCGCGTGCGCGGTGGTGACGTCGCGGTCGAGCACCCGCTGCGGCACGTCGTGGCCGTGCCGGGCGAGGTAGCGCAGGAACTCGTCGTACACGCTGGGCTCGGCGAGCAGCCGGGCGAGCTCCGCGCGCGCCTCGGGCTCCGCGTCGAACACCGCGAGCATCCGGGCGTTCTTGTTGCCGAGCAGGAACTCGACCGCCCGGTACTGCCAGGACTGGAAGCCCGACGCGTTGCCGAGGAAGCCGCGGAACTGGGCGTACTCGCTGGGCGTGAGGGTCGCGAGGACCGACCACTGCTCGGTCAGCGTGCGCTGCACGTGCTTGACGCGCGCGATGCGCTTGAGCGCCGCCCCGAGCTCGTCGGCCGCGAGGAGGTCGCGGGCGGAGACGAGCTCGTGCCGCACCAGCTTGAGCCACAGCTCCGTGGTCTGGTGCTGCACGATGAACAGCATCTCGTCGTGGTGCGCGGGCGTGCTGATCGGCTCCTGGGCCGACAGCAGCCGGTCCAGGTGCAGGTACGAGCCGTAGGTCATCCGCTCGCGCAGGTCGGTGACGATCTCCGGCTCGAGCTCCCGCTCGTTGCGCGCGGCGGACGTCGGGGCAGGCTGCGGCGGCTGGTCGACCATGCCCGGAGCCTACGCCACGGCTATGACGCGAACGTGACGACCGTCAGCGTCGCGCGATGAGCGACACGTCGCGCACGGCGCCGCGGTCCGCGGACGTCGCCATCGCGGCGTACGCCTGCAGGGCCGGGGACACGTAGCGGTCGCGGTTCTCCGGCTGCCACGGGTTCTCCCGGGCCTCCATCTTGGCGCGACGCTCGGCGAGCACCTCGTCCGGCACGTTGAGGCGGATCAGCCGGGTGTCGACGTCGATCTCGATCTCGTCGCCGTCCTCGACCAGGCCGATCGTGCCGCCGGCCGCAGCCTCGGGCGACACGTGCCCCACGGAGATGCCGCTCGACCCGCCGGAGAACCGGCCGTCGGTGATCAGCGCGCAGACCTTGCCCAGGCCACGACCCTTGATGAACGACGTCGGGTAGAGCATCTCCTGCATGCCCGGGCCGCCGGACGGGCCCTCGTAGCGCACCACCACGACGTGGCCCGGCTGGACCTGCTTGGTGAGGATCTTCTCGACCGCGTCCTCCTGCGACTCGCAGACGAGGGCCTTCCCCACGAAGTGGAAGACGTCCGGGTCGACGCCCGCCGTCTTGAACACGGCGCCGTCGGTGGCCAGGTTGCCGCGCAGCACGGCCAGGCCACCCTCCACGGTGTACGCGTGCTCGAGGTCGCGGATGCAGCCGCCGGCGGCGTCCGTGTCAAGGCTCTCCCACACGTTCGACGTCGAGAAGGCCTGCGTGGTGCGCACGCCCCCGGGCGCCGCGTGGAACAGCTCGACCGCCTGCTGGGTGGCCTTGCCCCCGCGCACGTCCCAGTCGTCCAGCCAGCCCCGCAGGGTCGGCGAGTGCACGGACGTCACGTCGTGGTCGAGCAGGCCGGCGCGGTCCAGCTCGCCCAGCAGGGCGGGGATGCCGCCGGCGCGGTGCACGTCCTCCATGTGGTAGTCCGGGTGGTTCGGCGCCACCTTGCTCAGGCACGGCACCCGGCGGCTGATCGCCTCGATGTCGGACAGGTCGAAGTCGACCTCGCCCTCCTGCGCCGCGGCCAGGATGTGCAGCACCGTGTTGGTGGAGCCGCCCATCGCCACGTCGAGGGCCATCGCGTTGGAGAACGCCGCCTTGGTGGCGATCGACCGCGGCGCGGCCGAGTCGTCCTCGTCGTCGTAGTACCGCTTGGCCAGGTCGACGATCGTGCGGCCGGCCTCGAGGAAGAGCTCCTTGCGAGCGGCGTGCGTGGCCAGCGTCGAGCCGTTGCCCGGCAGCGACAGGCCCAGCGCCTCGGTGAGGCAGTTCATCGAGTTCGCGGTGAACATGCCCGAGCAGGAGCCGCAGGTGGGGCAGGCGTTCTCCTCGACCTGGGCGAGCGCGGCGTCGGACACGTTGTCGTCGGCCGAGTAGTTGATCGCGTTGATGAGGTTGAGCGGGGTCTTCGCCACTCCGTCGGCGACGACCGCCTTGCCGGCCTCCATCGGCCCGCCGGACACGAAGATCACCGGGATGTTGAGACGCAGCGCCGCGTTGAGCATGCCGGGCGTGATCTTGTCGCAGTTCGAGATGCAGACGAGGGCGTCCGCGCAGTGCGCGTTGACCATGTACTCGACCGAGTCGGCGATGAGGTCGCGGCTGGGCAGCGAGTAGAGCATCCCCGCGTGACCCATCGCGATGCCGTCGTCCACCGCGATGGTGTTGAACTCCTTGGACACGCCACCCGCCTCGCGGATCGCCGAGGCCACGAGGTCGCCCATGTCCTTGAGGTGGACATGGCCCGGCACGAACTGCGTGTAGGAGTTCGCGATCGCGACGATCGGCTTGCCGAAGTCCTCCGAGCCCATGCCGGTGGCGCGCCAGAGCGCGCGGGCACCGGACATGTTGCGGCCGTGGGTGGACGTCCGAGAGCGCAGGGGACGGCTCATGTCAGCTCCTTCGACGAGTGGTGCCGCGCCATCACGGACGGCGCGCACGGGAACGCTACGCCCGCCGTCCCGCATCCCGGGCATTCGTCCGTCCTTTGGTCGCTTTGCCGGTCGAAACGACACGAAGGTCACGAAATGGTTGCGACGCCGAGGCAACCTTGGCATCTTGACCCGAGTTCGGCAGCACTCCGTCCAAATCAGACCGGCACCACGCAGCGCACCACGATCAGGGAGCTCACTCATGACCGCGACCGCCGCAGGACACGACACGACCCGTACCACGACCACCGACCGCACCCGCGCGGACGACGACGCGCACGTCGTCACCCGCCCGGCCGCGCGCCGCGCGCTGGCCCTGTGTCGCCTCCTCCTGGCCGGGGTCTTCCTGTGGCCCGTGGCCGACAAGACGTTCGGCCTGGGCTACGCCACCCCCGCCGAGCGCGCGTGGGTGTCCGGCTCCTCCCCCACGGCCGGGTACCTGGGCTCGATCGAGAGCCCGCTCGCCGCCGGCTTCGCCACGCTCTCCGGCCCCGCCGTCGACTGGCTCTTCATGCTCGGCATGCTCGGCACGGGCCTGGCCCTGCTGCTCGGCATCGGGCTCCGCGTCGCCGCCGTGGCCGGCGGCCTGCTCATGCTGTCCCTGTGGGCCTCCGTCTGGCCGTTCGCCGCGGGCTCGCAGAACCCCGTCGTCGACCAGCACCTGCTCTACGCGGCCCTGCTCGTCGCGCTCGCCCTGACCCGCGCCGGCGACACCTGGGGGCTCGGCCGCGCCTGGGCCGCCTCGCCGGTCCCCGGCAGCGCGGGCTGGCTGCGCTGACGCGGCACCTCGCCGCCCCTGCACCACGCACCCCCGCGGCGCCGGCGCCTCACGCGCCGGCGCTGTGGGTGTGCTCCAGCTCGTCGGCGTGGCGGATGTGCCGCGTGACCCACGGCGCGAGCAGCAGCAGGATCCCCGCGAACACGAGCGCCACCACACCGATCCCGCCGAAGTACGCCGTGTCCGACACGCCCTCGGTCGCCTCGATCGTCTGGGCGGTGATCGCCTGCCCCGCGGCGGACGACAGGAACCACAGCGCCATCGCCTGCCCACGGAAGGCGCGCGGCGCCAGCAGCGTCGTGGCCGCGATGCCGACCGGCGACAGGCACAGCTCGCCGAGCGTCTGGATGACGTAGACGCCGATGAGCACCCAGGGCGGCGCCTTCGCGTCGGCGAAGACCTCGGACATCCCGGCGAGGAACAGGAACGACAGCGCCGCGAGCGTGAGCCCCATGACGAACTTGTAGGCGGTCGGAGGGCGGTCGCCCGTCTTGGTCCAGATCCACGCGAACACCGGCGCCAGGACGATGATCGACGCGGGGTTGATCGACTGGAAGAACGCCGGCGACAGCTCGATGCCGAAGAGGTTCAGGTCCGTGCGGTCCGCGGCGAACTGCGTCAGCGTCGTGGCCGCCTGCTCGAAGATCATCCAGAACAGCATCGCCGCGACGAACAGCGGCACGTAGGCCAGCACCCGCGGCCGCTCGGCATCCGTCACGCGCTTCGACCGGTACATCACGGTCAGCAGCACGACCGGGGTCGCCAGCGCGAGGTACGACACCGCGTCGATGAAGGTGTCCGTGCTCCAGCCCCCGGCCATCAGCACCGCGAGCACGGTCGCGACGGCGATGGCGCCCAGCACGATCAGGCCGAGACGGACCACGGCCGGCCGGTCCTCCGGCGTGATCGGGTTGGGCACGTCGGTGCCGGCCTTGCCGAGGTACTTGTACCCGGCGACGAAGAAGACGAGCGCGATGCCCATGCCGACGGCGGCGACCGAGAAGCCCGCGTGGTAACCCCACTGGCGCTGCACGAAGCCCACGACGAACGGCGAGAAGAACGACCCGAGGTTGATCCCCATGTAGAAGATCGAGAAGGCCGGGTCGCGACGCGGGTCGTCGCGGGAGTACAGCTCGCCGACCATCGAGGAGACGTTCGGCTTGAGCAGGCCGGTGCCGAAGGCGACCAGGCCGATGCCGAGCATCGAGAAGGCGTAGGTCGGCACCGTGAGGGAGACGTGCCCGGCGGCGATGATGATGCCGCCGTACAGCACGGACCGGCGCGCCCCGACCACGCGGTCGGCCAGCCAGCCGCCGACCACCGACAGCAGGTAGACGGACGTGCCGTAGATGGACACGAAGGCCGCGCCGGTGGTCGCGTCCATCCCGAGACCGCCGTTGAGCACGGTGTCGGTCAGGTAGAGGTACAGGATGGCGCGCATCCCGTAGTAGCTGAACCGCTCCCACAGCTCGGTGGTGGCGAGCGTCATCAGGCCCCGCGGATGCCCGAAGAACGCCCTGTCCCCCTCGTGCTCCGGGTGCTGCCCGGGCGGCGCCGCCTGGTCGGTCATACCTGAAACTGTGACACCGGCGGTGAACGACGGCGAACGGACGACGCAGGTCGCGTCGTCCGGTCGCCGGGGTGCTGCGGCAGGGTGTCGCCGCGGTGGCCGCGGTCAGCGGCGGTCCAGCTTCACCTGCCGGTTCACGTCCTTGTAGAGCAGGTAGCGGAAGGGCTTGGGGCCGCCGGCGTAGCAGGCCTGCGGGCAGAAGGCGCGCAGCCACATGAAGTCGCCCTCCTGCACCTCCACCCAGTCGCCGTTGAGGCGGTAGACCGCCTTGCCCTCGAGCACGTACAGGCCGTGCTCCATGATGTGCGTCTCCGCGAAGGGGATGGAGCCGCCGGGCTGGAACGTCACGATGTTGACGTGCATGTCGTGCGCGAGGTCGTCGGGGTCGACGAAGCGCGTCGTGGCCCAGGCGCCGTCGGTGTCGGGCATGGGGCGCGGCTCGACGTCCTGCTCGCGCGTGACGAAGGTCTTGGCCTCATGGCCGTCGATGCGCTCGTAGACCTTGCGGACCCACTGGAACGCGGCCTTGGCGTCCGAGCGGTTGTGCAGCGCCCAGGCGTCGCCGGCCGCGAGGTAGGCGTAGCCGCCCGGCTCGAGGACGTGCTCGGCGCCGCCGACGGTCAGCACCAGCGTGCCCTCGGTGACGAAGACGACCGACTGCACGGTCTCCTCGATCTCGCCGCGGTCGGTGCCGCCGCCCGGGGAGACCTCGACGACGTACTGCGCGAACGTCGTCGCGAAGCCCTCGACGGGGCGCGCGAGCACCCACAGGCGGGTCTTGTCCCAGCCGGGCAGGTTCGAGGTGACGATGTCGCGGAGCACGCCGCGCGGGATGACGGTGTACGCCTCGGTGACGATCGCTCGGTCCGTGAGCAGCTCCTCCTGCCCGGGCAGCCCGCCCTGCGGGGTGTAGTAGCGGGTGGTCTGGGTCATGGGTCTCGCTCCTCGCTCGCCGTCGATGCGACTCGTGTCCTTGCCTCGCAGTTCTTCCATGTAACGGAAAACTGTTTCTGCTATATGAATTTATGGGGTGCCGGCGGCGGTGTCAAGAATGGTCGGGAACGACGACGCCGGCCCCCGCGAAGTCGCGGGTGCCGGCGTCGTACGGCGGGCGGGCGCTCAGCCCTCGCCGGCCCCCGCGCGGAACTCGTCCTCGAGGATGCCCATGACGATGGCGTCGGCCCAGCCCTGCCCGTCGCGGAAGGCGTCGCGCAGGCGCCCCTCCTCGCGGAAGCCGAGCGAGTCGTACAGCGCGCGGGCCCGCGGGTTGATGCTCGTCACCGCGAGGCTGACCCGGTGCAGGCCGGGGCCCGCCGGGTCGAACGCGAACCGCAGCACCTCGCCGATGGCCTCGCGCCCGTACCCGCGGCCGCGGTAGTCCGGCATCATCCGCAGGCGCAGGTTGGCCGACATCAGCCGCAGGTCCACCTGGTCGAGGGAGATCTCGCCCAGGAGGTCGTCGCTGACGAGCTCCCCGTCCCGCACGGCCGCCGACGTGACCGCCCAGTCGTACCGGCCGGCCAGGTCCGCCGCGGTCGCCGCCCACGAGCCCACCTCGGCGCGGGACGAGGCACCGCTGGTGCCCATCCCCGAGAGCCGGCCGTTGTCGGGGTCGCGCAGCGACGCCCACAACCGGTCGGCGTCCCGCGCCTCGAGCGCGCGCAGGCGCACGAGCTCCCCGTGCAGGACGGGCGAGCGCATCAGCCGATCCTCTCCAGCACCAGCTCGCGCACGCGCTTGGCGTCCGCCTGACCCTTGGTGGCCTTCATGACGGAGCCGATGATGGCGCCCACGGGCCCCTGGTTGCCGGAGCGGACCTTCTCCACGATGTCCGGCTGCGCCGCGAGCGCCGCGTCGATCGCCTCGAGGAGCGGGCCGTCGTCGGAGACGACCTCCAGCCCGCGGGCCACCACGACCTCCTCCGGGCCGCCCTCGCCGGCGAGCACGCCGTCGAGCACCTGCCGGGCGATCTTGTCGTTGATGCGGCCGGAGTCGACGAGCTGCTGGAGCTCGCCGATCTGCGCGGGCGTGATCGCGAGGTCCGCGAGCTCGACCTCCTCCTGCTTGGCGCGGCGGGCCAGCTCGCCCATCCACCACTTGCGCGCGGCGGCCGGGCTCGCGCCCGCGGCCACCGTGGCCTCGACGAGGTCCAGGGCGCCCGCGTTGACGACGTCGCGCATCTCGGCGTCCGCGAAACCCCACTCGTCGTGCAGGCGGCGACGGCGGGCCTGCGGCAGCTCCGGCAGGGTGGCGCGGATCTCCTCGACCCACTCGCGCGACGGGGCCACCGGCACGAGGTCGGGCTCCGGGAAGTACCGGTAGTCCTCGGCGTCGGACTTCACGCGGCCGGGCGACGTCGAGCCGTCCTCCTCGTGGAAGTGGCGCGTCTCCTGGATCACGGTCTGCCCGGCGTCCAGGAGCGCGGCCTGCCGCGAGACCTCGTAGCGCACGGCCCGCTCCACGGACCGGAAGGAGTTGACGTTCTTCGTCTCCGTGCGCGTGCCCAGCGGCGACTCAGGCGTGGGGCGCAGCGAGAGGTTGACGTCGGCGCGGACGTTGCCGCGCTCCATGCGGGCCTCGGAGACGCCGAGCACCCGGAAGATGTCGCGCAGCGCCTGCACGTAGGCGCGGGCCACCTCGGGCGCCCGCTCCCCCGCGCCGGTGATCGGCTTGGTGACGATCTCCACCAGCGGGACGCCGGCGCGGTTGTAGTCGACCAGCGAGTACTCGGCGCCATGGATGCGGCCCGCGGAGCCGCCGACGTGCGTGTTCTTGCCGGCGTCCTCCTCCATGTGCGCGCGCTCGATCTCGACGCGGTGCACGGTGCCGTCCTCGAGCTCGACGTCGAGCCAGCCCTCGTAGGCGATCGGCTCGTCGTACTGCGAGGTCTGGAAGTTCTTCGGCACGTCCGGGTAGAAGTAGTTCTTCCGGGCGAAGCGGCAGGTCTCCGCGATCTGGCAGTTGAGCGCCAGGCCGATGCGGATCGCGTACTCGACGGCGGTGCCGTTGACGACGGGCAGCGCGCCCGGCAGGCCGAGCGAGACCGGCGTGGTCTGCGTGTTCGGCTCGGCGCCGAAGGACTGCTCCGCCGCGCAGAACATCTTGGTGCGGGTGCCGAGCTCGACGTGCACCTCGATGCCGAGCACCGGGTCGTACCGGCGCACGGCGTCGTCGTAGGCGACGAGAGCAGGGGTCGTGGTGGTCACAGTGGTGGTCTCCTGTTCTCCGCCGTCAGCCCAGCTCGGGCGCGCGCGACAGCAGCGGGGCGCCCCAGGTGGACTCGAGGGCCGACTCGAGCGCGGCGCCGACACGGTAGAGGCGGTCGTCCGCCTTCGCCGGCGCGAGGATCTGGAACCCGACGGGCAGGCCGTCGTCGGACAGGCCGTTGGGCACCGAGATGCCCGGCACGCCGGCGAGGTTGGCCGGGATGGTCGCGACGTCGTTGAGGTACATCGCCAGCGGGTCGTCCAGCTTCTCCCCCAGCTTGAACGCCGTGGTGGGCGCCGTGGGCGAGACCAGCACGTCGGCCTGCGAGAACGCCGAGTCGAAGTCGCGCTGGATGAGCGTACGGACCTTCTGCGCGCTGCCGTAGTAGGCGTCGTAGTAGCCGGCCGACAGGGCGTAGGTGCCCAGGATGACGCGGCGCTTGACCTCGTCGCCGAAGCCGGCGCCGCGGGTGGCGGCCATGACGCGCTCCGCGGTGACCGGGCCGTCGGTGGGCTCGACGCGCAGCCCGAAGCGCATGCCGTCGAACTTCGCGAGGTTGCTCGACGCCTCCGCGGGCATGATCAGGTAGTACGCGGCGAGCGCGTAGTCGAAGCTCGGGCAGGAGACCTCGACGACCTCGGCACCGGCCTTGGTGAGCAGCTCGAGCGACTCGTGGAACCGGGCCAGCACGCCCGGCTGGTAGCCCTCGCCCTGCAGCTGCGTCACGACACCCACGCGCAGGCCGGACAGGTCGCCCAGCGCGCCGGCGCGGGCGGCCTCGACCAGCGGCGGCAGCGCCTCGGGGATGGACGTGGAGTCGCGGGGGTCGTGCCCGCCGACGAGCTCGTGCAGGAGCGCGGAGTCCAGGACCGTGCGGGTGACGGGGCCGGCCTGGTCCAGCGACGACGCCATCGCGATGAGGCCGTAGCGGGACACGCTGCCGTAGGTGGGCTTGACGCCGACGGTGCCCGTGACGGCGCCCGGCTGGCGGATCGAGCCGCCGGTGTCGGTGCCGATCGCGAGCGGCGCCTCGAAGGCGGCCACGGCGGCCGCCGAGCCGCCGCCCGAGCCGCCGGGGATGCGGTCGAGGGCCCACGGGTTGTGGGTGTCGCCGAACGCGGAGTGCTCCGTGGAGGAGCCCATCGCGAACTCGTCCATGTTCGTCTTGCCGAGGATCGGCAGGCCCGCGGCCCGGATCTTCTCGACGAGCGTCGCGTCGTAGGGCGGGATCCAGCCCTCGAGGATCTTGGAGCCGGCGGTCGAGGGCATGCCCTTCGTGACCACGATGTCCTTGAGCGCGATCGGCACGCCGGCCAGCGGGTGCAGCTCCTCGCCGGCGGCGCGGCGGGCGTCGACGTCGGCGGCCGTGGCCAGCGCGTCCTCGTCGCTCACGTGCAGGAACGCGTGCACGTCGCCGTCGACGGCCGCGATGCGGTCCAGGTGCGCGCGCGTGGCCTCGACGCTCGAGGCCTCCTTGCGGGCCAGGACGTCGGCGAGCTCCGCCGCGCTGAGGCGGGTCAGGTCCGTCATCTCACTCCTCCCCGAGGATCTGCGGCACGGCGAAGCGCCCGTCCTGGGCGTCCGGCGCGGCGGCCAGCACGTCCGCGACGGGCAGCGCGGGCTGCGGCACGTCCTCGCGGAACACGTTGGTCATGGGCAGCGGGTGGCTCGTCGCGGGCACGTCGGGGGTGGCGACCTCGTTCACGCGGGCGATCGAGTCGACGATGACGTCGAGCTCGCCGGCGAGCCGGTCGACCTCGTCGTCGCGCAGGTCGATCCGGGCCAGGGCGGCGACGCGCGCGACCTCGTCTCGGGAGATGGTGGACATGGCCGCCAGTCTAGTGGGCGCCACGTGTCGGGGAGGTTGTCTCCGTGTGACGCCAGGGACGACGCCGGAGAGCACGAAACGGCCGGGACCACGTCACACAGAACATGGTCCCGGCCGTCACGCACCGGCGGTGCTCGGCGCCCCCGTCGCAGCCGAGCGGTGCCGGGTTCCTCAGTCCATCCGCTCGTAGGCGGCCGTCGTGAGGAAGTCGATGTACTCGTCGGCGACGGCGACCTCCATGAAGGTGGTCCGCGCCTCGTCGTAGTCGGCGGCGTCGCCCGGGAGCTTCGCCACCTCCTCCTCGACGACGCGGTCGACGAGCTCGCGGGTCACCTTCTCGCCCGAGTCGGCGAGGACGACGCCGTTGTGCAGCCACTGCCACACCTGCGACCGGGAGATCTCCGCGGTCGCGGCGTCCTCCATGAGGCCGAAGATGGCGACGGCGCCGAGGCCGCCCAGCCAGGCCTGGAGGTACTGGATGCCCACGGAGACGTTGTTGCGCAGGCCGACCTCGGTGACCGTGCCGGGCGTCTTGTCCACGGACAGCAGGTCCGCAGCGGTCACGCGCACGTCGTCGCGGGTGCGGTCGATCTGGTTCGGCCGCTCCCCCAGCACCTCGGTGAAGACCTCCTTGCAGGTGGCGACCATGCCCGGGTGCGCCACCCAGGAGCCGTCGAAGCCGTCGCCGGCCTCGCGGGCCTTGTCCGCGCGGACCTTCGCGTACGCCTGCTCGTTGGCCTCGGCGTCCTTGCTCGGGATGAAGGCGGCCATGCCGCCGATCGCGTGCGCGCCGCGCTTGTGGCACGTCGAGACCAGGAGCTCGGTGTAGGCCCGCATGAACGGCACCGTCATCGTGATCTGGTTGCGGTCGGGCAGCAGGAACTCCGCGCCGCGGGTGCGGAAGTTCTTCACCACGGAGAAGAGGTAGTCCCAGCGGCCGGCGTTGAGGCCGGCGGAGTGCTCGCGCAGCTCGTAGAGGATCTCCTCCATCTCGAACGCGGCCGGGATGGTCTCGATGAGCACCGTGGCGCGGATGGTGCCGCGCGGGATGCCGAGGGTGTCCTGGGCGAGGACGAACGCCTCGTTCCACAGGCGCGCCTCGAGGTGCGACTCCATCTTCGGCAGGTAGAAGTACGGCCCGAGGCCCTTCTCGATCTGCCGCAGGCCGGCCGTGGCGACGTAGAGCGCGAAGTCCACGAGCCCGCCCGACGTCTGCTCGCCGTCGACGAGGACGTGCTTCTCGTTCATGTGCCAGCCGCGGGGGCGCACGATGATCGTCGCGAGCTCCTCGTCGGGCTTGAGGGCGTAGGTCTTGCCGGCCTCGTTGGTGAAGTCGATCCGGCGCCCGATCGCGTCGAGCAGGTTGAGCTGGCCGCCCACCACGCTGCGCCACTGCGGCGTGTTGGCGTCCTCCTGGTCCGCGAGCCACGTCTTCGCGCCCGAGTTGAGCGCGTTGATCGTCATCTTGCGGTCGGTGGGGCCGGTGATCTCGACGCGGCGGTCGACCAGGCCGGGGGCCGGGGGCGCGACCTTCCAGGAGTCGTCGGCGCGGACGTGCGCCGTCTCGGGCAGGAAGTCGAGCGTGCCGCCGTCGGCGAGCGCCTCGCGGCGACGGGCCCGCGCGTCCAGCAGCTCGAGGCGGCGGGCGCCGAGCTGCCGGTGCAGGGTGACGATGAGGTCGAGCGCGGCCGGGGTGAGCACCTCGGTGTCGCGCTCACCGATCTCGGCGGTGATGGTCAGGCCGTCGGGGAGCTCCACGACAGTCCCTCCTTGTTCTCGTTCTACGGGGGTGTGCTGCAGCCGTGCGCTTGCACAGCGGAATTCGTATTACGCCTAGCGGAAACCTGCCAGCCGACCCTACCGGGTCGTGGGTGCTCAGGCACCCACCAGCTGCTGGCGGAGAGCGGCCACGTGGCCCGTCGCCTCGACGTCGTACTCCGCGCTGCGGAGCGTGCCGTCCGGGTCGACGACGAACGTGCAGCGGTGCACGCCGTCAAACGTCCGGTCGCCGATCGTCTTCGGGCCCCACGTGCCGTAGGCGTCGGCCACCGCGTGGTCCGCGTCGCTCAGCAGGGGGAAGGTCAGGTGCTCGGCCTCCACGAAGGCGCGGATGTCCTCGACCGGGTCCGCGGAGACCCCGACGACGGCGTACCCGGCCCCGGCGAGCGACGCGAGGTTGTCGCGGAAGTCGCACGCCTCGGTGGTACACCCCGGGGTGCCCGCCTTCGGGTAGAAGTACACGACGACGCCCTTGTCCGCCCCGGCGCGCACGTCCGCGAGGGACACGGCGGCGCCGGCGGAGTCGGTGAGGGTGAAGTCGGGGGCGGTGTCGCCCGGCTGGAGTCGCGTCATGTCAGTCGTCCTTCGTGGTCGTTCTCGTCGTCGTGCTCGTCGTCGGTCTCGTCAGGGCTCGGCTCAGGCCTCGCCGCGGCGCAGCAGGGTGCCGGTGGGCTCGTCACCCACGGCGCGCCCGCGCAGCAGCGTGCGGCGCACCACGCCCGTGAGGTCGCGACCGGCGTACGGCGTGACCGGGTTCTTGTGGTGCAGGCGCGTCGGGTCGACGACGAACGTCGCGTCGGGCGCGAAGACCGCGAGGTCCGCGTCCTTGCCGACGGCGATGCCGCCCTTGCGCTCCAGGCCGACCAGCGCGGCCGGGCCGGCGGACATCCAGCCCACGACCTCCGCCAGCGGGACGCCGCGGCGGCGCGCCTCGGTCCACACGACGGCCAGCCCGAGCTGGAGCGAGGCCACGCCGCCCCACGCCTCCGCGAAGTCGCCGGAGGCCGGCTGCTTGAGCTCGGCGGTGGCCGGCGAGTGGTCGGTCACGACGACGTCGATGAGGCCGTCGCGCAGCCCCTGCCAGAGGCGGTCCTGGTTGTCCTGCTCGCGGATCGGCGGGCAGCACTTGTACGCCGTCGCGCCGTCGGGCACGTGGTCGGCGTCCAGCGACAGGTAGTGCGGGCACGTCTCGACCGTGAGGCGCACGCCGTCGGCCCGCGCCGCGGCGATCATCGGCAGGGAGTCGGCGTCCGACAGGTGCAGGACGTGCGCGCGGGCGCCGGTGGCGCGCGCCGCGTCGATGAGCGCCGCGATCGCCGTCGACTCGGCCTTCGCGGGGCGCGAGGCGAGGAAGGTCTTGTAGTCGCGGCCCGGCTCCTGCGGGGCGTCCTCGAGCGTGCCCGGGTCCTCGGCGTGCACGATCATCATGCCGCCGAACGTGGTCAGCTCGGCCAGGTCGGCGCGCAGCTCGTCGGTCTCGAGGTGCCCGAACTCCGGTACCCCCGAGTCCGCGAGGAAGCACTTGAAGCCGAAGACGCCCGCGTCGTGCAGGGGGCGCAGGTCGGCCGTGTTGCCCGGCACCGCGCCGCCCCAGAAGCCCACGTCGACGAAGGCCTGGTCCACCGCGCGCTGCCTCTTGACCTCGAGGTTCGCGACCGAGGTCGTGGGCGGCAACGAGTTGAGCGGCATGTCGACGATGGTCGTGACGCCGCCGGCGGCCGCGGCGCGCGTCGCGGTGGCGAAGCCCTCCCACTCGGTGCGGCCGGGCTCGTTGACGTGCACGTGCGAGTCGACGAGGCCGGGCAGCAGCACCTCGTCCTCGGCGAGGTCCAGCACCTCGGCACCGGCGAGCCCGGTGCCGAGCGGGACGACCGCCGCGATCCGGCCGGCCGTCACGCCGACCTCGACGGCGCGCTCGCCGTCGGGGGTCAGCGCGCGGGCGGCGCGGACGACGAGGTCGTGGGGTGCGGTGGTCATGCGTTCTCCATCGTGATCGTCGCGGGGTCCGCTGCGGCGGGCACCGGGAGGTGGCCGGCGAGCCGCGCGGCGAGGGTCTCGAGCAGCGGGCCCGCCTCGGCGATGCAGCGGGCGACGTCCGGCTCGACGTCGGTGAGGGCGTGCACCGCGCGGAGGCCGGCGGCGGCGGCGCTCTCGGGGCTCAGGGTGGTACGGCCGCACACGGCGACCGTCGGCACGCCGGCCGCGGCCGCCGCGGCCGCGACGCCCACCGGCGTCTTGCCGTGCAGGGACTGGCGGTCGAGGCTGCCCTCGCCGGTGACGACGAGATCCACGCCGGCGAGGCGCTCGGTGAAGCCCGTGAGGGCGAGCACCTCCTCGACGCCGGGGCGCCGCTCGGCGCCGAGCAGTAGGCACGCGAAGCCCACTCCCCCGGCCGCGCCCGCGCCGGGCGCCGCCGCGTACCCGCGAGCGCCGGTGACGCCCACGGTCGCGAGGACGTCCACCCAGGTGACCAGGCCCAGCTCCAGCTCGGCGATCGTGCCGGCGTCGGCGCCCTTCTGCGGCCCGTAGACGGCGGCCGCGCCGTGCTCGCCGAGCAGCGGGTTGTCCACGTCGCTCGCGAGCACGATCTCGGTGTCCGCGAGCGCGGGGTGCAGCCCCGCGAGGTCCACGTCGGTCAGCTCGTGCAGGTGGCCGCCGCCGTCGGCGACGTCCCCGGCCCCCGACGCGAGCCGCGCGCCGAGCGCGGCGAGCATGCCCGCTCCGCCATCCGTGCTGGCCGAGCCGCCGACGCCGACGACGATCTCGCGCGCCCCCGCGTCGAGGGCGTGCGCGATCACCTCGCCGAGTCCGCGGGAGGTGGCGGCGAGCGCCGTGGCCGCCGTCGGGCGCACCATCGCGAGCCCGGTGACCGCGGCCATCTCGACGACGGCGGTGCCGCCGCGGCGGGCGTACCGGGTGGCCACCGGTTCCCCGAGGGGGCCGGTCGCCACCAGGTCCACCGCCGTGTACCCGGCGGCGAGGGCCGCCTCGAGGGTGCCCTCGCCGCCGTCGGCCACGGGGAGCTGGTCGACGACGACGCCGGGCACCGCGCGGCGCAGGCCGGCCGCCAGGTGGGCGGCGACCTCCCGCGCGGTCAGGGAGCCCTTGAACTTGTCCGGGGCGAGCAGCACGCGCGCCGTCGTCGGTCCCGTCGTCGTCACGGTCGCTCCACCTCCCCGTCCGTCGCTGCCCGTCCTCGTCATCGTCTCTCCCGTCGCCGTCGTCGGGTACCGCTCAGCCGCTCGCGCTCAGTCGAGCAGCGCGATGGCCGTGGGCGAGTCCTCGGCCGAGATGGCCAGGTCCTCGAACTCGTTCACCCCGTCGAGCTCGGCGCCCATCGCGATGTTGGTGACGCGCTCGAGGATGACCTCGACCACCACGGGGACGCGGAACTCCGCGGTCATGGCCTGCGCCTTGGCGAACGCCGCCGCCAGGTCCTCCGGGTCCTTGACCCGGATCGCCTTGCAGCCCAGCGCCTCGGCGACCTTGACGTGGTCCACGCCGTAGCCCTCGGGCTCCCCGCCGCCGCCCGACATGTTGATGTTGTCGAACGCGAGGGACACGTGGAAGTCCATGTCGAACGCGCGCTGCGACTGGCGGATCAGGCCGAGGTAGGCGTTGTTCACCACCACGTGCACGTAGGGCAGGTGGTGCTGCGCGCCCACCGCGAGCTCCTCCAGCATGAACTGGAAGTCGTAGTCGCCCGACAGCGCCACGACGTTGCCCTCGGGCAGCGCGCGGGACACGCCCAGCGCGGCCGGGCCGGTCCAGCCCAGCGGGCCCGCCTGGCCGGCGTTGATCCAGTGCCGCGGGTGGTACGTGTGCAGCAGCTGCGCGCCGGCGATCTGCGACAGGCCGATCGTGGTGACGTAGACCGTGTCGCGGCCGAACGCCTTGTTCATCTCCTCGTACACGCGCTGCGGCTTGATCGGCACCTCGGTGAAGTGCGTCTTGCGCTGCAGCTGCCCCTTGCGCTCCTGCGCGGACGCGGCCCACGCCGACCAGTCCGGCACCTGGCCGGCGGCCTTGCGCTCGGCGGCGACCTCGAGCGCGGTGCGCAGGAACGCGCCCGCGTCGGACACCACGCCGTAGTCGGGCGCGAACACGCGGCCGATCTGCGTGGGCTCGATGTCGACGTGCACGAAGGTGCGGCCCTCGGTGTACGTCTTCAGGCCGCCGGTGTGGCGGTTGGCCCACCGGTTGCCGACGCCGATGACGAAGTCCGACTCCAGGAACGTCGCGTTGCCGTAGCGGTGCGACGTCTGGATGCCGACCATGCCCGCGGTCAGCGGGTGGTCGTCGGGGATCGCGCCCCAGCCCATGAGGGTCGGCACCACCGGGACGCCGAGGGTCTCGGCGAGCTCGACGAGCTCGGCCTCCGCGCCGGCGTTGATGATGCCGCCGCCGGCCACGATCAGGGGACGCTCCGCGGCGAGCAGCATGTTCAGGGCCTTGGCGACCTGCTCGCGCGTGGCCTCGGGACGCTCGGGCGCCAGCGGCTCGTAGGTCTCCGGGTCGAACTCGATCTCCGTCATCTGCACGTCGATCGGCAGGTCGATGAGCACCGGGCCGGGGCGGCCGGAGCGCATCAGCTGGAACGCGCGCTGGAAGACGCCCGGCACCTGCGACGCCTCGAGGACCGTCTTGGCCAGCTTGGTGACCGGCGCGGCGATCGACGCGATGTCGACGGCCTGGAAGTCCTCCTTGTCGAGCTTGGCCACCGGGGCCTGGCCCGTGATGCACAGCATCGGGATCGAGTCGGCCCACGCGGCGTACAGGCCGGTGATCATGTCGGTGCCCGCGGGCCCCGACGTGCCGATGCAGATGCCGATGTTGCCGCGCTCGGCGCGCGAGTAGCCGTCGGCCATGTGCGACGCGCCCTCGACGTGCCGGGCGAGCACGTGGTGGATGCCGCCGTGCTGGCGCATGGCGTCGTAGAACGGGTTGATGGCGGCGCCGGGGAGGCCGAAGGCCTCGGTGGCACCCTCCTTCGCCAGGATGGCGACCGCGGCGTCGACCGCGCGCATGCGGGGCATGGTGCTCTCCTTCGAGTCTTCTGGGTCGTTTCGGGGCGGTCAGTCGCGACCGGACAGGCGCGCGATCGCGTTGAACAGGCCGGAGTGGTCCAGCGACCCGTCGCCCTCGGCGCGGGCCGCGGCCATGAGCTGCGCGACGACGGCGCCGACGGGGGCGACGACGCCCTGCTCGCGCGCGGCGGACGTGAAGATGCCCAGGTCCTTGTGGTGCAGGTCGATGCGGAACCCGGGGGCGAACTCGCGGCCCAGCATCTTCTCGGCCTTCTGGTTGAGCACCGCCGACCCGGCGAGCCCGCCGCCGAGGACCTTCACGGCCGCCTCGGTGTCGACGCCGAACGCCTCGAGGAAGATCACGGCCTCGGCCAGCAGCGCGATGTTGCCGGCGACGATGAGCTGGTTGGCGGCCTTGACCGTCTGGCCGGAGCCCGAGGGGCCCACGTGCACGACGGTCTTGCCGACCGCGTCGAACACCTCGGACGCCGCGGCGAAGTCCTCCGCCGAGCCGCCCACCATGATCGACAGCGCGGCGTTCTTGGCGCCCGCCTCGCCGCCGGAGACCGGCGCGTCGAGGTAGCGGAAGCCGGCGGCCGTCGCCTGCTCGGCGAGCGCGACCGTCACGTCCGGGCGGATCGACGAGAAGTCGATGATCAGGGTGCCCGGCTGGGCGTGGGCGAGGACGCCGTCGTCCCCGGTGAGGACGCCCTCGACGTCCGGCGAGTCCGGCACCATGATCGCGACGACGTCGGCCGCCTTGACGGCCTCGGCCACCGACGAGGCGGCGGTCCCGCCGGCCTCGACGAGGGGCTGCGCCTTGGCGGCGGTGCGGTTGTAGCCGATGACGGCGTGCCCGGCGTCCTGCAGGTGGACGGCCATCGGGCTGCCCATGATGCCGAGGCCGATGAAGGCGATGGTGCTCATTGGTCGGGTCCTTCCGGGGAGGTCGAGGGGGTCGCGGTGGGCGCTCAGCGCGCGGAGCGCTCGGCGCGGGGCAGCCAGGCGAACGGGTCGGCGTCGGCCGTCTTGTACTCGAGGCCGACGGGGCCGGCGTAGCCGGCGGCGCGCAGGTCGCCGATCCAGCGCTGGATCGGCAGGTCCCCGCTGCCCGGGGCGCCGCGGCCGGGGGCGTCGGCGACCTGGACGTGGGCGATGCGGTCGCCGTAGGTCTTGAGGTCCAGGTCGACGTCCGAGCCGTTGACCGACAGGTGGTAGACGTCGAAGAGCAGGCCCAGGTTGGTGGCCCCGTGCTCGTCGCGGACGCGGTCCAGGACGGCGACGGCGTCGGCCGACGTCTTCAGCGGGTACGCGGGGGTGCCGGAGACCGGCTCCACCAGCACGGTGCCGCCGATGCGCTCGACCGCCTTCGCGGCCAGCGCGAGGTTCTCGGCGCCGAGCTCGTCCTGGGCCGCCGGGTCCACGCCGTCGACCCGGTTGCCGTAGAGCGCGTTGAACGCGCGGCAGCCGGTGCGCTCGCCGATGCGGGCGACGACGTCGAGGTTGGCGCGCAGGTCCGCCGACCGCTCCGGCCAGGAGATCAGGCCGCGGTCGCCGCCGGGCATGTTGCCGGCGTCGAAGTTGAGGCCCGTCAGCTGCACGCCGGCGTCGGCCAGCGCGCCGACGAGGGCGTCGATCTCGTCCGCCGCGGGCGTCGGGGTGGCGAAGGGCCACCATAGCTCGACGCCGTCGAACCCGGCCGCCTTGGCGGCCGCCGGACGCTCCAGGAGCGGCAGGTCCGTGAGGAGGATCGAGCAGTTCACGGTGTAGGGGATCTGGTCCGTCATCGCTGACTCGCTTTCGCCAGATGGAAGTTTGGTTCCTTGTAGTGAAAACGCTACGCCGGGTCGGGCGGATAGGTCAACCCCGCAGGGGGCCCGTCCCGGCCTCCGGTCGTGATCCGGCGCACACGCCGACGGCCCGGCAGGACGTCGTCCTGCCGGGCCGTCGTGGCCGTGCGCTGCGGGAGCGCGAGATCAGCCGCCGAGGGGGCGTGTGACCATCGCCGTGAGCTCCGCCGGCTGCAGGCCGGTGCGCGTGACGATCTCGTCGGCGCCGAGGGCTCCGCAGTCGAGGCCGCGCTTGAGGTACCACGCGAGCGCCTTGGCGGTGGCGGGCTCGTCGAGCACCGCGCCCTCCACCTCGTTCACGTAGTTCGACAGCCGCTCGGCCGCGGGCTCGAAGCCCTCGCGGTAGAACGCGTACGTCGCGGCGAACCGGCTCGGCAGCTGGGCCGGGTGCAGGTCCCAGCCCTGGTAGAACCCGCGCTCCAGCGAGCGGCGCACGAGGCGCCCGTGGTTCGCCCACGCGGCGCGCACCTGCGCGTCGTCGCCGACCGGCAGCACGTTCGTCGACCCGTCGGACAGGCGCACGCCCGTCCCCGCGGCCGCGAGCTGCATGACCTCCTTGGCGAGGTCCGCCGCCGGGTGCTCCATCGACTGGTACGCCGCGGAGATCCCGAGCGACGCCGAGTAGTCGTAGGTGCCGTAGTGCAGGCCGCTGACGCGCCCGCCGCCCGCGTGGATCATCCGCGCGACCGTGGCCGTGCCCGCCGCGTCGAGGATCGACTGCGGCGTCTCCACCTGCACCTCGAACCGCAGCCGGCCCGCGGGGAGCCCGTTCGCCTCCTCGAGGCGCTCGCACACCGCGACCATCGCCTCGACCTGCGCGACGGCGGTCACCTTCGGCAGGGTCAGGACGAGCCCCTCGGGCAGGTCGCCCGACGACGCCAGCGTGCTGACGAAGACGTCCAGCGTGCGCAGCCCGCGCGCCCGCGTCGGCCGCTCGAAGCACTTGAAGCGGATGCCCACGAACGGCGTCGCGCCGCCCGCGTCCAGCTCGACGCGCAGGGCCGCGGCGGCCGCCGCGGCGACCTCGTCCTCGGCCGAGTCGGGGTGCGTCCCGTACCCGTCCTCGAGATCGATACGCAGGTCCTCGATCGGCTCGGTCGCGAGCTTGCGCTCCACCTGGGCGGCGACCGCGTCGCGGAGGTCGGCGCGCACGCCGACGGCGTCCAGGAGCGCGTCGGTCCCCTGCGCCTGGACGGCGGCCCAGGCCTGCGCGCCCCACTCCGCGGCGAGCCCCGCGGTGTAGCGGTGCGCCGGGACGTAGACGGTGTGCACCGGCTGGCGCGTGCCGTCGTCGCCCGGGTAGGCGCGCTCGAGGTGGGCGTCGTGCTCGGCGAGGCGGCGCTCGACGTCGCCGAGGGCGGCCTGGTCGAGGGAGACCTTCATCGCGCCACCGCCGTCTCCGGGTGCAGCGCCCGGCCCAGGTGCTGCGCCAGGTGCTCGGCGTCATCGGCGCGCTGGTCCGCCGGCGGGACCTCCTTGAGGCCCTCGGCCCGGACGGCGTCGGCGACCGCCTCGGCCACACGGCTGTCGAAGACGCCGGGGATGATGAACGCGGAGTTGAGCTCGTCCTCGCTCACCACCGAGGAGATCGCGACGGCCGCGACGCGCAGCATCTCGTCGGTGATCTGGGTGGCGCCCGCGTCGAGCAGGCCGCGGAACAGACCCGGGAACGCCAGCACGTTGTTGATCTGGTTCGGGTAGTCGCTGCGGCCCGTGGCGACGACGGCGGCCGTCTCGCCGGCGGCGATCGGGTCGACCTCGGGGGTCGGGTTCGCGAGGGCGAACACGATCGCGTCGTCGTTCATCCGCGCGACGTCGGCGCCCGTGAGGATGTTGCCGGCCGACACGCCGACGAACACGTCGGCGCCCGCGAGACCCTCCTTGAGCGTGCCGGTGAAGCCGGACGGGTTCGTGTTCTCCACGATCCACGCGCGGTTCTCGTCGCCGTGCGCCGACTCGGCGGTGAGCGCGCCGTGGCGGTCGAAGCCGATGATGTCGCGGGCGCCCTGGGCGAGCAGCAGGCGGATGATGGCGGAGCCGGCGGCGCCGACGCCGGAGACGGCGATGCGCACGTCCTCGATCTTCTTGCCCACGACCTTGAGGGCGTTGATCAGCGCCGCCAGCACCACGATGGCGGTGCCGTGCTGGTCGTCGTGGAACACGGGGATGTCCAGCTCCTCGCGCAGGCGCTTCTCGATCTCGAAGCAGCGCGGGGCGGAGATGTCCTCGAGGTTCACGCCGCCGAAGCCGGGCGCGATCGCCTTGACGGTCCGGATGATCTCCTCGGTGTCCGTCGTGTCGAGGGCGATGGGCCATGCGTCGACGTCGGCGAACTGCTTGAACAGTGCGGCCTTGCCCTCCATCACCGGCATGGCGGCCGCCGGCCCGATGTCGCCGAGGCCCAGGACGGCGGTGCCGTCGGTCACCACCGCGACGGTGTTGCGCTTGATGGTCAGGCGGCGCGCGTCCTCCGGGCGGTCGGCGATCGCGAGGCAGACGCGGGCGACGCCCGGCGTGTACGCGCGGGACAGGTCGCGCCGGGTCTTGAGCGGCACCTTCGGCGTCACGGAGATCTTCCCGCCGAGGTGCATGAGGAACGTCGAGTCCGACATCTTCAGCACGCGCACGCCGTCGAGGGCGTCGAGGGCCTCGACGATCCGCTCGCCGTGCTCGGCGTCCACGGTGTCGCAGGTGACGTCGGCGACGATCGTGTCGGTGTGCGACTGCGCGATGTCGACGCCCATCACCGAGCCGCCGGCCGTGGCGATCTCGTGGACGATCTCGCTCGTCGCGCGCTGGGACGCCGGCGCCTCGACGCGGAGGGTGATCGTGTAGCTGGGGCTGGGCATCGCCATGGCCAGGGTTTCCTTTCAGGGAGCTGATGACTCAGGGAGCTGATGACATGAAGTTTCGAGATGTGGAAGGATGGTTTCTAGAACCGGGAACGGTTCACACCACGTTGCGGAGGGGGACCTGACCATGGCGAACGGCACCGGAGTCCAGTCGGTGGACCGGGCGATCGACCTGCTCGAGATCATGACCGACCTGGGCGGCGACGCCGCGCTGAGCGAGCTGGCGGCCGCGGCCGGCCTCCCGCTCCCGACGATCCACCGGCTGATGCGGACCCTCGTCGGCCGCGGTTACGCCCGCCAGCTCCCGTCCCGCCGGTACACCCTCGGTCCGCGGCTGATCCGCCTCGGCGAGAGCGCCGGCCGCCAGCTCGGCGCCAGCGCCCGCCCCCACCTGGAGCGCCTGGCCCGCGAGCTCGGCGAGAGCGCCAACCTCGCGATGATCGACCGCGACATGGTGGTCTACGTGGCGCAGGCCTCGTCGTCGTACTCGATGCGGATGTTCACCGAGGTGGGCCGCCGCGTCTACACGCACTGCACCGGCGTCGGCAAGATGGTGCTCGCAGAGCTGCCTGACCAGACCATCCGCGACATCATGGGCCGCGTCGGGATGCCGCCGGCCACCGACCTGTCGATCACGGACCCGGACGACCTCCTCAAGGAGATCGGCACCATCCGCGAGCAGGGGTACGCCGTCGACGACGGCGAGCAGGAGATCGGCGTGCGGTGCTTCGCCGTCCCGGTCAAGGGAGCCCCCACGCCCACCGCCCTCTCGGTGTCCGGACCGGCGGCCCGCGTCACCTACGAGTTCGGCGAGGCCGCCCTCCCCCTGCTGCACGAGGTGGCCGAGACCATCTCCAAGGAGCTGCTCGCGGCCTGACGGCGCCCGGGGCCGCATCCGGCTCACCCCTCCCCCGGGTCGCCGGCGCCCGCGTGCACCAGCGGGCGCGCGTCGGCGTCGGGGCGGCGCTCCGCGACCGCGGCGCGGGCCCCCTCGCGGATCTGCAGGACGTCGGGCACCCCGTCGGCGTCGAGGTCGATCGCCGACACGCAGCCCGAGCGACGCCCGTGGCCGTGGCGCATCCGCGCCTGCACGTCCGCGTTGAGGCGGGCGCGGCGCGCAGCCCGGTGCTCGGCGTCGAGCCGCACAAAGTACTCCGCCCGGCGCTGCTCCTGCTCCTCGGTCACGACGAGCCGCGCGGAGGAGCCTGCCGTGAACACCGACGGGTCCTTGCTGCGTCGCCCCCACCGGATCTCGTTGAAGACGAGGTTCAGCAGCACCGACACCACCGCGGCGGCCGCGATGCCGGAGTGGAAGATCATGCCCACCCAGGTCGGGAACTGGTCGTAGAAGTCGGGAACGGCGATCGGGATGATGCCGAAGCCGAGCGCCACCGCCACGAGCGTGAGGTTGAGGTTGCCCTCGTACTCGACGCGCGACAGCGTGCGGATGCCGGACACGGCCACGGACCCGAACAGCACGATGCCGGCCCCACCGAGCACGGGGGCCGGGATGGCCGCGACCACGCGGCCGAGCACCGGGAACAGCCCCAGGACGCCCAGGACCGCGCCGCCCGCCGCGACGGCGAACCGCGAGCGGATGCCGGTGATCGCCACCAGGCCCACGTTCTGCGCGAACGCCGAAGCCGGGAACGAGTTCAGCAGCGGCGCCACCAGGGTGGCCGCCATGTCGGCCCGCAGCCCGTCGCCGACCCGCTTCGAGTCGACCTTGGTGTCCAGCACCTCGCCGATGGCGATGAGGTCGGCGGTGGTCTCCGTCATGATCACGAGGATCACGATCGTCATCGAGAGGATGGCGCCGAGCTCGAACACGGGCATGCCGAACGCGAACGGTGTCGGGAGCTCGAACACGGCCCCCTGCCCGACCTCCGAGAAGTCCGCGAGCCCCAGCGGCACCGCCACGACCGTGCCGATGACCAGCCCGAAGAGGATGGACAGCCGAGAGATCGTGCCCTGCAGGAACCGGCTGAGCACGAGGACCACGACCAGCGTGCCCAGCGCGAGCGCGATGTTCGGGACGGAGCCCCAGTCGGCGGCCTCCGCGTCGCCGCCCATCATCCAGCCGGCGGCGGTGGGCAGCAGCGACACCCCGATGATCGTGATGATCGTGCCCGTCACGACCGGCGGGAAGAACCGCACGACCTGGGCGAAGAACGGGGTGATCGCCAGGCCGATGGCGGCCGCCACGATGATCGCGCCGAAGACGGCGGGCAGCCCGCCGTCCCCGCTCGCCACCGCGACCATCGTGGACACGGTGGCGAACGAGATCCCCTGGACGAGCGGGAGCTGCGACCCGAAGAAGCGGATGCCCAGCGTCTGGAGCGCCGTGGCCAGGCCGCTGACGAGCAGCGCCGCCGAGACCAGCACGCCGATCTGCGCGCCGTCGAGGCCGGCCGCCTGCCCGACGATGATCGGCGGCGCGATCACTCCTCCGTACATCGTCATGATGTGCTGCAGGCCGTAGAGGAAGGTCTTGCCGAGCGGGTACCGCTCGTCCTCGGGCCGGCCGCCTGCCGGCTTCTCGACCGACATCGCCTGGTCGACCGTCGTCGTGCTCATCTCGATGCTCCTTCGAACCGAACGCGCCGTGCTTCGCTGATCAGCGGGACCGTGATCAGCAGAACCCCGTGACGGTGGCCCACGCGCGCGGCTCCGAGTCGGCGCCCTCCCGCTTCACCTCCGCCTCGATCTTCCCGTAGGGGCGGTCGGCGACGTAGAAGACCTCGTTCGGGTTCTCCAGGCCGAAGGGCTCGAAGTCGACGACGAAGTGGTGCAGGTTCGGCATCGAGAACTTGATCTCGCCGATCTCCGGGTGCGCCTCGAGCACCTTCTTGCCCATCTGGAACAGCGTCTGCTGCAGGGCGAGGGAGTGGACGTCCGCGAACGTCTCCAGCAGGATGCGGCGCACGTCGTCGTAGACGGCGTTGAAGTCGATGTCGAGCGAGGTGTAGCGCCAGCGGGCGGTCACCGACGTCGCGAGGATGCGGTCGGTGGTCTCCTGCAGCGTCGTGTAGCGGTCCTTTGGGAAGCCGTGGAACTCCGACCCCGTGGACTTGAGGACCTTGAGGTCCTCGAGGCCCGAGACGACGAAGACCTCGTCACCGTCGCGCTGCACCACCGTGGTGCGCGTCTCCGTGCCGCCCTTGACGAACGCGTGGTCGTGCTCGCCGTCGGTGACGTGGTTCTGCAGCGAGGAGGGGATGTGCTCCCAGGTGTACTCCTTGGCCTCCCAGCGGCCGCCCTCGATCCAGTCGAAGCTCGAGGTGAAGTGCTCGCCCAGGCGGAGCGCGAACTCCTCCGGCGAGGCGATGCCGTCCTTGGCGAGCGCGAACACCGTGTTCTTCTGCGTGTCCGTGGGGACGACGCGGCCCTGGTCGCCGTCGATGTGCGCGGCGGAGAAGTCGCCGCGCAGCTGCGAGGTCACCGAGAGCTCGGTGATGCGGTGGCGCGCCTGGTCGCGGTCGACCTTCATGACGCGGACCTCGGCCTTGCCGTACTGGTTGTCACCCAGCACGATCGTGCCGGTCGCGGCCTGTGCGGCGGTGTCGGTGGCGGTGGCGGTCATGGTGCTGACTCCTTCATCTGTTGTTGCGTTGCCCGGGACCGCCCACGATGGCGGCCCGGAACGTCTGCGATGACGCTGGCGCAGGTCTCGGCGGCTGTGCCGGGACCGGTGATGGCGGGCCTGGGCCCGTCAGCTCCCGCGGTACGTGGAGTACGCGAACGGGCTCAGCAGGCACGGCACGTGATAGTGGTCGCGCCCGGCCTCGACGGTGAAGTCGATGGTGATCGACGGGTAGAAGGTCGCGACGCCCTGCGCCGCGAAGTAGTCGCCCGTCGCGAAGGTCACGCGGTAGGTGCCGGGCTCGAGCGACTCCGGCCCGAGGTCCTTCACCCGGCCGTCGGCGTCTGTCGTCGCGTCCGCCAGCCGCTGGGCCACGTCATCGCCGACGCTCCACAGGGAGACGGCGACGCCCGCGGCCGGCAGGCCCGAGACCGCGTCGAGCACGTGGGTGGTGATGTGCGAGGTCATGAGAGCTCTCCTTCCAGCCGCAGCACGGCGATCTCCCGTAGCTGCTGGCCGGCGATCCGTCGCTCGGTGGCGGCGTCGTTCCCGAGGCGCTCCTCGAGCGAGCCGAGGATCTCCTCGGCGCTCCGACCCGCGGCACGGATGAGGAACACGTGGCCGAAGCGCTCCTCGTACGCACGGTTCCCCGCACGCAGGCGCTCCTGAACCGAGCCGGTGAGGTCGCCGAGCCCGGCCTGCTCCCGCCGGGAGTGCGCGGCGTCGGCGTCGTCCCCCGACGCCCGCTCGCCGATCCGGGGGTGGCGCGCGAGGGCCGAGTCGATCTCCTCCTCGGTCCAGGGGTCCGCCACGGTGCGCGCCGCGGCGAGGGCCGCCGCGGTGTCGGCGTAGGGGCGGCCGGCGACGACCGCGTCGGCCCACCGGGCCACGGCCGCGCAGGAGAGCACGCGCGCGCGGGCAACCTCCGCGTCCGCCGCGTTGAATGCCTCGAGACCCACACTCGTCATCGAGCGATCCTCCTTGGAGCGATTCCACCCACCGAAAGTGGGTTTCCGTTCAGTGAAGTCTCACTCGCTGCGGCACGACGTGTCAAGTGAGTCGTCGCTCACTGCGCCAGCCCGCGGATCGGCCAGCACGAGCCCTCTGCGGCGCGCACCCGTACTCCATGGTCAGCCCCGCGCCGAGCGCCCGCGACCAGTCGTGTGAAGGCGCTGCGAAGGTCGATCGCTGGTTCCGCGGAGCGCCTGCACAGCGCGTGTCGGCGCGGCGATCACGCCGCCCAGATCTCCAGCCATCAGCCCCGGGTCGCCCACCTGGGTGCCGTCGGAGCGCCGTGCGCGCGTCTTCCGCGACGGCCGCTCGACAAGGCGGCGGGCTGGCCCGCGGCTTGCTCGGCAGATGTTCGCCTTCACGATGCCCTGCGGACTATCGGCGGCAAGAAGACCTCGAGCCCGCGACGTACCGACGGCGCCTCCCCGCCAACAGCTTCTCGACCGCCCAGACGGCGACGTCGATGCACGGGTGCGAGCCGGGGTCGTGGTGTGGCGGGTGAACCGCGTCGCCGCGCACGTCCCGTGGCGCCGTCTTCGGCGCGGCTCTGTCTCCGCCGCGCACCCCTCGCGCACCCCGCGACGCAGCCGGCCGCCTCGGGGCGGCGGCCGGTCCGTCCGTGGCGCCGGAGCCCTGCACGCCCTGCACGCAGCATCACCCCGGCCGTTCCGCGCAGCGTGGTTCGCCGCACGGTGTCAGCCGACTCTCGCCGGGGCCCGGCCTCGCATGCTCCGGCCGCCGGGCCGGAGGGCGGTGTGCGGGTCGTGGCGACCGAGCGGGTGGTTGTGCGCGTCGTGGTCGCGCGGGCCGTGCGTCACTGCCTGGTCGGCGGTGGGGCCTGGGTGATCTCGGGTGTGCGGGGTGGGTTGGTGGTGGTGTGGGGGTATGCGAAAGGCCCACCCCGGTGCGGGGGTGGGCCTTTCGTGAATGGGTGTCCGGCGGCGTCCTACT
>NZ_JBSGUW010000009.1:231135-238464 GCF_053608125.1 Isoptericola sp. NPDC055063 | reverse complement strand
AAACAGGGCCAAACGCCCGCTCACAACACGTCGGGGTCAGGGGAGGACGAGAATCTTCCCGGTCTGCTCGCCGGCCGCGAGGCGGGCGAGCCCGTCGCCGACG
Source organism: Isoptericola sp. NPDC055063 (assembly GCF_053608125.1). Taxonomy (NCBI): domain Bacteria; kingdom Bacillati; phylum Actinomycetota; class Actinomycetes; order Micrococcales; family Promicromonosporaceae; genus Isoptericola; species Isoptericola sp. NPDC055063. Next base: position 238,361 of record NZ_JBSGUW010000009.1, on the reverse strand, counting down.
CGCGCGAGCGGCACCTCGGAGTCGATGACGGGCCGCACACCCGTGCGCGCGACGAACCGCGCGAGCGCGGCGAGGTCGTCGCGGGTGCCCATGGTGACGCCCTGCACGCGGATCTCGTTGAAGAAGATGCGGGTCAGGTCGGCGGGCGGGGCGTCACCCGTCGTCGCGCCGCAGACGACGATCGTGCCGCCGGGCCGCACGGACCGCACGGAGTGCGCCCAGGTGGCCTGCCCGACGGACTCGAGCACCGCGTCCACGCGGTCGGGCAGCCGACCGCCGGTCTCGACGGCGTGCGAGGCGCCGAGCTCCCGCGCGCGCTCGCGGCGCTCCGCCGAGCGCGACGTCACGGTCACCTCGAGGCCGGCGGCGGCGCCCAGCACGATCGCGGCGGTCGCGAGGCCGCCGCCCGCGCCCTGCACGAGCACCCGGTCGCCGGGCGCCAGGCCGGCCGCACCGAACAGCATCCGGTACGCGGTGAGCCAGGCGGTGGGGAGGCAGGCGGCGTCCTCGAACGACAGGTCGTCGGGGATCGGGACCAGGTTGTGGGTCGGCACGGCGACGCGCTCCGCGAGGGTGCCCGGGTACTTCTCGGACAGCAGGGTGCGGCGCTCGTTCGGCCCGACGCCGTGCCCGTCGCCGCCCACGACGCCGTGCACCAGCACCTGCGTGCCGTCCGGCGTGGTGCCGGCGGCGTCCGTGCCGAGGATCATCGGGAGCTGCTCGGCACGCAGGCCGACGCCGCGCAGCGACCACAGGTCGTGGTGGTTGAGCGTCGCGGCGCGCACCTCGATCGTGGTCCAGTGCTCGCGCGCCTGCGGCTCCGGCCGGTCGCCCACCTCCAGCCCGTCGAGCGGGGAGTCGGGCGAGAACCGGGCGACGGTGGCGGCGAGCATGCGTCCCAACCTACTGGCCGCCCCGTTAGGTTGTGCGCATGCCTACCGATGGGGTCGAGGAGGAGCTCGCCGCGGCGCGTGCCGCCGTCGTCGAGCACGCGCAGCAGTCCGCCCGTCGCGAGCGTGCGCGCCACGAGGTGGCGGCCGCGGACGAGGCGCTCGCCGCGGCGCGCGCGTCCCTCGCGGACGAGACCCAGGACGTGCAGCGGCTGGAGTCGCTGAGCCTGTCCCGCGTCTGGGCGGGGCTGCGCGGCGACCGCGCGCAGCGGCTCGATGTCGAGCGGGCGGAGCAGCAGGCCGCCGAGTACGTCGCGGCAACGGCGCAGGCCCGCCGCGAGGCCGCGGCCCGCGAGCTGGCCGCCGTCGAGGCGGGGCTGGCCGCCCTGGGCGACGTCGAGGCGCGCTGGGGCACGGCGCTGGCCGTCAAGGAGCGGTGGCTGCGCGATGCCGGCGGGGCGGCGGCCGCGGAGCTGGCCGACGTCGCGGAGCGGACCGGGGCATGGCGCGCCGAGCAGCGGGAGATCGTCGAGGCGCAGGCCGCCGCGGAGGCCGCCGCCCGGGCGCTCGGCGCGGCCGCCGACGAGCTGCGCGGCGCCGACGGCTGGTCCACCTACGACACGTTCTTCGACGGCGGCGCGCTCGCGAGCATGGCCAAGCACCACCGCCTCGACCAGGCCGCGGACCTGCTGCGCCGGGCCGACGGCGCGCTGCGGCGCCTGACGGTCGAGCTGGGCGACCTCGGGGAGCAGGGGGTCGGGGACGTCGGCGTCGACGGCTTCACCCGCACGCTCGACATCTGGTTCGACAACATCTTCACGGACTGGTCGGTGCGGAACCGCATCGCCGAGGCGCGCGACCGCGTCGGCGCCGCCGGGCGCGCGGTGGACGCGGTCCGGCAGCGCCTGGCGGAGCGGGCCACCGCCGCCGACGCCGAGCTCGCGGCCCTCGCCGCCCGCCGGGAGACGCTGCTGGTGGGGTGAGCCCGGTGCTCACTCCGTGCCGACGTCGAACATCCAGGTGATGCCGTACCGGTCGGTCACCTGGCCGTAGTAGTCGCCCCACGGCGCCTTGTCGAAGGGCATCGCGTCGGAGCCGCCGTCGGCGAGCTTCGCGTACGCGCCGGCCACGTAGTCGTGGTCCTCCGGGCCGCCCGTCAGCGCGACGGTGACGCCGCTGGTGGGCGCCACGTACGGCATCATCGAGCCGGAGTCGGCGGCCATGAGGGTGAGGCCGGACGGCGTCTCGAGCTGGCCGTGCATGACGAGGTCCTTGTCGGAGTCCGGGATCGGCATGCCGGAGTCCGCGGGCATGCCGCCGAACGTGCTGATGTCGAGCTCGCCGCCGAGCACCGACCGGTAGAACTCGAGCGCCTCGCGGGCCTGGTTCTTGAAGCTGAGGTAGGGGTTGAGCCGGACCATGGGTGCCTCCAGCGACACTGCGGGGAACGGGCCGGCCGCGCGGGTCGGCGGCCGGGTCCCACGCTAGGCACGGCCGCCGACACCCGCTCGACGACCCGTCAGAGCATCTCCATCGGCATCGGCATCGGCATCGGCATCGGCATCGGCATCGGCATCGGCACCGGCACCGGCACCGGTCCGGACGGCGGCGGGACCGCGCGGCCGTCGGGCAGGGTGACGGTGGGGGTCATGCCTCGGTCATGCCGGGCTCACTCGTCGTCCGGGCCGCCCTCGACGCTGGCGCCCGCGAGGAAGTCGGCGACGATCGGGCCGAGCTGGTCGAACTCGATGAGGAAGCCGTCGTGCCCGTAGTCGGAGGTGACGATGCGCAGCGGCTCGGCGCCCGGCACCCAGGCTGCGATGCGGCTCGCCTGGTCGGGCGGGAACAGGCGGTCGGAGTCGACCGCCACGACCAGCGCCCGGGCCGTGATCTGCGACAGCGCGGACTCGACGCCGCCGCGGTCGCGGCCCAGGTCGTGGCTCAGCATCGACTCGGTGAGCACCAGGTAGGAGTTCGCGTCGAACCGGCGGGCGAGCTTGTCCCCGTGGTGGTCGAGGTACGACTGCACGGCGTACCGGCCGTCGGCCAGCGGGTCCTCCCCGCCCTGCGGCAGCCGCCCGAACCGCACGTCGAGCTCCGCGGCCGTGCGGTACGTCGTGTGGGCGATCTGCCGGGCGATGGCGAGGCCGGCGTCCGGCCCGTCGCCGTCGGCGGCGTCGTAGTAGTCCCCGTCGCGCCAGCGCGGGTCGGCGCGGATGGCGCCGAGCTGCGGGTGCGCCCAGGCGATCTGGTCGCCCGACGTCTGCGCCGTCGTCGCGATGGCGGCGATCCCGTCGACCGCGATGCCGGCCTCGGGCCCGAGCAGGGCCCACTCCAGCACGCGGAGCCCGCCCATCGACGCGCCGACGACGAGCGACCAGCGGTCGATGCCGAGCTGCCGCGCGAGCTCGATCTCGGCGGCCACCTGGTCGCGCGTCGTGATGCGCGGGAACCGCCCGCCCCACGGGCGGCCGTCGGGGGCGGCCGACGCCGGGCCGGTGGTGCCCTGACAGCCGCCGAGCACGTTGGGCGCGACGACGAAGTACCGGTCGGTGTCGATGGGCGCGCCCGGTCCGATCATGTCGGCCCACCAGCCGGCGGTCGGCTGCCCCGGCCCGACGGGACCGGTGACGTGCGCGTCGCCGGTCAGCGCGTGCAGCACGAGGACGGCGTTGGAGCCGTCCTCGGCCAGCTCGCCCCAGGTCTCGTAGGCGACCCGCACGCCGGGCAAGACGCCGCCCGCCTCGAGCTCCACCGCTCCGACGTCGGCGAACTTCCGGCCCGCGACGGCGTCGCCCTCGCGCCAGGCGCCCGTGGCGGGCACGGGCGGCTTCACCCGCGACCGCGACGCCGGGTGCGGGGGCGCGGGGCGCACGCGCGGCGCGCCGCCCGAGCTGCGCCCGCCCACCGACGGCACGGTGGGCGCGACGCCCACGCCTTCGCGCCGCGCCGGCAGGCGGCCCGGCACGCCGGTCACGCCCGTCACGCGGCGGCCTCGTCGCCGGCGTCGGTGGCGGCGTCGCCGGTGCCCGCCGCTGCGGCGAAGCCGAGCTCGAGGTCGGCGAGGATGTCCTCGATCCCCTCGAGGCCGACCGAGAGCCGCACCAGCGCGGGCGTCACGCCGGACAGCGCCTGCTCCTCGGGCGCGAGCTGCGAGTGCGTGGTCGAGGCCGGGTGGATGACGAGCGAGCGCACGTCGCCGATGTTCGCCACGTGCGAGTGCAGCCGCAGCGCGGACACGAAGGCACGGCCGGCGGCCGAAGCCTGCTCCGGGTCGGCGACGTCGAGCTCGAAGGCGATGACGGCGCCGGCGCCCTTCGGGGCGTACTTCGTGGCGTTGTCGTGCCACGGCGACGACGGCAGGCCGGCGTAGTGCACCACGCGGACGTCGTCGCGCTGCTCGAGCCACTCGGCGACGCGCTGCGCGTTGGCCACGTGCCGCTCCACGCGCAGCGACAGCGTCTCGAGACCCTGGGCCAGCAGGAAGGCGTTGAAGGGCGCGACGGCGGGGCCGAGGTCGCGCAGCAGCTGCACGCGCGCCTTGAGCACGAACGCGAGGTTGGCGCCGAGCGCCGAGCCGACGCCGAGGTCGCGGGCGTAGACGAGGCCGTGGTAGCTGGCGTCCGGCTCGTTGAAGCCGGGGAAGCGCTCCGGCTGGGCGGCGTAGTCGAAGGTGCCGCCGTCGACGATGACGCCGCCGATCGCGGCGCCGTGGCCGCCGAGGTACTTGGTGGCCGAGTGCACGACGACGTCCGCGCCGTGCTCGATCGGCCGCACCAGGTAGGGGGTCGCGATCGTGTTGTCCACGATGAGCGGCACCCCGACCTCGTGCGCGACGTCGGCGACGGCGGCGATGTCCAGCACGTCCGCGCGCGGGTTGGGGATCGTCTCGGCGAAGAACGCCTTGGTGGTGGGGCGGGTCGCCGCGCGCCACGACTCGGGGTCGTGCGGGTCGTCCACGAAGGTCGTCTCGATCCCGAGCTTCGGCAGGGTGTGCCGCAGCAGGTTGTACGTGCCGCCGTACAGGCTGGGGCTGGCCACGACGTGGTCCCCGGCCTGCGCGACGTTGAGGATCGCGAGCGTCTCCGCGGCCTGCCCGGAGGCGACGAGCAGCGCACCGACGCCGCCCTCGAGGTCGGCGATGCGGGCCTCGACGGCCTCCTGGGTCGGGTTGCCGATGCGGGTGTAGATGGGGCCGAGGTCGGCGAGGGCGAACCGGTCGGCGGCGACGTCGGCGCTGGGGAACTCGAACGACGTGGTCTGGTAGATGGGCAGCGCGCGGGCCCCGGTGGCGGGGTCGGGGCTCTGGCCGGCGTGGATCTGGCGGGTCTCGAAGGTCCAGCCGGGGGTGGTGGGCTGCTCGGTCATGGGGTGCTCCTGGGCTCGGCTCGGTCGGCGATGATCGGGCCGCGGCGGGTCTCAGGAGGGCCTGCGCGTCTGAGGCGGTGCCGCGGCGGTCGGCTGCGCACGTGGAGCGGGTGGCTGGGTCGACGAGCGGCCGCAGGCAGGCGAACGTGCGCGGTGGTCAGCGGCACATTCGACGGGTCATGCGGACGACCGTAGCCCCGCCTCGCGCCCCGCGACAGCGGGATCTCATGATCTGAGACCAAAATATGGACGGCGTGTCGCCTTGCCCTGCGTGTCGACATCGCACTCTCGGGTGGCGCTGCCTTCCCGTTCGGGTGAGCCTGGGCGAGGTTGCCCGGAGAACGTCGTCCCGGGGGCAGACCAGGGGAGGAGCGGAGCATGACCGGCACCGGACGCACCCCGCGGTCGCGCAAGGTCGCCGCGCTGGCGGTCGTCGTGCTGCTCGGCGGGGCTCCCGCCGCGGGCAGCGCGTGGGCCGAGCCTCCGTCGGACGACGACGTCGCGGCAGCGCACGCGGCCGAGGACGCCGCCCGGCTGGACGTCGCCGGGGCCGAGGCGCGGCTGGACGCGATCCGCGCCGAGCTCGCGCGCGCCGAGGCCGGCGTCCAGACCGCCGCGGAGGACTACGCGGAGGCGCGCGAGGCGCTCGCCGCCGCGAAGCGCGAGACGCGCGCCGCCCGCGAGCGGGCCGACCGGGCGCAGGAGGCCGAGGCCGCCGCCCGCGCGTCCCTCGCCGAGGCGTACCGCACCACGGCGCGCGCGACGGAGGGCGGCCTCGGGCCGCTGGACGTCGTCGCCGGCGCCCGCGACCTCGGCGACGTCGTCTCCTCCGACGCCGCGCAGCGAGCCGTCGACCGGCGGATCGCCCGCACCCTCGCGCAGCAGGCGGACCTGCGCGCCTCGGCGCGCAACGCCGACGCCCGCTGGGACGCCGCCCGCGCCGCGCAGCAGGAGGCGGACGAGGCCGCCGCGGCGGCCTTCGCCACCGCGCGGCGCACCGCCGACGACCTCACTGCCCGCACCGCCGCCGCCGAACGGGAGCGCGACCGCCTGTTCGCGCGCCTCGCCGACCTGCGCAGCACCACCGTCGACCTGGAGCGACAGCGGGAGGCGGACCGCCAGCAGCGCGCCGCGGCCGCGCACGAGCGGGCGGCGAGGGCCGCGGCCGAGGACGCCTCGACCGGGGCGGAGCAGGACGCCGCGGCCGAGGACACGTCGTCGGCCGGCGCGGGGCAGGATGCTGCGGCCTCGCCCGACCGGTCCGACGACGCGGGGTCGGGTGCGTCGGGCGGGACGTCCGACGGCGCGGCCGCCGGGGACGGCGGCGGGGACCGGGGCGCCGCGACCGCGCAGCCCGACCCGCAGCCCACGCGCACGCACGACCCGGCGCCGGACCCGGAGCCCACGCCCCGGCCGGACCCGAAGCCCGACCCGACGCCGAAGCCCCCGCCGGTGAGCGGCGTGGGCCAGGGCAGCGCCGCCCAGGGCCGCGCGGCGCTGGCGTGGGCGCGCTCGAAGATCGGCATCGCGTACCAGTGGGGCGGCACCGGGAACCCGGGCTACGACTGCTCGGGCCTGACGTCCGGCGCGTGGGACGCCGCGGGCGTGTGGATCACTCGCACGTCGCGGTCGCAGTACCTCACGGTCGGCAAGGTGTCGTACGGCTCGATGCGGCCCGGCGACCTGATCTTCTACGCCAACGACACGTCCGACCCGTCGACCATCCGGCACGTCGCGATGTACGCCGGCGGCGGGATGATGGTCGAGGCCCCGCGCCCCGGCGTCGACGTCCGCGAGACCCCGGTCCGCTGGGACGACGTCATGCCCTACGCCGGCCGCCCGTAGTCGCTGTGAGCGGGCGTTTTGTCCCCCTCCCCCGCCCAAACAAGGGCAAACCCCCCCCCCCCACCCCCCAGAGAAAAACCCGAGTCTCACAAACGACAAACCCCCGGCGAACCACCCCACCCC
>NZ_JBSGUW010000009.1:193756-231125 GCF_053608125.1 Isoptericola sp. NPDC055063 | reverse complement strand
GCTATTCCCCTCCCTTACCGCCCTGGGCCCCGGTGACGGGCTCTTCTCCCTCGGTCCAAGGCCAGAAAGGGGAAAAACTTCCCCCCCCCAGCACCCGGGGGACGACCTGGGTCGCGACGACGGACGACCTGCGGGCGACGCGCGCGACGCCAGGTGCTCGCGACGCTGACGCCATGACCTCACGTGCTCGCACCGTCCTGGCCGTTGCCTCGTGCGCCGCCGCCCTGCTCGCCGGCCTGCTGCGCCTGCTGGGCGCGCCACCCGCCGGCTACTCGGCGATCTTCGCGCCGCGCGCGGTGGTGCCGGTCGCCGCCACGGTGGCGCTCGTCGCGCTGGGCCTGTGCGCGCGGCGCCCGCGCGCCGGCGTGCCCCTCGGGTGGGCGGCCGTCGTCCTGCTGTTCTGGGGGTCGGGCGGGCTGGCCCTCGAGGGCTTCCGTGCGTTCTTCGCCGTCACGGGCATCCCGGCGGGGGACTTCGCCGAGGTCGACGTGCCGGGGATGGCGGTGCGGAGCTTGTCGGCGCTCGCGGCCGTCACGACGGCTCTCGCCACCTGGGACGCCGCCCGCGCCGCCCGGCCCGCCGCCGCACCCGAGCCCCGATGGCCGCGGTACGTTGCCCTGGCGATGTGCGTCCCGTACCCGTCGCTCAAGGTCTACTGGTGGCTCGGCGGGACGGTCGGCCGCACCGGGTCAGGCACGGGGGGAGTGCCCTGGATGGAGGTCGCGCTGTTCGCCACGGGCGCCCTCGTCGTGGCGGGTCTCACGGGCCCGCGGGCGACGGGCCGCCTGCGCCCGCTGCTCCTCGCGGCGGGTTGGCTCGGGTCGACGGCCGCGCTCACGATGGGCGCGCTCATGGTGTTCGGCACCCTCGGGCAGCTGCTCGGGCTCACCGCGGGGCCGGTGGACCTGGAGGCCGGCGCCATCACCGGGCTCGTGGCCATGACGTACGGGAGCTGGCTCGCCGTCGGGGTGGCGCTGCTCGCCGCGACCCTGCAGGCGCAGGGCGCACGACGCGCGGTCCACCCCGCCCGGGCCGTCGCGGTCGGTGCCGGATGACGCGCGGGCCCGCCCGCGGCGACGTCGTCCTCGCCGCCGTCGCCGCCGTCGCGCTCCTGCCCCCCACGGCGGTGATCACGTTCCGCTCCCTGCCCGCGGGGGCGGCGACGGCGCTGGTGGCGCTGGCCGCGGCGGTGCACGTCGCGGTCGCCTGGCGCCGCACGGCCCCGGTCGCGTCGCACCTGCTGGTGCTCGCGGCGCTTGCCGGGATGCTCGTGCTGACGGGGCTGTTCCTGCTGCTGCCGTCGGCCCTGCTGGTGTGGCTGTCGGTGGCGTCCTGTGCGGCGTGGTCGGCGCGGCCGTGGCTGCCCGCCGCGACGGGCGTCGTCGGGGTGGCGGCGGCCGTGCTGCGGTACGCCGGCGACCCCGCGGTCCGCGGCTCCGGCTTCGGACCCGCGCCGTGGCTGCTGGGCCTGCTGCTGCTCGCGCTGCTCGCAGCGTCGTGGACCGCGGGCCTGCTGCGGCGCGCACAGGACGCCGCCCGTCGCGCCGCCGAGGAGCGGCACGCCGCGGCCCTCGCGGAGCGGGACGCACGCGCCGGCCGCGCGGCCCTCGCCGAGCGGGCGCGCATCGCCCGCGAGATGCACGACGTCGTCGCACACTCCCTGGCGGTGGTGGTCGCGCAGGCGCGGCTCGGACAGGCGGCGCCGGACCGCGCCCAGGAGGCGCTCGAGGCCGTCGAGGAGGCGGGGCGGTCGGCGTCCGGAGAGCTGCGGGGGCTGCTGCACGTGCTGCGCACGGGGGCGGGCGACGCCACGTCCGAGGGCGCGGTGCCCGACGATTCTGCGACCCGGCCTTCGCCCGGGCTGGACGACCTGCCCGACCTCGTGGCGCGGATGCGCGCGGCGGGCCACGAGGTCGACCTCGACGTCGCCGGGGAGCCGCGGCCTCTGGGCCCTGCTGCACAGCTCGCGGTCTACCGCGCCGTGCAGGAGGCGCTCACCAACACCGCCCGGCACGCCGGCCCCGGCGCCGCGTCTCGGGTGGCGCTGACCTGGCACGACGCGGGCTTGGAGGTCGTGGTGGCAGACGACGGCGGCGCGCCGGGCACGGCGCCCGGCGGTGCTGCCGCCGCCGGCGCGGGGACGGAGGGGACGGGGATGGGCCTGCACGGCATGCGCGAGCGCGTCGAGGCGGTCGGCGGCCGGGTCGAGGTGCGGCGCGACGCGGGCTGGTCGGTCGTGGCGACGGTCCCGGCCGGCGAAGGCACGGAGGACGGGTCGTGATCCGGGTGATCGTCGCCGACGACCAGGACCTCGTGCGCGCGGGGGCCGTGGCCGTGCTGGACGCGGCGCCGGACCTGGAGGTCGTGGCGGAGGCGGCCGACGGGGCCGCCGCGGTCGAGGCCCAGCGCCGGCACCGTGCGGACGTCGTGCTCATGGACGTGCGCATGCCCGTGCTGGACGGCATCGAGGCCACCCGGCGGCTGGTCGCCGGCGCCGCCGACGGGTCGCTGCCGCCGTGCCAGGTCGTCGTCCTCACGACCTTCGACCTCGACGAGTACGTCTACGCCGCGCTGCGCGCCGGGGCGAGCGGGTTCCTGCTCAAGGACGCCCCCACGCCCGACCTGCTCGCCGCCGTGCGCGCGGCCCACCGCGGCGACGCCGTCGTGGCGCCGTCCGCCACCCGCCGTCTCCTGGCCCACGTGGTGCCGCGGCTCCCCGACGTCGCCGCCCGCGACGCGGCGGCCGCCGCGCTGTCGGAGCGGGAGCGTGAGGTCGTGCGCCTGCTCGCCGAGGGGCTGTCCAACGCGGAGGTCGGAGCGCGGATCTTCGTGTCCGAGGCGACCGTCAAGACCTACGTCGGGCGGATCCTCGCCAAGCTCGACCTGCGCGACCGCGTCCAGGTGGTCGTCTGGGCGTTCCGGCACGGCCTCGTCGAACCCTGACCTCGGGATCGACCTCTTCTCCTTCCGCTCCAGGGGCATCGCCGCTACCGTTCAGGCAACCTTCAGAGAGCGGAGCGCACGTGAGCGGGATGCGTGGCCGGGCCGGGTCGGTCCTCATGACGGTGCTGGCGGCGTTCGGCCTGGTCGTGGCGGGCCTGGTGCCGCCCGCGACGGCGGCCCCCGGCGACAGCACCACCACCGTCACCGTCGGCGGCACGCAGTGGTGGCGAGGGCAACGGGTACCGCTCGACGTGACGGTGACCCAGGACGGCCTCCCCGTGGACGGCGCCCCCGTGGCGGTGTTCGTCGACGGGAAGTTCCAGTTCCCGATGTCTCGGCTCGTCCGCGGCTCGGGCGAGATGATCTTCGCGTCAGGGGCCGTGACGCCCGGCCGTCACGTCGTCGAGGTGCGGCACATGGACTACGCCGCTCCGGACTACGGCGAGCCGGGCTCGTGCAGCTGCTTCTCGTCGGCCTCCGTCGAGCTCGAAGTGCTCGACCCCGGGACGATGTTGACGCCGAGCAGCTGGTACTACGGCGACCGCACGACCCTCCACGTCACGCTCCCCGGGCCCGCCGACGCCTGGACCGGCACTCTCGGGGAGATCGGTAGCCCGCAGAGCGCGCCGATCGTGGACGGGGCGGCCGACGTCCCGCTCGGCGGGAAGGAGGTGCAGCCCGGCTCGATGCTCTGGCTCGAGCAGAAGTCCGACACCGGCGCCGTGCTCTCGAGGTGGGCGCTCCCGGTCGAGGTCCGTACCAGGACCACGGCCCTCGAGGCGACCCTCCCGGCCACGGTCCGCCAGGGGGCGGTGGTGACGGTCCCGGTCCGCGTGACCTCGCCCGACGGCGCGACGCCCCGGGGCACGGTGGGGGTGGAGTACACCCGCAGCGGCACCCCCGTGACCGTCGCCCGCGCGACGCTCACCGACGGCAGGGCCGCCGTCAGGCTGGCCGCGGACAGGATCCCGACGGGGACACGCACGCTGACCGTGCGTTACACGCAGAGCGACGACCTGGCGCCGTTCGGCTTCGCCGGAGCCGTGCGCTCCGGGTCGGTGACCGTCCTGCCCCGCCGGGCGACGCAGGTGACCACGTCGACGGCCGACGCCTGGACCTACGCGAGGTCCCGGAAGGTGTCGGTGCGCGTGACGGCCGCCGGCGCCGATCCCGACGGTCGGGTCGAGGTGCTGTGGCGCGGGGACAAGGTCGGGTCGGCCCGCGTGGTCGACGGCCGGGCGACCGTCTGGGTCGGTGGCAAGCAGGTGGAGCCGGGCGCCCGCCGGTACCTCACCGCGCGGTTCGTGCCGGCCGCGGCCACGGACGCCCCGTCGAGGCGGTCGTGGACCCAGCGCGTGCGCAAGGCCCCCGCGACCGTGCGCCTGACGATGGACCGGACACGGTTCCGCGCCGGCAGGCCGCTGGGGGACGTGCGGGCCACCGTGCGCGTCTCGGTCCCCGGGCTCCGCGAGGCCGGCAGGCTCTGTCTCCAGACCCGCCAGCCCGGTGATCGGTGGTCGGAGTGCTGGATCCCGGGCAGCGGGCCGCTGCGCTACTCGCACGAGGGCGTCAAGCGGATCACGGTCCCCTCCACGGCGCTCATCAGGTTCCACGGCAGCGAGCGCGGAAAGATGTACGTCCGGGTCACGTACACCCACCACAATCCGAACCGGGTGGCGGAGGGGTCGAAGCGGGTGACGACCGTCTGGTGGTGACCCGTCAGGGGCGCAGCAGCACCTTCGTCGCGCGGCGCTCGTCCATCGCGGCGTAGGCCTCGGCGGCGTCCGCCAGGGGGAGCTCGAGGTCGAAGACCTTGCCCGGCAGGATGGCGCCGGACAGGACGTCGGGCAGCAGCGTCTCCATGTAGCGGCGCGCCGATGCCATGCCGCCGCCGATGGTGACGTTGCGGTCGAACAGGCGCCGCACGCTGAGCTCGGGGCCGCCGTTCGGCACGCCGACGAAGCCGACCCGCCCGCCGCCGCGCACGACGTCGAGCGCCGTGTCCATGGACTGCTTGGTGCCGACGCACTCGAGCGCCGCGTCGGCCAGGTCGCCGTCGAGCAGGTCGCGCACGGCGGCCAGGCCCTCCTCGCCGCGCTCGGCGACGACGTCGGTGGCCCCGAAGTCGCGGGCCAGGGCCGCGCGGTCGTCGTGCCGGCTCATCGCGACGATCCGCTCTGCACCGAGCAGGCGCGCGCCGATGACGCCGGACAGCCCGACGGCACCGTCGCCGACCACGACGACGGTGTCGCCCGCGGAGACCCCCGCGGAGAACGCCGCGTGGTAGCCGGTGGACATGACGTCGGCGAGGGTGAGCAGGTGGGGCACGAGGCCCGCGGCCTCGAGCTCGGCCTCCGGCCGGCCCACGGGGAACAGGGAGTGCTGCGCGAGCGGGATGCGCACCCGCTCGCCCTGCGCGCCGTCGACCGGATTGCCCCAGCGGTCCGTGGAGCCGAAGCCGGTGACGACGTCGCAGGCGGCGGGGTATCCGGCGCGGCACGACTGGCACTCGCCGCAGCTCATGGTGAACGGCAGGATCACGAAGTCGCCGACCTGCGCCGACGTCACGTCGGCGCCGAGCTCCTCGACGACTCCCACCAGCTCGTGCCCGATGGGGCGCGGCCGCTTCACGGTCGTGACGCCGCGGTAGGGCCACAGGTCGGAGCCGCACACGCAGGCGGCGACGACGCGGACCACCGCGTCGCCGGGGGTCAGGACGGTCGGGTCGGGACGGTCCTCGACGCGGACGTCGCGGGGCCCGTGGATGACGGCTGCACGCATGCGCCCACGGTAGACCGCGCGCGAGGTTCGGACCGCGCAGGGACAGGCCGCGCAGGGACGGCGACGGCGCCGCCCCCTGGCGGGGTGCGGCGCCGTCGTCGAGGGCGCTCGAGTCAGCGCTGGTGGTCAGCGCTGGACGTCAGTGCTTGTCGTAGTACCCGGTGTCCTTGGCGCGCTGGAAGGAGCGCTCGATCTCGGCCTCGGCGTCGGTGCGGCCCACCCAGTGGGCGCCCTCGACGGACTTGCCCGGCTCGAGGTCCTTGTAGACCTCGAAGAAGTGCTGGATCTCCAGGCGGTGGAAGTCGGAGACGTCGTCGATGTCCTGGCGCCACGCGGCGCGCTGGTCGCCCAGGGGCACGCAGAGCACCTTGTCGTCGCCGCCCGCCTCGTCGCGCATGCGGAACATGCCGAGGGCGCGGCAGCGGATCAGGCAGCCGGGGAACGTGGGCTCCTCCAGGAGGACGAGCGCGTCCAGCGGGTCGCCGTCCTCGCCGAGGGTGCCCTCGATGAACCCGTAGTCGTCCGGGTAGCGGGTCGAGGTGAAGAGCATGCGGTCGAGGCGGATGCGACCGGTCTCGTGGTCCACCTCGTACTTGTTGCGCTGGCCCTTCGGGATCTCGATCGTGACGTCGAACTCCACTGTTCCTCCATGCTCGGACATGCTCGGGACATGTTCTGGTGCGGGCCATGCTCGGTGCGGACGCCCTGTCAAAGTGTGCCATGCGCGGTCGCCCGCGCCCGGTCCGGTGCGGCGGCCCCGATCGGCGGACGGACGTGGGAAGATACGCACGGAGCGCGCCACGGGATCCGGGCTGTGACGATGCTCACGGACATCTCACCGGTGCAGGAGGGCGCATGGGGTGGCGGGCCAGCGTCGGCGCCACCGTCACGACCGTGGTCGTGCTCTTCGGCGGATACCTCGTGGCGGACGCCTACGACGTCGTGCCCGGCCTGCTCACCACGTCCCCGCCGCCCGCCCCCGCGGCCCCGTTCCCGTCGGCCCCCGGCGCCGTCGAGGGGCCCGAGCCGGAGCGCTCGCTCCCCGACCTGCCCGACGACGCCGCCGAGCCCACGCAGGCGGCCGTCGGCAAGCTCGTGACCGGGCTCCGCAAGGACGACCGCCTGGGCAAGCGGGTCGGGGTGATCGTCACGGACGCCGCGACCGGCACGACGCTCGGCGCGAACGCCCCCGACCGCCCGATGGTGCCGGCCTCCACCCAGAAGCTGTTCACGGCGGTCGCCGCGATGGCGGGCCCCGGCGGGGACGCCACCCTGCCCACCACCGTCGTGCTCGACGGCGAGAGCCACCTCGTCCTCGTGGGCGGCGGGGACATGATGCTCGCCGCCGGTGCGGGCGACCCGGACGAGGTGAACGGCCGCGCCGGCCTCGGCGACCTGGCGACCCAGGTGGCGGCGGAGGTGAGGCTCAGCGGCAAGGACGTGACCCTCAGCCTCGACGACACGCTGTTCTCCGGCCCCGCGGTGCCCGCCAAGGTGCCCGCCGAGGACGTCACCCTCGGGTACACGGCCCCGGTCGCGGCGCTCGCGGTGAACGTCGCCCGGACCACCGACGAGGAGTACGCCCCGCGGGAGAAGGACCCCGCGATGGCGGCAGCGAAGACCTTCGCGAAGGCGCTGGAGAAGCGCGGCGTCACCGTGCGGGGCGGCGTGGACCGCGACAGCGCGCCGGCGTCCGCGCGGGAGGTCGGGCGCGTCGAGTCGGCGCCGCTGCGCGACGTCGTCGGCGACATGCTGCGCCGGTCGGACAACACGATCACCGAGGTCGTCGGGCGGATCGTGGCGATCGACGCGGGCATGCCCGGCACGGGGACGGCCGCGATCCGGGCCGTGACCGCCGAGGTCACCGACCTCGGCGTCGACATGGACGGTGCCACCCTGCACGACCTGTCCGGCCTGGCCCGCGGCTCGAAGGTCACGCCGCGCCAGCTCGCCGACACCCTGCGGCTCGCCGTCGACCCGGACCACCCCGCGCTGCGCGACGTCGCCGACGGGCTCGCCGTCGCCGGCCTCAGCGGCACGCTGCACGACCGCTACCCGAAGCCGAACCCCGGGCGCGGCTACGTCACCGGCAAGACCGGCAGCCTGCCGAACGTCACCGGCCTCGCGGGCACCGTCGTGACCACCGACGACCGGATGCTGCTGTTCGTCACCCTCGCCGACAAGGTGCCCGACGGCGGCACCTACGGCGCGCGGGTGATCTTCGACGACTTCGCCGGCGACCTCGCGGACTGCGGCTGCCGGTAGCCGCCCAGGATCTGGTTACCGTGGTCCCGTGACCACGCCCGCCCCCGCCGCCGAGCCCCTGCTGGACTGGACGGCGGCGGCGCAGATCGCGGCCCGCGTCGCCCGGCCGGGCGCCGTCGCGCCGCGCGACGAGCTCGACACGCTCGTGGCCGGTCTGCGCACCGCGGCGGGGACCGCCGTCGGGCACGTGCTGGAGGTCACCGGCATGACGCCCGCCGCCCCGCTGCCCGCCGACGGGTCCCTCGGCGACGTCCTCGTCGTGGACCGCGCCGGCTGGACGCGCGCCAACGCGCAGTCGATGCGCGCGATGACCGACCCCGTGATGGCGGCCGTCGCGGCCGACGTCCCGTCCACCTCGGCCGCCGCCCGGCTGGCCGGCGCGGCCGAGGTCGGGGGCCTGCTCGCGCTGCTGTCGGGGCGGGTGCTCGGCCAGTTCGACCCGTACGGGGCGGGGCGCGGCCGGCTGCTGCTCGTCGCGCCGAACGTGCTGCAGGTGGAACGGTCGCTGGGCCTGCGCCCCCGCGACTTCCGGCTGTGGGTGTGCCTGCACGAGCAGACGCACGCCCTCCAGTTCGCAGCCGCGCCCTGGCTCGCCGACCACCTCGTGGGGCGGGTGGGCGACCTCATGAGCGGCGTCACCCGCAGCTCCGTCGCGATGGCGCGCGCCCCGCTGCGGGAGAAGGTCGCCGTCGTCGGCCGCACCGTGCTGCGCGCCGTGCGCGGCGAGCTCGTCACCCCGCTCGACGGCGTCCTCGGCCCCGAGCAGCGCGCCGAGCTGGAGGAGATCACCGCCGTGATGGCCCTGCTGGAGGGGCACGCCGACGTGATGATGGACGCCGTCGGGCCGCGCGTCGTGCGGACGGTGCGCACCATCCGCGCGCGCTTCGAGAAGCGGCGCGACGGCGAGGGCGCGCCCGCGCTCGACGTCGTCCTGCGCCGGGTGCTCGGCATGGACGCCAAGCTCGCCCAGTACCGGGACGGCGCCGCGTTCGTGCGCGCCGTGGAGGAGCGGGTGGGCCGCGACGGGCTCAACGCCGTCTGGTCCGAGCCCTCGCACCTGCCGTCCGCCCGCGAGATCGCCGACCCGCGCGCCTGGGTGCGGCGCGTGCACGGCTGAGGCCGGGGCGGACGACGGGGATGGCCCGCGTCGACCCGGCGCTCGCGGCGGCCCGCGCCGCCGTCCGTGCCCAGCTGCAGGACCTCGCGCTCGGCCCGGGCGACCTGGTGCTCGTCGCGTGCTCCGGCGGGGCGGACAGCCTCGCGCTCGCGGCGGCGACCGCACACGAGGCGCGGCGGGTGGGGCGCTCCGTGCGCGCGCCGGGGTTCGCGGTGCGGGCGGGGGCGGTGGTCGTGGACCACGGCATGCAGGCCGGGTCCGACGCCGTCGCGGCGACGGCCGCCGCCCGCTGCCGCGACCTCGGCCTCGACCCCGTGCTGGTGCGCCGCGTGCGGGTCGACGACGCCCCCGGCGCCGGCGGGCCGGAGGGCGCCGCCCGCGCCGCCCGGTACGCCGCGCTGGACGCCGCGGCCGACGAGACGGGCGCGGTCGCCGTCCTGCTCGGCCACACCCAGGACGACCAGGCCGAGTCCGTGCTCCTGGGCCTCGCGCGGGGGAGCGGGGCGCGGTCGCTGGCGGGCATGCCGCGCCGCCGGGGTCGCTACGCGCGGCCGTTCCTCGGGCTGCGGCGTGCGCAGACCGAGGCGGCGTGTGCCGCCGCCGGCCTGGACTACTGGACCGACCCGACCAACCTGCTCCCCGACGCCCGGGCCTCGATCGACGGAGAGCACGACGGCGCGGTGCCGGCCCGCACGCGGGTGCGTGGCGCCGTCGTCCCGGCGCTCCAGGACGCGCTCGGGCCGGGCGTGGTGCCCGCGCTCGCCCGCACAGCCGACCAGCTGCGCGACGACGCGGACGCCCTCGACGCCCTGGCCGCCGACCTGCTCGCCGCCGCCACGGTGCCGGACGACGGGCCGGGCGGGCTCGGGCTCGACCTCGAGGTGCTGGTGGCCGCACCGGCCGCGCTGCGGCGGCGGGCGCTGCGGTCGGCCGCGCTCGCCGTCGGCTGCCCGCCGGGGGCGACGACGGCGCGGCACGTGGACGCCCTCGACGCCCTCGTCGTCTCGTGGCGTGGGCAGGGAACCGTCCACCTGCCGGGCGACGCTCGCGCGCTCCGCGCGTGTGGCAGGCTCTACCTGCACCCCGCCGCCGACGCACCCGCACGCCGTGCCCGGCCCGGTCGGCGCACCTCCCAGCCAACCCGTTCCCTCGAGGAGTGACCGTGGACCAGTCGGACGTCTCAGGCGACCTCGCCAACATCTTGCTCACCGAGGAGCAGATCGGCACCAAGCTCGACGAGATCGCCGCGCAGATCGACGCCGACTACGCGGGCAAGGACCTGCTCCTGGTGGGCGTGCTCAAGGGCGCGGTCATGGTGATGGCGGATCTCGCCCGCCGCCTGCACCACCCGGTGCACATGGACTGGATGGCGGTGTCCTCCTACGGCTCGGGCACCAAGTCCTCCGGCGTGGTGCGCATCCTCAAGGACCTCGACGCCGACCTCACCGGTCGCAACGTGCTCATCGTCGAGGACGTCATCGACTCGGGCCTCACGCTCTCCTGGCTCGTCGCGAACCTGCGCTCCCGCGGGCCGGAGTCGGTGGAGATCGCGGCGATGCTCCGCAAGCCCGACGCCGCGAAGGTCGACGTCGACGTGCGCTACGTCGGCTTCGACATCCCCAACGAGTTCGTCGTGGGCTACGGCCTCGACTACGCCGAGAAGTACCGCAACCTGCCGTTCGTCGGCACGCTCGCGCCGCACGTCTACAGCTGACGACCCGCTGGACCACGCCGTCGCGCCCTGGGCGAACACCCACGGTTCGTCCACGATCGGCGTGTAGCGTCGTGAACCACACGTTGCCCGACGGAAGGGAAGCGGGGCACCGACCCCGTCGCCGATGAACATCAAGAAGATCCTGAGCGGCCCGATCATCTGGATCGTGGTCGGCCTCGTGCTCGTCTCGCTGGCCTTCAGCGCGTTCAGCACCGACCGGGTGTCCCGGATCGAGACCTCTCAGGGGCTCGAGCTGCTCGCCGGCGACACGGTGGACCACGCCCTCATCGTCGACGGGGAGCAACGCGTCGAGCTGGAGCTGAGCTCGAAGTACGTGACCGACCAGGGCACCAAGGAAGAGCAGGACCACGGCACCAAGGTCGAGTTCTTCTACGTCCAGCCGCAGGGCGACGAGGTGGCCACCGCGGTCAAGTCCGCGGACCTGAAGGACGGCTTCGACTCGCAGGTGCCGCAGCCGAGCTTCTGGAGCTCGATGCTGGGCTTCCTCATCCCGTTCCTGATCATCGGCGTGGTCTTCTGGTTCATCCTGTCGCGGATGCAGGGCGGCGGGCGCAACGGCGTCATGGGCTTCGGCAAGTCCAAGGCCAAGCTGATCAGCAAGGACATGCCGCAGGTGACGTTCGCCGACGTCGCGGGCGTGGACGAGGCGGTCGAGGAGCTCCAGGAGATCAAGGAGTTCCTCGAGGACCCGGCCAAGTTCCAGGCCGTGGGCGCCAAGATCCCCAAGGGCGTGCTGCTGTACGGCCCGCCCGGAACCGGCAAGACCCTGCTCGCGCGCGCCGTCGCCGGCGAGGCCGGGGTGCCGTTCTACTCGATCTCCGGCTCGGACTTCGTCGAGATGTTCGTCGGCGTCGGCGCGTCCCGCGTGCGCGACCTGTTCGAGCAGGCCAAGAACAACTCGCCGGCGATCATCTTCGTCGACGAGATCGACGCCGTCGGCCGCCACCGTGGCGCCGGCATGGGCGGCGGGCACGACGAGCGCGAGCAGACGCTGAACCAGATGCTCGTCGAGATGGACGGCTTCGACGTCAAGACGAACGTCATCCTCATCGCGGCCACGAACCGCCCCGACATCCTCGACCCGGCGCTGCTGCGCCCGGGCCGGTTCGACCGCCAGGTCGCCGTCGAGGCCCCGGACCTCAAGGGCCGCGAGCACATCCTCAAGGTGCACGCGCAGGGCAAGCCGATGGTCGAGTCGATCGACCTCGCCGTCGTCGCGCGCCGCACCCCCGGCTTCACGGGCGCGGACCTGGCCAACGTGCTCAACGAGGCCGCGCTGCTCACGGCGCGCAGCGGCGCCCAGCTGATCGACGACCGCGCCCTGGACGAGGCGATCGACCGCGTCATCGCGGGCCCGCAGAAGCGCACCCGCGTGATGCAGGTCAAGGAGCAGAAGATCACCGCGTACCACGAGGGCGGGCACGCCCTGGTCGCGGCGGCGATGCGGTACACGGACCCCGTCACGAAGGTGACGATCCTGCCGCGCGGCCGGGCCCTCGGCTACACGATGGTCATGCCGATGGAGGACAAGTACTCCACCACGCGCAACGAGCTGCTCGACCAGCTCGCCTACGCGATGGGCGGCCGCGTGGCCGAGGAGATCGTCTTCCACGACCCGACGACCGGCGCCAGCAACGACATCGAGAAGGCCACGTCGACGGCCCGCAAGATGGTCACCGAGTACGGCATGAGCGAGAAGGTCGGCGCGATCAAGCTCGGCAGCGGCTCGGGCGAGCCGTTCCTGGGCCGCGACATGGGCCACCAGCGGGACTACTCGGAGGCCGTCGCCGGCACCGTGGACCACGAGGTGCGCAAGCTCGTCGAGGCCGCGCACGACGAGGCGTGGGAGGTGCTCACCCAGTACCGCGACGTGCTCGACGAGCTGGTGCTGCGCCTGCTCGAGAAGGAGACGCTGAACCAGGCCGAGCTGGCGGAGATCTTCGCGCCCGTGGTCAAGCGCGAGCCGCGCGACGTGTGGCTGTCCAGCGAGCAGCGCACGGTGCACACCCGTGGCCCGATCATGACCGAGGGCGAGCGCGCCGCGTCCAACGGCAACGGTCAGGCCGTCGTGCCGCAGGACGAGGCCGCCATCGTGGGTAACGAGAGCGACGTGCAGGAGGCCGGGCCCGGCCTCGGCAGCGACACCGAGCCGCCGGCGGCGGGGGAGAACCGGTGACCGACCCGGTGACGGACCTGGGCATGCGCGCGGCCGCGGACGTGCCGGTGTACGACTCCGCACGGGCCGAGGCCGCCGTCCGCGAGCTGCTGCTCGCGGTGGGCGAGGACCCGGACCGCGAGGGGCTGCGCGAGACGCCCGCCCGCGTGGCGCGCGCCTACCAGGAGATCTTCGCGGGGCTGCGGCAGGAGCCCGAGGACGTGCTGACCACCACCTTCGACCTCGGTCACGAGGAGATGGTGCTGGTGCGCGACATCGAGGTCTACTCGACGTGCGAGCACCACCTGGTGCCGTTCCACGGCGTCGCGCACGTGGGCTACATCCCCAGCACGGACGGCCGGATCACCGGGCTGTCCAAGCTGGCGCGGCTCGTCGAGGTGTACGCCCGCCGCCCGCAGGTCCAGGAGCGGCTGACGACGCAGGTCGCGGACGCGCTGGTGCGCATCCTCGAGCCGCGCGGCGTCCTCGTCGTCGTGGAGTGCGAGCACCTGTGCATGTCGATGCGCGGGGTGCGCAAGCCCGGCTCCCGCACGGTCACGTCGGCGGTGCGCGGCATCATGCAGAACCCGGCGACGCGCGCCGAGGCCATGAGCCTCATCACGGGACGGTGACCCGGGCATGACCGCGCACCCGCGCGACGCTCTCGTCGCGGGGCTCCCGGAGCTGTCCGGGGTGGGCCGGTGCCTGGTCATGGGTGTCGTGAACATCACGCCCGACTCGTTCTCTGACGGCGGCGAGTGGTTCGAGCCGGACGCCGGAGTGCAGCACGGCCTCGACCTGCTGGCCGAGGGGGCGGAGATCCTCGACGTCGGCGGCGAGTCGACGCGGCCGGGCTCGGCCCGGGTCGACGAGGACGAGGAGCTGCGTCGTGTGATCCCGGTGATCGAGCGGCTCGCGGCCCACGGCGCCGTCGTGTCGGTCGACACGACGCGGTCCGGGGTCGCGGAGCGCGCGGTCGCCGCCGGGGCACGGCTCGTCAACGACGTCTCGGGCGGCCTCGCGGACCCGCGGATGGGCCACGTCGTGGCCGACACGGGCGTCGCGTACGTCGCGATGCACTGGCGCGGGCACGCGGACGTCATGGACAGCCTCGAGGTGTACGACGACGTCGTCGCCGAGGTCCGCGACGAGCTCGGCCAGCGCATGGACGCCCTGCTCGCCGTGGGCGTCGACGCCGAGCAGGTGGTCCTCGACCCGGGCCTCGGGTTCTCCAAGGCCGGCGCCCTGAACTGGCCGATCCTGTCCCACCTGGACGCGCTGCACTCTCTCGGCCGTCCGGTCCTGGTGGGGGCCTCCCGCAAGAGGTTCCTGGGGCACCTGCTCGAGGGCACGCGCGGCCTGCCGGACGACCGGCCCGCGCCGCCGCTCGAGCGCGACCACGCCACCGCAGCCGTCTCCGCGCTGTCCGCCGCCGCGGGCGCGTGGGCCGTCCGGGTGCACGCCGCCCGGGCCAGCGCGGACGCCGTCCGGGTCGCGGACGCCTGGACGACGGCCACCCTCGACATGGAAGATGCCGGGATGATCGCACCGGCACACCGCACCGAAGCCGTGGGCGGGCCCCGTACCGCCGCCGATGAGGAGGGCCTCTCGTGACCTTCGCCGCAGCCGTTCCGGGACCGGACGGGCAGCCGCTCGACCAGATCCGCCTCGCCGGAGTGACGGCGACCGGGCACCACGGCGTCCTCGCGCACGAGCGCGCCGAGGGGCAGGTGTTCAGCGCCGACGTCGTGCTGCACCTGGACACCCGCGCCGCCGCGTCGTCCGACGACCTCGCGAACACCGTGAGCTACGCGGACGTCGCGCAGGACGTGCACAACGTGCTCGCCGGGTCCCCGGCCGACCTCGTGGAGACCGTCGCCGAGCGGATCGCCGCCGTCGTCCTCGCGAGCCCGGCCGTGCAGGCCGTCGACGTGCGCGTGCACAAGCCGCAGGCGCCCATCCCCGTGCCGTTCGACGACGTCGCGATCGTGGTCCGCCGCGACCGGTCGCGCCCGCCCGTGGTCGACGTCGCCCCGGTGGCCGAGCCGGCCGAGGCCGCCGCCCCCGTCGCGCCGGTCGTGCCTGCCGAGGTGCACGCGCCGATCCCTCCGGCCCCCGTGGCCGCGGCCGTGCCGGTCGGGCCCGTCGAGCCCGAGGTCGCCCCCGCGCCCGCCGGCGACCCGCTGGACGCCACCCCGGCCGAGCCCGTGGAGGCCGTGCTGGCCCTCGGCGCCAACCTCGGCGACGCGCAGGTCACCCTCCGCCAGGCGGTGACGGACGTCGACCGGCTCCCCGGCGTGCAGGTCATGGAGGTCTCGCCGCTGGCGCGCACCGCCGCCGTCGGCGGCCCGGAGCAGCCCGACTACCTCAACGCCGTGCTCGTGGTGCGCACCACGCTCTCGCCGCGGGACCTGCTGCGCAGCACCCAGCAGGTCGAGGCGCAGCACGGCCGCGTCCGCGAGGAGCGCTGGGGGCCGCGCACGCTCGACGTCGACATCGTCCAGTACGGGTCGCTCGTGGCGAGCGGGCCCGACCTCGAGCTGCCGCACCCGCGCGCCCAGGAGCGCGCGTTCGTGCTCGTGCCGTGGGCCGAGGTCGCGCCCGAGGCGCTGCTCGGCGGACCGGGCGGCGGCCCCGTCGGCCAGCTCGCGGTGACCGCCCCCGACCGCGCCGGCATCCGCTGGCTCGCGCTCGACTGGCTGACCGGGCCCACGCAGAGCACCGGCCAGGTCTCCGCGGGCTCCGACCCGGCGCCCTCGTCGCCCGTGCCGCAGTCCCAGCCCGAGCCGCAGGAGCACTCCTCGGAGGCCTACCCGGCGCAGGGGTACCCGGCCGCGCCGCACGGCGCCGAGCCGTCGGCCGCGGAGCCTGAGGGCCAGTCGCACGACCAGCCCTATGCCCAGCCGTTCACGCCCCCGGTCGCCGAGCCGAAGCAGCAGGCCGACCCGCGTCGCGATGCCCACGATTCCGGCGCGTACGGGTCCGACGCCCACGGCGCCGACGCGTTCGGCGACCCGGCCCAGCCGCTCACGCCGCGGCCGTTCGCCGCCGTCCCGCCGGTCGCGCACGACGCCGGCCCGCACGCTCCGGTGCCCTCCGCCCCTGCGTCATCGAACCCTGTGTCGTCCGCCCCAGCACCCCAGGCTCCTGCGTCGCCGGCCCCCGCGCCCTCCGCACCCGCGGCGCCGAGCCCGGCCGCCCCGTCGAACCCGCCCGCCGGGTCGTCGTTCGCGCCGCCCGTGGCGTCGGCACCGGAGCCGTACGCACCCGAGCCGTACTCGCCCGAGCAATACTCGCCCGAGCCGTATGCACCCGAGCCGTACGCACCCGAGCCGTCGGCCCCGGTCGCGTACGTGCCGGAGCAGCTCGCACCGGACCGCACCACCCCGCAGCCCGCGGCCCCCGGCCCGGTGCGGCACGAACCCGTGCCGCCGGCACCCGCGCCGGCCCCGCAGGCCGCCGTGAACCCGCCCGCGCTGCCGGACCCGTTCGCGCCGCTGCCGGACGCGCACCCCGGCCAGGCCCTCCCGCAGGAGCGGTACGGGGAGGACGACCGCTGAGATGCGCCGCACCTCCGTCCGCCTGCTCGCGGCCGTCTTCGCCGTCGTGGCGGTGGGCGGCGCGGGGCTGCTGCGGCTGCTCGAGTCGCGCGGCGTCTACCTGCCCACGGTCGCGTGGGTGGAGGACGTCGCGATGCTCGCGCTCGCCGGCGGCATCTTCTGGGCCGGCTGGGCCGTGCGCGCGTACCAGAAGGGCGACCGGCCCGGCCTCGACCCCCTGCGCGCGGCGCGCACCTTCGTCCTGGCCAAGGCCGGGGCGCTGACGGGCGCGCTGCTCGCGGGACGGTACGTCGCGAGCGTGCTCGTGGTGCTCGGCCAGCTCCAGGTCGAGGCGCGGCGCGACCAGGCGATCGCCTCCGCGATCGCCGCGGGCTGCGCGCTGGTGCTCTGCGTGGTCGGGCTCGTCGTCGAGAAGTTCTGCCAGCTGCCGCCGTCGGACGACGCCGAGGGTGACACGGAGGAGCACGCCGACCCGCTGCCGTCCTGACGGCGCGCGGACTCGCCGTCGGACGACCGCCTCCGACTTCCGTCGGACCCGCGGCGGCGCGGACCGGGACCGACGGACGATGTGGCCCGGGGTGCCCGGATGGAAGGATGGAGCCATGACGAGCATCCCCGCGGGCGCGGACCACCCGGCCGCGCGCCAGACCGGTCCCTTCGACCCGCCGGACGTCGCGTGGCAGCGCGTGTCGCCGAGGCTCGTCCCGGCGCGGCTCATCTCGGCGTCGGTGACCCTGGCCGTGCCGATCGTCGCGGGCGTGGTGCTCGCCGTCCTGGTCTCGCCGTGGTTCTGGCTGCTCGCCGGGGTGCCGGCCGCGCTGCTGCTGTGGGCGGTGCTCCTCGTGCCGCGCCAGGTCCGCGCGATCGGGTACGCCGAGCGCGCCGACGACCTGCTGATCCGCAAGGGCATCATGTTCCGCTCGCTCGTCGTCGTGCCCTACGGCCGCATGCAGTACGTGGACGTGGAGGCCGGCCCGCTGGATCGGAAGCTGGGGATCGCGAAGGTCCAGCTGCACACGGCGTCGGCGGGCACGGACGCGGACATCCCGGGCCTGGTGCCCGACGAGGCCGAGCGGCTGCGCGACCGGCTGACCGCGCGGGGCGAGGCGAGGCTGGCGGGCCTGTGAGCACCCCGACTCCTGGCGCGACCCCGGCCCCCGGCGCGACGCCGGGCCCGGCCACACCGGGCGCCCCTGACCTGGGCGCCTCCGTCCCGGGCGTCTCCGACCCGGGCGCGCCGTCCGCGCGCCGGGACCTGTCCTGGCGCCGCGTGCACCCGGTGACGCCGTTCGTGCGCGGCTGGGCGGCCGTGGTCGCCATCCTCGTCATCGCCGGTCAGCAGGTGCTCGACGACGTGGCCCGGGCGGTCGAGGCGGCGGGCGAGATCCGCGGCCTGTGGTGGATGGTGCTCCTCGGGCTCGTCGTCGTGGTCGGGATCGTGTTCGGCTACGCCGCGCTCGCGTGGCGCATGACGGCGTACGCGGTGGACGACGACGCGGTGCACCTGCGCAAGGGCATCCTGTTCCGGCAGCAGCGGCACGCGCGGCTGGACCGGCTGCAGGCGATCGACGTGCGCCAGCCGTTGCTGGCGCGCCTGTTCGGCCTGGCCGAGCTGCGGCTCGAGGTGGCGGGCGGCTCGGACTCGGGCGTGGCGATCGGCTTCCTCAAGGAGGCGGACGCGCAGCACCTGCGCGCGGACCTGCTCGCCCGCGCCGCGGGGGTCAAGGCCGCGCACCGCGCCGAGTCGTCGGCCGCCCCGGCGGGTCCCGCGCCGGAGGGCGACGCCGCGACCGGCGACGACGCCCTGGTGCAGCCCGCCGGGACGGTGGCGCCGGCGGCCGGCCCGGAGCCCGCGGACGACGTCGCCCCCGAGGCGCCCGAGCGCCAGGTGTACGAGGTGCCGCCCACGCGGCTGCTGCTGTCGCTGCTGCGGATGCCGGGCCTGTGGATCGCGGTGCTCCTGCTGGTCGGTATCGGCGTGGCGGTGTTCGTCACCCGCGAGGTCAGCATCCTGTTCTCCGCGCTGCCCGCCATCCTGGGCGTCGGCGGGTACATCTTCCAGCGCTTCGCGGGGGAGTTCGGCTTCCGTGCGGCGCTGTCGCCCGACGGCATCCGCCTGCGCCACGGGCTGCTGGAGACGCGCGCGCAGACCATCCCGCCGGGCCGCGTGCAGGCGGTGTCGCTCACGCAGGGCCCGCTGTGGCGCGGGCCGGACTGGTGGCGCGTCAAGGTCAACGTGGCCGGCTACGGCGGCGGCGAGGGCCAGCAGGGGGAGCAGCAGCACGTGCTCCTGCCCGTCGGCCCGCGCGAGGAGGCGCTCACCGCCCTGTGGCTGGTGCTGCCCGACCTCCAGGTGGCCGACCCGGACGACACGCTCGCCCTGCTCGACGAGGCCCTCACCGGCGACGCCCGCACGGACCGCTGGTTCGTCACCAGCCCGCGGCGGGCCCGGCTGCTCGACCCGTGGAGCTGGCGCCGCAACGGGTACGCCGTGACGGGCCGTGCGCTGCTGGCCCGCGGCGGCCGGTTCGTGCGCCGCCTCGAGGTGGTGCCGCACGAGCGCACCCAGTCCCTCGGGCTCGAGCAGGGCCCGTGGCAGCGTCGGCGGGGTCTCGCGTCGTTCGCGCTGCACTCCACGCCGGGACCGATCAGCCCGGTCGTCTACCACCTGGACGAGGACGAGGCCGCCCGCCTGCTCGACGAGCAGTCCGTGCGCGCCCGGGAGGCCCGCGCCCACGCGGGGCCCGAGCGTTGGATGGAGGGCCCGCGGTGAGCGCCACCGACGACGCGGGAACCGACCGGCCGACCCCGCCGTCAGCGCGGCCGGGCCGCCTCGGGGTGGGCGTCGTGGGCGCCGGCCGCGTCGGCGCCGTGCTGGGCAGCGCCCTGCGCGCGGCGGGGCACACCGTCGTGGGGGCGAGCGGCGTCAGCGAGGAGTCGCGTGAGCGGATCGCGACGCTGCTGCCGGGCGTCCCGCACCTGGAGGTGCCCGACGTCGTGGAGCGCGCCGAGATGGTGCTGCTCGCGGTGCCCGACGACGCGCTCGCGGACGTCGTCGGCGGGCTCGCGGCGCTCGGCGCGTGGCAGCCCGGTCAGCTCGTCGTGCACACGTCGGGCCGGTACGGCGCGGCCGTGCTCGACCCGGCCCGGCGGGCGGGCGCGATCCCGGTGGCGCTGCACCCGGCGATGACGTTCACCGGCACGTCGCTCGACCTGCACCGCCTGGAGGGCTGCACGTTCGCCGTCACGGCGCCGGCGGCGGTCCAGCCGATCGGCCAGGCGCTCGTCGTCGAGGTCGGCGGGGAGCCCGTGATCGTCGCGGAGGAGGCGCGCGGGCTGTACCACGCGGCCCTCGCGCACGGCGCGAACCACCTGGTCGTCCTCGTCGCGCAGGCGGCGCAGGCGCTGGAGGCCGCGGGCGTCCAGCAGCCCGGCCGCGCCCTCGCGCCCCTGCTCTCGGCCGCCCTCGACGGCGCGACCCGCGCCGCGGACGCGCGCGACGGCGAGGGGCCGGGCGCGATCTCCGCCCTCACCGGGCCGGTGTCGCGGGGCGACGTCGGCACCGTGCGCACGCACCTCGACGTGCTGCGGGACCTGGCGGCGCGGACCGGCGCCACCGACGTGCCGGCGTCGTACACCGAGCTGGCCCGCGGCGCCACGAGCCGCGCGCTCGCCGCCCACCGCATCGGGGACCGCGCGGCCCGCGAGCTGCTCGACGCGCTCGCGCCCGATGCGCCGCCCCACCCCGACGACCCGCACCGCGTCGACCCACCAGTCGACCCACCACAGGAGCCACGATGAGCGACCAGACCCCCACCACCGCGGCGCCCGCCGTCGTGCGCACCCGGCCGGAGCTGCACGACGCGCTCACCGCGTGGACGCTGTCGGGGCCGGAGCCCACGGACCGTCGCGCCGTCGTCATGACGATGGGGGCGCTGCACGACGGCCACCTGCAGCTCGTGCGCCGGGCGCGCGAGGCGGCCGGGCCGACCGGGCAGGTGGTGGTGACGATCTTCGTCAACCCGCTGCAGTTCGGGGCCGGGGAGGACCTGGACCGCTACCCCCGCGACCTGGACGGCGACGTCGCGAAGCTGGCGAGCGTGGGCGCCGACCTGGTGTTCGCGCCCACGCCGGACGTCGTCTACCCCGACGGGGACCCGGTCGTGCGCGTCTCGGCGGGGCACGTCGGCGAGGTGCTGGAGGGCGAGTCGCGCCCCGGACACCTGGACGGCGTCCTCACGGTGGTGCTCAAGCTCATGCACCTGGTGCGCCCGGACGTCGCCCTGTTCGGGGAGAAGGACGCGCAGCAGCTGCTGGCCGTGCGCCGCATGGTGCGCGACCTGGACGTCGACGTCGAGGTGCTCGGCGTGCCGATCGTGCGCGACCCCGACGGCCTCGCGATGTCCTCGCGCAACGCCTACCTGTCCGACGACGAGCGGGCCGCCGCCCTCACGCTGTCGCGCGCGCTGCGGGCCGGCGCCGGCGCGGCCGCCGAGGGCCCGGAGGCCGTCCGCGCGGCGGCGTCGGGAATCCTGGAGGCGGGCGCCGGTGTTGAACCCGATTACCTGGCACTCGTCGACCCGACTACCGTGGACCCGGTGCCCGCGGACTTCCGCGGCTCCGCCCTCCTCCTCGTGGCGGCGCGTGTCGGCGCCACCCGACTGATCGACAACCAGGCCGTGGACCTCGCCGGCGGCCCCGCCACCGGCGCGAGCCCACAGGAGAACACCAGTGACTGAGCACGCGAACCGCCCCGCCTCCCTGCAGCGGCCGATGATGATCGGCAAGATCCATCGCGCCACCGTGACGCAGGCGGACCTGCACTACGTCGGCTCCATCACCATCGACGCCGACCTGCTCGACGCCGCGGACCTGTACCCCGGCCAGCAGGTCGACGTGGTCGACGTCACCAACGGCGCCCGCCTCACGACCTACGTCATCCCGGGCGAGCGCGGCGGCCACCAGGTGAGCATCAACGGCGCGGCCGCGCACCTCGTGCACCCGGGGGACACCGTCATCGTCATCGCCTACGGGACGATGTCGGACGCCGACGCGCGGACCTACTCCCCGGCGGTCGTCTTCGTCGACCCGGAGAACCGGGTCGTGGAGCTCGACGACGACCCGGGCCAGGTGCCGGACGGCTTCGGCCTGGAGTCCAGCGGCGTCCCCTTCGCGGCCGTCCGGTGACGCCTGCGGTGACCCGTCC
The DNA here is from genome assembly GCF_053608125.1 of Isoptericola sp. NPDC055063. NCBI lineage: Bacteria > Bacillati > Actinomycetota > Actinomycetes > Micrococcales > Promicromonosporaceae > Isoptericola > Isoptericola sp. NPDC055063. Next base: position 209,363 of record NZ_JBSGUW010000009.1, on the reverse strand, counting down.
GTGAACGGGCCGCGGCTCGCCCGCGCGCTCGTCGCCCCGGCCCCCGGCTGGACCACCACGGCCGACGCGATCGTCGTCGGCACCGGCATCGCCGGCCTGACGGCGGCGCTGGAGCTGCGCACCCGCGTGCCGCGCGTGCTGCTGGTCACCAAGGGCGCGCTGTCCTCCGGTTCCACGGTGTGGGCGCAGGGCGGCGTGGCGGCGGCCCTGCACCCCGACGACACCCCCGACGCGCACCTCACGGACACGCTCGCCGCCGGCGGCGGCCTGAGCGACCCCGAGGCCGTGCGCGTCCTCGTCACCGACGGGCCGGACCGCGTGCGCGAGCTCGTGGCGCGCGGCACGTCGTTCGACGTGGGTCCCGACGGCGAGATCGCCCTCACCCGGGAGGGCGGCCACCGCGCCGACCGCATCGTGCACGCGGGCGGCGACGCCACCGGCGCCGAGATCTCGCGCGCCCTGGTGGCGCAGATCGAGGCCGTGCGCGACGACCCCGGCATCGAGGTGCTGGAGAACGCCCTGGTGCTCGACGTGCTCACCGGCGCCCCCGGCCCCGACGGCCGCCGTCCGGCCGCGGGCGTCACCCTGCACGTGCGCGGGGCGGGCAGCCGCGACGGGGTGGGCGCCGCGCTGGCGCCGGTGGTCGTGCTGGCCACGGGCGGCATCGGCCAGGTCTTCCGCTCGTCGACCAACCCGCCCGCCGCCACGGGCGACGGCATCGCCGCCGCGTTGCGTGCCGGCGCCTCCGTGGGCGACCTCGAGTTCGTGCAGTTCCACCCCACCGTGCTGTGGCAGGGGCTCGGCGCCAAGGGCCAGCAGCCGCTCATCAGCGAGGCCGTCCGCGGCGAGGGCGCGCTGCTGCTCGACGTCGACGGCTACCGCTTCATGCCCCGCGAGCACGAGCTGGCCGAGCTGGCGCCGCGGGACGTCGTCGCGCACGCCATCGTGCGGCGCATGGCCGCCACGAGCGCGGACCACGTGCTGCTGGACGCCCGGCACCTGGGCGCGGGCTTCCTGCGACGCCGCTTCCCGACCATCACCGCACGGCTGCTCGCGCAGGGCATCGACTGGACCGAGGAGCCCGTCCCGGTCGCGCCCGCGCAGCACTACCACTCGGGCGGCGTCGTGACCGACGTGCGCGGCCGCACCTCCGTCCCCGGCCTGTACGCCGTCGGGGAGGTCGCGTGCACGGGCGTGCACGGCGCCAACCGGCTCGCGTCCAACTCGCTGCTCGAGGGGCTGGTCTTCGCGCACGCCGCGGCCCGCGACGTCGCGCAGCGTGTGTCCGACGGCGAGCTCCGGTCCGCCCCGGACCCCGAGGAGCGCCCCGGCGGGTCCGCCCTCGTGGCCGCCGCCGCCCGCTCGCGCGTGCAGCGCGTCACCTCCGAGGGGGCGGGCCCGGTGCGCTCCGCCGACTCGCTCGAGCGCGCCGCCGGCCTCCTCGCCGCGGTCCGCACCGACGCGCACCGCGCGGACGACGTCGTCGCCGACCCCCAGGTCGCCGAGTGGGAGACCACCACCGTGCACCAGGTGGCCAGCGCCCTCGTGCACGCCGCGTGGGTGCGCGCCGAGTCCCGGGGCGGGCACTTCCGCACCGACTTCCCCGCGCCGGACCCCGCCTGGCAGCGGCGCATCACCCTCGCCCTCGACGACGACGGCGCCCTCCGCGAGGTAGTCCCGATCGCCGCGAGGTAGTGCGCATCCTGCCGAGGTAGTCCAGATCTCCGCGAGGTAGTGGACCAGACCACTACCTCGGCAGATCTGGAACTACCTCGGCAGGGCTCGAACTACCTCGGCAGGGTTCGAACTACCTCGGCGGGACGGGTGCCCGACGGCGGGCGGGTAGCGTTGCGACGCGTGACCGACCTGCGCCCCGGCCAGACCCGTGCCGACCAGACCCGTGCCGACCAGACCCGCACGGACCTGCCCGTGCACGACCGACCGTCCGCCGTCGAGCCCGGTCTGGACGCCGGGTGGGTGACCCGCGTCGTCGAGACGGCGCTGGACGAGGACCTCGGCGCGGCGCCGGGCCGCGACGTCACGACGCAGGCCACGGTGCCGGCGTCGGCCACGGGGACGGCGGATCTCGTCGCCCGGCAGGCGGGCACCGTGGCGGGGCTTGTCGTCGTGGCCGAGGTGCTGTCGCAGGTCGCGGGCCGCCTCGGGCTGCCGGCGCCCACGGTGACGTTCCACGCGCAGGACGGCGACGCCGTCGCGGCCGGCCAGATGCTCGCGGCGCTCGAGGGCCCGGTGCAGGTGCTGCTGGTCGCGGAGCGGACGCTGCTCAACCTGGCCTCGCGCGCGTCGGGCGTCGCGACGGCGACCGCGGCGTGGTCGCGCGAGCTCGCCGGCACGGGCGCGCAGGTGCTCGACACCCGCAAGACGACCCCCGGCCTGCGCGCGCTGGAGAAGTACGCGGTCCGCGCGGGCGGCGGCACCAACAAGCGGATGGGCCTGTACGACGTCGCGATGGTCAAGGACAACCACGTCGTGGCCGCCGGGTCCGTGCGCGGCGCGATCGACGCGGTCCGGGGCGCGTTCCCCGACGTGCTGGTGCAGGTCGAGGCGGACACCACCGCCCAGGCGCTGGAGGCGCTGGACGCCGGCGCGGACTTCCTGCTGCTCGACAACATGCCCACGCCCGTGCTCACCGACACCGTGGCCGCGGTCCGCGCGCGGCAGGGGCGCGACGGCGTCCCTGCGCACGTGGAGCTCGAGGCCACCGGCAACCTCACCCTCGACCGCGCGCGCGAGGTGGCAGGGGCCGGCGTCGACTACCTGTCCGTCGGCGGGCTCACGCACTCGGCGCCGATCCTCGACCTCGCCCTCGACCTCCGCCCCTGATCCCGGCACCCGGTGATCGCTCGTAGAATCTCTGGGTGACCTCCCCGCAGAACCCCGCCTCCGCCGTGCCCGCCGTCGACCCCGCCGCGGCCACGGACGACCTCCCGGAGCAGATGCGCGTGCGCCGGGAGAAGCGCGACCGGCTGCTGGAGCAGGGCGTGGAGCCGTACCCCGTCGCGCTGCCGGTGACGCACTCGATCGCCGCGGTGCGCGAGGGCTACGGGCACCTCGAGGCGGGCCAGGAGACGGAGGACGTCGTCGGCGTCGCCGGCCGCGTCGTCTTCCTGCGCAACACGGGCAAGCTGTGCTTCGTCACGCTCCAGGACGGCGAGGGGCGGCGCCTGCAGGCGATGCTCAGCCTCAAGGAGGTCGGCGAGGAGGCGCTCGCGTCCTTCAAGTCCGACGTGGACCTGGGCGACCACCTGTTCGTGCACGGCCGCGTCGGCTCGTCGCGCCGCGGCGAGCTCAGCGTGTTCGCCGACTCGTGGCAGATGGCGGCGAAGGCCCTGCGCCCGCTGCCGGTGCTGCACAAGGACCTGTCGGAGGAGGCCCGCGTCCGCCAGCGGTACGTCGACCTCATCGCGCGCCCCGCGGCCCGCGAGATGGTCCGTACCCGCGCGGGCGTCGTGCGTTCGCTGCGCGACAACCTGCACGGCCGGGGCTTCCTCGAGGTCGAGACCCCGATGCTGCAGACCATCGCCTCGGGCGCGTCGGCGCGGCCGTTCATGACGCACATGAACGCCTATGACATCGACCTCTTCCTGCGGATCGCCCCCGAGCTCTTCCTCAAGCGCGCGGTCGTCGGCGGTGTCGAGAAGGTCTTCGAGATCAATCGCAATTTCCGTAACGAGGGCGCGGACTCCACGCACTCGCCGGAGTTCGCGATGATCGAGGCCTACGAGGCGTACGGCGACTACAACTCCATCGGTGCTCTGACGCAGGATCTCGTGCAGACGGCGGCCCGCGAAGTTCTCGGCACCACGGTCGTGACGCTTCCCGACGGCGAGGAGTACGACCTCGGTGGCGAATGGGCGCAGATCACGATGTACGGCTCGCTCTCGGATGCGATCGGCGAGGAGATCACGCCGGAGACCACGGTCGAGCACCTCACGGAGCTGGCCGAGAAGGCGGAGATCTCGATCGACCCCAAGAAGGTCAACCACGGCAAGCTCGTCGAGGAGCTGTGGGAGCACCACGTGGGCGACGGCCTCTACGCGCCGACGTTCGTGCGGGACTTCCCGGTCGAGACGTCGCCGCTGGTGCGCGCGCACCGCACCGTGCCCGGCGTCGTCGAGAAGTGGGACCTGTACGTGCGCGGCTTCGAGCTGGGCACGGGCTACTCCGAGCTGGTCGACCCGGTCATCCAGCGGCAGCGCTTCGAGGACCAGGCGCGCCTCGCCGCGGCGGGCGACGACGAGGCGATGGCCCTCGACGACGACTTCCTCAGCGCGATGGAGCACGCGATGCCGCCGTCGGGCGGCATGGGGATGGGCGTCGACCGACTCCTCATGGCGCTCACCGGCCTGGGCGTGCGCGAGACCATCCTTTTCCCGCTCGTCAAGCCGACGGCCTAACGAAAGACATCCCATGGACACTTTTCTCGCGATCATGAGCGGACTCGCCCCGTCCGTCGGCGTGGGCCTGCTCTTCTGGCTCGCGATGCGCAAGATCCTGCACGCGGACCGGAACGAGCGTCTCGCTCTCGAGAGGATGGACGCGGAAGAGGCCGCCGCCGCTGCCGCGGCTGCGACCGCCGAGCAGGAATCCCGCTGAATTCTTCTCGATATTGCGGGCCGCACGCGTTTCGCGTTGACTTTTCGGTGACGAAGAAGGCATTCTCAACGATGTCATCTCTTCATGACCGGAAGGCATTCACGTGGTTCAGAAGCAGCAGATCGTCCTGATCGACGATATCGACGGGAGCGACGCGGACGAGACCGTGACGTTCGCCCTCGACGGCGTCTCCTACGAGATCGACCTCACGTCCGCGCACGCGTCGGAGCTCCGCGACGCGTTCGCGACCTGGATCGGGCACGGCCGCAAGACTTCCGCACGGCTCGGGGGCGGCACGCGTGCCGCCGCCCGCCGCACCGGCACCGACCGCGCGCAGCTCGCCAAGATCCGCGAGTGGGCCCGCGAGAACGGCCACGAGGTCAGCGACCGCGGCCGCATCTCCGCCACGGTGATGGCCGCCTACGAGGCCGCGCACTGACCCTGTCGCACCATCTGCGCACCGCACGACCCCGGCCGGGGTTCCGGCCGGGGTCGCGTGCGTTCGAAGGGTGGTCGTCCGACTGCGCCGTCGGCCCCGTCGACGCTTCACCGGTGGCTGACCTGGGGTTTCCTTGTCCACAGGCCTTGTTCGGCATGCCTGCGCACCGCTAGAATCGAACACATGTTCGACACCCTGCCTGCTCCCGACGACGCGGTCGGCACCATGCCCGATGCCGTGCCCGACGACGTGCGCACGGTGACGCTCGGTGAGGTGCTCGCGGCGGTGGATCCCGGTCCTCGCCCGTCCGTGCACGAGGTGTCCGCAGGGATCGACGACGCCGTGGCGATCCGGGAGCAGATCGACGCTCTGGAGGGTCGGCTGCTGTTGGCGGTCGAACACTCCCGTCGTGCGGCCCGCGGGTGTGAGGCGTCGTTGGTGGACGATGCCGACGTGGAGCTGCGGCGGGCGTCGGCGGTGCGGCGCCGTGAGCTCGCCCAGCGGGCGTTCGTCGCGGACCTGGCGACGGCGTTGCGGATGAGCGAGGTGCAGGCGTCCCATCTCGTCGACACCGCCCGCACCTTGGCCGAGGCTGCCGAGCACGCCTGCGCGGGAGGGGATGTCGACGCGTCAGAGGGTACGGCGGGGTCGTCCGGTGTGACGCTGGTGGAGCTGTGTCGTGGCCGGTTCTCGGCGTTGCATGCGCGGGCGATGGCGGACACGTTGGCCGAGGTCCCCGATGCTGAGGCGCGGGCGCGGGTCGAGGCAGCCGCTCTGCCGTTGGCGGCGCGGACCACACCTGCCCAGTTTCGTTCGCGGTTGCGGCGGGCGCGGGACCTGGCCCATCCGACACCCCTGGCGGAACGTCACCGGCAGGCCGCGACCAAGCGTGCGGTGTTTCTCGATCCGGGGCGGGACGGCATGGCCTGGCTCACCGCGCACCTGCCCGCCGTGCAGGCGCACGCCGCGTTCGACCGCCTCACCGCGACCGCACGGGTCGTCGGCGGTCAGGGTGACCCGCGCACCACGGCGCAGCTGCGTGCGGACGCGTTCGCCGACCTCCTCCTTGCCACCCCCAGCACCAGCACGAGCGCCGCTGCTGGCATCCCTGCAGGCACCGACGCGTTCGCGGACGTCGACATCACGAGCGCGTCGGGCCAGGTGTCGGGCCAGGTGTCGGGCCAGGTGTCGGGCCAGGTGTCGGGCCAGGTGTCGGGCCAGGTGTCGGGCGAGGTGTCGGGCGAGGTGTCGGGCGAGGTGTCGGGCGAGGTGTCGGGCGAGGTGTCGGGCGAGGTGTCGGGCGAGGTGTCGGGCACTGTTTCGGACCAGGTGCCCGACCACGTCCCTGACCATGTTCCTGACCACGTTGCTGACCTGGGTGATCTGGCCCGTCGGATCACGCCGACGGTGCGGGTTACGGTCCCTGTCATGACGCTGCTGGGTGGCGAGGGGCCGGCCGATCTGGACGGCCACGGGCCCCTGGACCCGGAGACCGCCACCGTGCTGACCGCTCGGGCGCCGTCGTTGCGGCGTCTGCTGGTCGACCCCGTCGACGGGCGCGTCCTCGCGACCGACCCCGGCACCTACACCGTCCCCGCGGCGCTGCGCACCCTGCTGGCGGCCCGTGACGTGACCTGCCGGTTCCCGGGCTGTACGCGACGCGCCGAGCGGTGCGACGTCGACCACCTGACCGCGTGGGCCGACGGTGGGCGTACCACCGCGGACAACCTCGCTCATGTGTGCCGTCATCATCACGTGCTCAAGCACCAGACGCGGTGGACCGTGAACCCCTTGCCTGACGGCACCCTGGCCTGGACTTCGCCGACCGGCCACGTCCACCACGACCGCATCCACGACACCGACCGCCCCGCCGACGAGCTACCCAGGGTGGCCGGCCCGGAACCTCCCGGCACGGCGTCGTCCCGCTCCGAGCCGCCCGATTCCGGGCCCCCACCGGCAGCAGCCTGACCCTCCGGGAGTGCGCAGCGGCCGAAGGGCGGCCTTCCACCGGTGTCCCGTCGACCGTGTCCTTCACCGTGTCCGTCGACCGCTGACGCGTTCTGGCCCGGCACCCCCGCGGTCATAGGCTGAGGCCATGACGGACACGGGCGCTCGGGCGCAGCTCTGGGTCGGCACCTACCCGCAGCCGGGGGCGGAGCCGGGCAGCGGCGAGAGCATCTGGCGAGTCGCGCTGGACCGAGCGGACGGCTCGGTCGCCTCGGCGGTGCCGGCCGTGGCGGCGACGTCGCCCTCGTTCCTGGCCGTGCACCCGTCGGGGCGTTCGCTCTACGCGGTGGGGGAGACGCCCGCGGGCACGCTCACGACGTTCCGGGTGGAGGACGCCGACGGGGCCGTGACGCTCGCGCCGTCGGGCTCGGTGGCGTCCGGCGGCGACGACCCGTGCCACGTGCTGGCGCGCGGGGACGTCGTCTGGCTGGCGAACTACGGCGACGGCGTGGCCGCGGCGGTGCCGGTGGACGAGGCGACGGGCGATCTCGCCGCGGACGGCGTCGTCACGCACCCCGGGGTCGGCAGCGGCCCGGTCGTGGAGCGGCAGTCCGGCCCGCACGCGCACTTCGTGGCCGACGCGGGCGACGCCGTCCTGGTGTGCGACCTCGGCGCGGACGTCGTGCGTCGCTACCCGGCGAAGGGCGCGGACGCGGGCGCCCCGGCGGACGTCGCGGCGGTCCTGCCGCCGGGTACCGGGCCGCGCCACCTCGTCACCCTCGCGGACGGGTCGCTCGTCGTCGTCGGCGAGCTCGACGCCCGCGCCCACGTGCTGGTGCGCGACGGCGCGGGCTGGACGCCCGCCGCCGCGGTGCCGGTCTCCCCGGCTGCCGAAGCCGGGCGCGACTTCCCGGCCCACGTGACCCTCAGCGCCGACGGCACCCGTCTGCACGTCGGGGTGCGGGGCATCGACGTGCTCGCCGTCCTCGCGGTGGGCCCGGCCGACGGCGGCGTGCCCACCCTCGAGCACCTCGTCGACGTCCCGCTGGGCGACGGCGCGTGGCCGCGCCACCACGCCGTCCTGGGCGGGAGCGGGGACGACGCCGAGACGGTCGTCGTCGCCCTCCAGGGCCGCAGCGAGCTCGCGACCGTGCGGCTCGACCCGACGACCGGCGCCGGCGAGGTCGTCGCGCGCCACGTCCTGCCCACACCGCCGGCCTGCGTGCTGGAGTCGTGATGAGCACCTCGGCCGACGCGACGCGCCTCGGCCCGCGGGTGGCGATGCTGTCGGTGCACACGTCGCCGCTGGACCAGCCGGGCACCGGCGACGCGGGCGGCATGAACGTCTACGTGCTGGAGCTGGCGCGCGCGCTGGCCCGCCGCGGGGCCGAGGTCGAGATCTTCACGCGAGCGACGACGTCCGCGCAGCCGCGGTGCGTCGACGTCGAGCCGGGGATTCGCGTGGCGCACGTCGCCGCCGGACCGTACGAGGGCCTGGACAAGAACGACCTGCCCGGCCAGCTCTGCGCGTTCACCGCGGGCGTGCTGCGCGCCGAGGCGCACCGCCCGCCGCACTGGTACGACGTCGTGCACAGCCACTACTGGCTCTCCGGGCAGGTCGGCTGGCTCGCCGCGGAGCGCTGGGACGTCCCCCTCGTGCACACCATGCACACGATGGCGCGCGTGAAGAACGCGGCCCTCGCGCCCGGGGACGCGCCGGAGCCCGTGGGCCGGATCGTGGGGGAGGAGCAGGTGGTGGAGGCCGCCGACGGGCTCGTCGCCTCCACCCGCGAGGAGGCCCACGACCTGGAGCAGGAGTACCGCGCCGACCCCGACCTCGTGCACGTGGTGGCGCCCGGCGTCGACCTCGACGTCTTCCGCCCCCTGGAGCCCGGCCCCGGGCAGGACGCCTGCGACGTGCGACGCGAGCTGCGCGAGCGGCTCGGCCTGCCCACGGACCGCAAGATCGTGCTGTTCGCCGGCCGGGTCCAGCTCCTCAAGGGCCCCGACGTGCTGGTCCGCGCCCTCGGCGTCCTCGCCGACCACGCCAGCTCCGACGACGCCACCGAGGCGGAGGCGTGGTGCGACGGCGGCGGGTCGCGCGTGCCCGTGCTCGTCGTCCTGGGCGGCGCCAGCGGTCGCGCGACGGCGGTGCGCGAGCTCGAGGCCCTCGCCCACCAGGTGGGCGTCACCGACCACCTCGTCGTGCGCCCGCCCGTGCCCCGCGAGGAGCTGGTCGACTATCTGCGCGCGGCGGACGTCGTCGCCGTGCCGTCGCACAACGAGTCCTTCGGCCTCGTCGCCGCCGAGGCGCAGGCCGCCGGCACGCCCGTCGTCGCCGCCGCGGTCGGCGGGCTGCAGACGGTCGTGGTCGACGGTGTGTCCGGCGTCCTCGTGCCCGACCACAGCCCCTGGACCTGGGCGCGCGAGCTCGGCGACCTCCTCACCGACGACGAGCGCCGCGCCCGCCTCGCCGGCGGCGCCCGCCGCGCCAGCGAACGGTTCAGCTGGGACCGCGCCGCCGCCGCCATGCTCGACGTGTACGAGCAGGCGGCGAAGGTGCACCGGGCGCGTCGCCAGTAGCCCGCGCTACGCGGTCGGGGTGGCGGCCTCCCCCACCAGCACGACGGCCTGGGCGACGGCGTGGTCCGGCGTGTGCCAGACGACGACGGGGGAGTCCTCGCCCGGCGCCTGCGCGGCGTCGAGGCGCCACGTGAGGTTCGAGGAGACGGCGATCGGGAGCTCGTGGGCGCTCCCGTCGGCGCCGGCGTAGGCGATCCGACCGGCGACGGAGCACTTCGTGCGCTCGCGGTCCCACGTGAGCTCCAGCCCGGCGATCCGCCCCTCGGCCCGCTCCGGCCGCGCGGCGAGGCGGGCGAACGACCGGTCCCAGCGCAGCACGACGAGCTGCGGCCGCACCAGCAACAGCCAGAGCGCCACGACGACCGCGGCCCCGACGGCGCACAGGGTGCGGCCCACGCCGGGCCCCAGCGCGAACGCGCCGACGGCGCCGCCGACCACGAGGGTTGCGGCGACGACGCTCGTCGTGACGATGCGACGGCGGTCGGCCGAGCGGTCGGGCACGTCCTGCGGGCTGGGGGCGGCGCCGAGGGACGCGCGGTCCGTCACGAAGACGGTGAGGGTGCTCGGTCTCGCCACGGTCTTCCTCGCTGTCTCAGGCCTGGGGCAACCGGTGGAGCCTAGCGGACCGGGAATGCGTGGCCCGGGCGACGGCTTGGAAGTGACATGCCGATCACCGGAGAGTACGCACCCAGTCCGTCCGCCCACGCCGCGAAGCAGGTCGAGCAGTACGAGAGCTCGGGCGGCACGAAGGGCACGACGATGCGCGGGATGCCCGTCGTCATCCTCACGACGGTGGGCGCGAAGACGGGCCACCTGCGCAAGGCGCCGCTGATGCGCGTGGAGCACGAGGGCACGTACGCCGTCGTCGCGTCGTTGGGTGGGGCGCCGAAGCACCCGGTCTGGTACTACAACGTCCTCGCGAACCCGCGCGTGGAGCTGCAGGACGGCCCGGAGAAGCACGAGTACGACGCCCGCGAGGTGACGGGCGAGGAGAAGGCGCTCTGGTGGGAGCGGTGCGTCGCCGCATACCCGGACTACGCCGACTACCAGCGGAAGACGGACCGCCAGATCCCGGTGTTCGTGCTGGAGCGCGTGGACTCCTGAGAGAGACCCCTGGTCCAGTCAAGCCAGGTGCGGACGCCGGCGTCCCGGGATCCGACCCGCGGTGCGGGCGCCGGCGTCCAGCAGGCAGGATGGTCCCCATGACCTACACCCTCGTGCTGCTCCGCCACGGCGAGAGCGAGTGGAACGCGAAGAACCTCTTCACCGGCTGGGTGGACGTGCCCCTGTCGGAGAAGGGCACCGCGGAGGCGAAGCGCGGCGGCGAGCTGCTCAAGGAGTCGGGCGTCACTCCCGACGTCGTGCACACGTCGCTGCTGCGCCGCGCCATCAACACGGCGAACCTGGCCCTCGACGCCGCCGACCGTCACTGGATCCCGGTCAAGCGCAGCTGGCGCCTCAACGAGCGCCACTACGGCGACCTGCAGGGCAAGGACAAGAAGCAGGTGCGCGACCAGTACGGCGAGGAGCAGTTCATGCTCTGGCGTCGTTCCTACGACGTGCCGCCGCCCGAGATCGAGCTGGGCTCGGAGTTCTCGCAGGACGCGGACGTCCGCTACGCCGGCGAGCCGATCCCGCGCGCCGAGGCACTCAAGCAGGTGCTCGACCGGGCCCTGCCGTACTGGGACGGCGAGATCGTGCCGGACCTCCAGGCGGGCAAGACCGTCCTCGTCGCCGCGCACGGCAACTCGCTGCGCGCCATTGTCAAGCACCTGGACGGCGTCGACGACCAGACCATCGCCGGGCTCAACATCCCCACGGGCATCCCGCTGGTGTACGAGCTCGACGAGGAGACACTGAAGCCGACCAACCCGGGCGGCACGTACCTCGACCCGGAGGCCGCGAAGGACGCCATCGCGGCCGTCGCGAACCAGGGCAAGTGACGCCCGCCGGCCGCGGCCGGTAGCTCGACACCCCGGACCCCGGACCCCGAAAAGGGTCCGGGGTTCGTCGTCCCTGCTGGCAGGCTGACCGCGTGACCTCCGGCCCCGTGACTTCCAGCCCCGTGACCTCCGGCATCGGCCTCGCTCGGGCCTACTACGCGGACGTCGTGCGGCCGCTGCTCGACGGCTGGCGCCCCGGCCTGCCGCACGCGGCGGCCCGGCTGGGCAGCGGGTCGGACGTCCTCGGCCTCGACGACGAGACGTCGCGCGACCACGACTGGGGCCTGCGCCTCACGCTGCTGGTCGACGAGGCGGACGTCGCGCCCGTGGACGCGTTCCTGGAAGATTCGCTGCCCGCCGAGCACGCCGGCCTGCCCACCCGGTTCGCGACCACCTGGGAGCCGGTGGTGCGGCAGCGGGTGGAGGTCGCGACACCCCGCGCCTTCGCGCGGTCGCGGCTCGGCCTGGACCCGGTCACGGACCTCGACGACGCCGTGGGCTGGCTGTCCCTGACGGGGCAGAGCGTGCTGGAGGTGACCGCCGGCCCCGTCTTCCACGACGGCCCGGGCGAGCTCTCCGCGATCCGCGAGCGGCTGGCCTGGTACCCCGACGACGTCTGGCTGCACGTGCTGGCCGCCGAGTGGGCCCGCGTCGGGCAGGAGCTGCCGTTCGTCGGCCGCACCGGCTCTCGCGGCGACGACGTCGGCTCGCGCGTCCTCGCCGCCCGGCTGACGGGCTCGCTGCTGCGCCTGGGTCTGCTGCTGGAGCGGCGCTGGCCGCCCTACCCGAAGTGGCTCGGCACGGCGTTCGCCGGCGCGCCGTCCGCGGCGACGGCGGGACCGCACCTGGCGCGGGCCCTCGCCGCCCCGACCTGGCAGGAGCGCGACGCCGCCCTCGGCGACGCCTGCGACGTCCTGCACGAGCGGCAGCGCGACCTTGGCCTGCCCGCGCTCGACGGCGGTGCCACCGAGCCGTTCTTCGACCGGCCCTTCCGCAGCCTGCGCGGCGTCCCGGAGCTGCTGCGCGACGCCGCGGGAGAGTCCGTGCGCGGCCTACCGGCCGCCGTCGAGCAGTGGATCGACGCCGTCGACGTGCTGATGGACCCGCGCCGACGGGTCGCCGCCGCACGCGCTGCCGTCGACGCCGCCACGCGCGCTGAGGCAGGCACGAGCGAGGCGAGGTAAGCCCGGCCTACCTCGCCGACCCGACCACGGCCCAGCAGAGGCTCAGGCGTCCGCGCGCGCGTGCTCGTCGTCGAAGTTGCCCGTGACGAGGAACGTGATGCGGCGGGCGACGGACACGCCGTGGTCGCCGAAGCGCTCGTAGTAGCGGCCGAGCAGCGTGACGTCGACGGTCTCCTGCGTGGTGCCGGGCCACTCGGGGTCGAGCGTCGCGGCGAAGGTGTCCTGGTGCAGGGCGTCGAGGAGGTCGTCGTCCTGCTGCACCTCGGCGGCGAGGGCGACGTCGCGCGTGGCGAGCAGCGCGGTCGTGCGCTGGGCGACGTGCACCGCGGCGCCGTGCATCTTGACGAACGTCTCGCGCGCGGGCGCGGGCACGGCCTGCGCGGGGTAGCGACCGCGGGCGATCTCGGCGACGTGGCGGGCGAGGTCGCCCATGCGCTCGAGCGACGCGCTGATGCGCAGCGCGGAGATGACGACGCGCAGGTCGGTGGCGACGGGCTGCTGCTGGGCGAGCAGGTGCACGCAGCGCTCGTCGAGCTCGGACTCGAGCCGGTCGATCGCGTGGTCGGAGGCGATGACCTCCTGCGCCAGCTGGTGGTCGGCCTCGAGCAGGGCGTCGCCCGCGCGCCGGATGGCGGACTCGACGAGCCGGCTCATCTCGATGAGGTCGTCGCCGACCTGACGCAGCTCGGCCTCGAAGATCTCTCGCATCGCTGTCCTCTCGGGAAGAAGGGTTCTGACGGCACCCTGCCACGCGCCGTGGACGCGCCGGGGGCGCCCAGGTGAACTCCGGGAGGGTCGGAGGTGAACAGTGGGCGACGGCTCGCTGAGCAGTTCCGCTCCACGACGGATTCCCGCGGCGACGCCACCTAGGCTGCTGTGCGTGGACGGAATCATCCCGGGCGTGACCGCGGTCGTCGCGGGCATCTTCGGCGTCGTGGTGGGCGTGATCGCCACGGTCGCCTTCCGCTTCTCCGAGCGCGCCCACCAGCGGTCGCCGGAGGCGGCTCCCGCCGAGCTCGACGAGGGTCTCGTCCGCGTGCTCGCGGTGCTCCGGTCGGCGGCGGTCGTCCTGGACGGGGAGGATGACGTGGTGCGGGCGTCGCCCCCGGCGTACGCGCTGGGCGTGGTGCGCAACGACGCCCTCCAGCACCCCGCCATCATCGACCTGGTGCGCCAGGTGCGCCGCGACGGTGTGATCCGGGAGAAGGAGCTCGAGCTGCCGCGCGGGCCGATCGGCTCAGGCACGGTGCTGCTCCAGGTGCGGGTCGCGCCCGTGGGGCCCGACATGTTGCTGGTGCTCGCCGAGGACCGCACGGAGGCCCGTCGCGTGGAGGCGATCCGCCGCGACTTCGTCGTCAACGTGTCGCACGAGCTGAAGACTCCGGTCGGCGCGCTCGCCCTCCTCGCGGAGACGGTGCAGGACGCCGCGGACGACCCGGTGGCGGTGCGCCGCTTCACCCAGCGCATGCAGGCGGAGGCGCAACGGCTCTCCGCGCTGGTGCACGAGATCATCGAGCTGTCCCGCCTGCAGGTGGCCGGCGCGCTGCAGGAGGTCAGCATCATCCCCGTGCGCGACGTCGTCGCGGAGGCCGTGGACCGTGCGCGCACCACGGCGCAGGGGAAGAACATCACGATCGCGGTGGGCGGCACCGCGGACGTGCTCGTCTACGGCGACCACAACCTGCTGGTGACGGCGGTGCGCAACCTGCTGGACAACGCGGTGGCGTACTCGGCCGAGAACACGCGCGTGGGAGTGGGGGTCCGCGAGCGCCACGGCCTGGTGGAGATCGACGTCGTCGACCAGGGCGTGGGCATCGCCGTCGACGAGCAGGACCGCGTCTTCGAGCGCTTCTACCGCGTGGATCCCGCGCGCTCCCGCGACACGGGCGGCACGGGCCTCGGCCTGAGCATCGTCAAGCACGTCGCGGCCGACCACGGTGGTGACGTGCAGGTGTGGTCGGAGCCGGGCAAGGGCTCGACGTTCACCCTGCGCATCCCGGCGGCCGAGCACGACCAGAGCCAGACAACGGACACGACGGACGAGGAGGTAGGTGCGTGACGCGCATCCTGGTGGTCGAGGACGAGGAGTCCTACCGGGACCCCCTGACATATCAGCTGACCCGGGAGGGCTTCGAGGTCGTGGAGGCCTCGAACGGGGTGGACGCGCTGGCCGCGTACGACGACGGCGGCGCCGACCTGGTGCTGCTGGACCTCATGCTGCCCGGCCTGTCCGGCACGGAGGTGTGCCGGGAGTTGCGGCAGCGCGGTGACGTGCCGGTCATCATGCTGACGGCCAAGGACTCGGAGATCGACAAGGTCGTGGGCCTGGAGCTGGGCGCGGACGACTACGTCACCAAGCCGTACTCGTTCCGCGAGCTGCTGGCGCGCATGCGCGCGGTGATGCGGCGGCGCGGCCCGTCGGCGCCGGAGGCGGCGTCGAACGGGCACGACGACGACGGCGAGCCCGTCCTCGAGGTGGGGCCGGTGCGCATGGACGTGGAGCGGCACACCGTGACGGTGGGCGGCGCGGCGGTGTCCCTGCCGCTCAAGGAGTTCGACCTGCTGGAGCTGCTGCTGCGCAACGCGGGTCGCGTGCTCACCCGCGGGCAGCTCATCGACCGGGTGTGGGGCGCGGACTACGTCGGCGACACGAAGACGCTCGACGTTCACGTGAAGCGGATCCGCTCCAAGATCGAGGCGGACCCGGGCTCCCCGCAGCTGCTCCTCACGGTGCGAGGGCTGGGCTACAAGCTCGCGGACGAGGCCGCCTAGATCGCCGAGGTAGTTCGAAGCCGAGGTAGTGTGGGGAGGCGGGGGGGAGTGCCGCGGTGGGGGTGGATGGGGGGAGGAAAAAAGGGGGGGAGAAGCCGTCGGGGTTTTTTGCCGCGTCCGCT
>NZ_JBSGUW010000009.1:189329-193746 GCF_053608125.1 Isoptericola sp. NPDC055063 | reverse complement strand
GTGCGAAAGATCGCGAGGTAGTTCGCCACGGCGCGCCCGTGGCACCCCGACCAAGGGGACGAACTACCTCGCGATCTTTCGCACTACCTCGGCTCTTCTCGCACCACCCCGGCGGCTGGTGACCAGCCGCCCGCCACTGTTCACCCCTCGTTCACCTGCTCCTGGGCCCCGGGCCACCTTGCCTCCTTAGCGTTCCTGACGAACGCCGGCGCATCGCCGGTGCCACTCCGTGTGAACAGGATGGAACGAGACGTGAAGCTCAGCCGATTCTCCCGTGCTGGATCCGCCGTCGCGGTCGGCGCGCTTGCCCTGACCCTCGCCGCGTGCGGCTCGGACCCGGCGACGCCGGGCGCGGCCTCCACCGACGGCTCGACGGAGGGCAGCACCTCCACCCTCTCCGGTGAGCTCAGCGGTGGCGGAGCCTCCTCGCAGGAGTCGGCCCAGGAGGCCTGGCGCGCCGGCTTCCAGACGGCCAACCCCGACGTCACCGTCAACTACGACCCGGTCGGCTCCGGCGGCGGCCGCACCGGCTTCACCGACGGCTCCTACGGCTTCGCCGGCTCCGACGCGGCGCTGGACGACGACGAGATGACGGCGGCCGAGGCCCAGTGCGGCGACGGCGGCGTCATCGAGTTCCCGGGCTACATCAGCCCGATCGCCGTGGCCTTCAACCTGAAGGGCATCGACTCGCTGAACCTCAAGCCGGAGGTCATCGCGAACATCTTCTCGGGCAAGATCAAGGCCTGGAACGACGACGCGATCGCCGCCGACAACCCCGACGCCGACCTGCCGGACACCGCCATCACCGTGGTGCACCGCTCGGACGACTCGGGCACCACCGAGAACTTCCAGGCGTACCTCTCCGAGGCCGCCCCGCAGGCGTGGGAGCACGAGCCCGACGGCGTGTGGCCGATCGAGGGCCAGGAGTCCGCGCAGGGCACTTCCGGGGTGGTCTCGGCCGCGCAGTCGGGCGAGGGCACCATCACCTACGCCGACGCGTCGCAGGTCTCCGGCCTCGGCACCGTGGCGGTCGGCGTCGGCGACGAGTTCGTCCCGTACAGCGCCGAGGCGGCCTCCGAGGTCGTCGCCCAGTCGCCGCGTGCCGAGGGCACCGCCGACGGCGTGTACTCGATCGACCTCAAGCGCGACGTCGCGGGCGCCTACCCGGTCGTCCTGGTCTCCTACCTGCTGGCCTGCGGCACCTACGCCGACCAGGCGCAGGCGGACCTGGTCAAGGGCTACCTGTCCTACATCGTGAGCGAGGACGGCCAGAAGGTCGCGGCCGACGCCGCGGGCTCGGCGCCGGTGTCCTCGGCCATCCGCGACGCGGTCCTGCCGTCGATCGAGGCGATCAAGGCCGCCTGACCGGGCACGGACCGGCGCGGTCGGGAGAACGCCGCCGGTCGAGCCTGCCGCCGGTCGGGCCCCTGGGCCCGGCCGGCGGCATCACCCACAGCAGGAGAACGAGGAGCACGAGTGACCACCACCGCCAGCCCGCCCGCCGAGCGGGTGCCGGGACGCCCGCGACGCCGACGCCGCACGACCGACCGCGGCTTCAACCGGGCCTTCCGCTGGATCGCCGTCGGTGCGGGCGTCCTCATCCTGGCGGTGCTGGCCGCCGTCGCGGTCTTCCTGCTGCAGCAGGCGTGGCCCGCCCTGACGGCCGGCTCGGACGAGCTGGCCGCGTCGGTGCCGCGCTACCCGAACGACACGTCGCTGCTCGAGTACGTCGGACCGCTCGTGTTCGGCACCCTGCTCGCGGCTGCCCTCGCCCTCGCGCTCGCCACCCCGGTCGCGATGGGGATCGCGCTGTTCATCTCGCACTACGCGCCGCCGAAGCTGTCCCAGGTGCTCGGCTACCTGGTCGACCTGCTCGCCGCGGTCCCGTCGGTCATCTACGGCCTGTGGGGCATCTACGTGCTCGGCCCGGCGGCGCTGCCGCTGTGGGAGTGGCTCAGCTCGGTCCTCGGCTGGTTCCCGCTCTTCGCCGGCCCGGTGTCGCCCACCTCCCGCGTGCTGGCGACGGTGGCCGTCGTCCTCGCGGTGATGATCCTGCCGATCATCACCGCCGTCGCCCGCGAGGTCTTCCTGCAGACGCCGAAGCTCCACGAGGAGGCGGCGCTCGCGCTCGGCGCGACCCGCTGGGAGATGGTGAGGACCGCGGTGCTGCCGTTCGGCCGGTCGGGAGTGATCTCGGCCGCGATGCTCGGCCTGGGCCGCGCCCTCGGCGAGACGATGGCGGTCCTCATGATCCTGTCGCCCGGGTTCCTGTACTCCTTCCGGATCCTCGACAGCGCGCAGCAGCAGACCATCGCCGCGTACATCGCGCTCGACTTCCCGGAGGCGAGCGGCCTCGCGGTGAACACGCTGATCGCCACCGGCCTCGTGCTGTTCGTCATCACGCTGGCCGTCAACATGGGCGCGCGCGCGATCGTGGCGCGGCGCAAGGAATTCTCGGGGGCCAACTGATGAGCACCACCACCGTCGACCCCGTCGGCCCCACCGGCCCTGCCGAGGCCACCGCGCGCACGCGGGCCGCGCTGACCGGCGCGGACGGCGCCCGGCGCCGCAAGGACCGCACGATGACGGTCCTGATCTGGGGCGCGTTCGTCGTCGCGATGGCCCCGCTGGTCTCGCTGATCTGGACCGTGCTGAGCAACGGCGTCGGCCGCATCAGCATGGACTTCCTGACGCTGTCGATGCGCAACATCTTCGGCGGCGACCCGAGCGGCGGCATCTACCACGCCATCGTCGGCACGCTGATCATCACGGCCCTGGCCACGGTGATCTCGGTGCCGATCGGCCTGCTCACCGCCATCTACCTGGTGGAGTACGGCAAGGGCGCGCTCGCCCGCTCGGTGACATTCTTCATCGACGTCATGACGGGCATCCCGTCCATCGTGGCCGGCCTCTTCGCCGTCTCGCTGTTCACCCTGATCCTCGGGCCGGGGGTGCGGATGGGCGTCATCGGCGCCGTCGCCCTGTCGGTGCTGATGATCCCGGTGGTGGTCCGGTCCTGCGAGGAGATGCTCAAGCTCGTCCCGCACGAGCTGCGCGAGGCGTCCTACGCCCTCGGCGTGCCGAAGTGGCTGACGATCGTCAAGGTCGTGCTCCGCACGTCGGTCGCCGGCCTGACGACGGGCATCCTGCTCGCCATCGCCCGCGTGATCGGCGAGACGGCGCCGCTGCTCGTCACCGTGGGCGTCACCGACTCCATCAACTTCGACCCCTTCGAGGGCCGCATGATGACGCTGCCGGTCTTCGCCTACCGCCAGTACAGCCAGGGCCTGGCGACGTGCCCCGGCGGCGCGTCGGCCACGTGCGTCCCCGACATCGCGATCCAGAACGCGTGGGGCGCGGCGCTCGTGCTGATCGTCCTGGTGCTCGCCCTCAACCTCATCGGCCGGCTGGTGAACCGCTGGTTCTCCCCGAAGCTGCGCTGACCCGCAGCCGCCGCCCGCCGCAGCCACACCGAAAAGAGACAGACGATGGCACAGCGCATCGACGTGAAGGACCTCAACATCTACTACGGCGACTTCCTCGCCGTGCAGGACGTGTCGATGACGATCGACCCGAAGTCGGTGACGGCGTTCATCGGCCCGTCCGGGTGCGGCAAGTCGACCTTCCTGCGCACGCTCAACCGGATGCACGAGGTGATCCCGGGCGCCCGCGTGGAGGGCACGGTCGAGATGGAGGGCGTCGACCTGTACGGCGACGACATCGACCCGGTGGCCGTGCGACGCAACGTGGGGATGGTCTTCCAGCGGCCCAACCCGTTCCCGACGATGTCGATCCGCGACAACGTGCTCGCGGGCGTGCGCCTCAACAACCGGCGCCTCGGCAAGGCGGCGGCCGAGGAGCTCGTCGAGACCTCGCTGCGCGGCGCCAACCTGTGGAACGAGGTCAAGGACCGCCTCGACCGCCCGGGGTCGGGCCTGTCGGGAGGGCAGCAGCAGCGGCTGTGCATCGCCCGCGCCATCGCGGTGAAGCCGCAGGTGCTGCTCATGGACGAGCCCTGCTCCGCCCTCGACCCCATCTCGACCCTCGCGATCGAGGACCTCATCGGGGAGCTGAAGCAGGACTACACGATCGTCATCGTGACCCACAACATGCAGCAGGCGGCTCGCGTCAGCGACCGCACGGCGTTCTTCAACATCGCGGGCACGGGCAAGCCGGGCCGCCTGATCGAGATGAACGAGACGTCCACGATCTTCTCGACGCCGTCGCAGCAGGCCACCGAGGACTACGTGTCGGGCCGATTCGGGTGACCGGCGCCTGAGCACCTGAGCCTGACCACCGGACGAACGACGAAGGGGCGGGGGGGCAACAGAGCATGTCTGACCCCCCCCCCCCCTTCCAGCCGCCAGGAAAAGGGAGGCGGGAAGAGGGAACGGGTCCCCAGGAGAAGGATGTCTCC
>NZ_JBSGUW010000009.1:160151-189319 GCF_053608125.1 Isoptericola sp. NPDC055063 | reverse complement strand
GTTGACGTCTGTTTGGGCAACTCCTCCTGGAAACACCGCCCCTGAACACCGAAAAAAAAAGCGGGGGCACGCCCCCACCCGGCCCCCCCCCCCCCCGCCCCTTCACGTACCGGTCAGGAGGCCGTGGAGGTCGGCAGGTAGGCCTGGTACTCGGGGAGCGTGCCGTCCATGATCGGGAGGAAGAAGTCCTGCTCGGTGCCCGCGCCGGACAGGGTGGCCTCGAGGTCGCCGCCGGGGTGCGAGGCGACGGAGGCGATCTGCGGCTGCGCGACCTGGGCGGAGTCCTCCTGGTCGGCGTTCAGGTAGACGGTGCCGCCGGCGGGGACCTCGACGGACAGCGGCTCGGCGCCCTCGGCCGTGAGGACGAAGCTCACGGACTCGGAGGAGTCGTTCGCCAGGGCTCCGAGCACGTTGCCGGGCTCGCCCTCGCCCTCGGTGACGACCATGAGGTTGATGCCGCGGACCTGGTCCGTGAGGTTGACGCGCACGCCGTCGGACGGGGCGTACGGCTTGGTGGTGATCGTGGGGGAGCAGGCGGCCAGCAGCAGGGCGCCCGCCATGACGCTGGCGGCGGCGACGGTGCGTGCGGGGCGGACGGAGCGGAACACGTGCTCTCCTTCGAAGGCGTCGGCACGCGGGCGCGGGTGGCGTCGCGGGCTCGGGACATCAGCGGTCCTCCCGAGCCGGGCGCGGGAGGGAGCGGGCCTGCAGAAGGCCCATCGACATCCTAGCGACGACCGGCGGGTGCTGCGTCCCTGGCCGCGCTGCCAGCCCTCTGACCTGCGAAAACACAGTCCTGGACAGGGCGCTCGGGGGCCGAGGGGCAGGGGAGTGTCGGCTCCCCCGTGATAAACTCGTCGACTGGGAAAGGGGACATCTGCAGATGACGTTCACAGTAGGCGAGACGGTTGTCTACCCGCATCACGGCGCCGCGCTGATCGAGGAGATCAAGACGCGGAAGATCCGTGGCGAGGAGAAGATGTACCTCAAGCTCAAGGTTGCCCAGGGCGACCTGACGATCGAGGTCCCGGCGGAGAACGTCGACCTCGTCGGCGTGCGCGACGTGGTGGACCAGCAGGGGCTGGACCGCGTCTTCGAGGTGCTGCGCGCGCCCTACACGGAGGAACCGACCAACTGGTCGCGCCGCTACAAGGCGAACCTCGAGAAGCTCGCGTCGGGCGACGTGATCAAGGTCGGCGAGGTCGTGCGCGACCTGTCGCGCCGTGACGCCGACCGCGGCCTCTCGGCCGGCGAGAAGCGCATGCTCGCCAAGGCGCGCCAGATCCTCGAGTCCGAGGTCGCGCTCGCCGAGGGCGTCGACGAGGAGAAGGCCGGCGCGATCATCGACGAGGTCCTCGCCTCCTGAGGCACCCGTCACCAGCGCTGTACGGCGACCCCCGGCTCCGGCCGGGGGTCGCCGTCGTCGTTCCGGTACCGTGACGCCGTGACGACGCTCGCGATCCTGACCGCCGCGGGGTCGGGGACCCGGCTCGGTCGCGACCTCCCCAAGGCTCTGGTCGCCCTCGACGGCTTTCCCCTCGTGGTGCACGCCGCGCGGCGGCTCGCGTCCTCGGGGGTCGTCGACTCCCTCGTCGTGACGTGCCCCGCGGGGCTGGACGCGGTCGTGCGCGACGTGGTCGCGCAGGACCCGCACGTCGACCTGCCGGTCCGCGTCGTCGTGGGCGGCGCCACCCGGCAGGCGTCCGTGGCGGCAGGGCTCGCGCTCGCCGCGCCCGACGACGACGTCGTCCTCGTGCACGACGCCGCCCGCCCCCTCGCCCCGCCGCAGCTCGTGCGGCGCGTGGTCGCCGCGGTGCGCGCGGGCCACCGCGCCGTCGTCCCGGGGCTGCCCGTCACGGACACGATCAAGCGGATCGCGCCCCGCGAGGTCGCGGACCAGGCGCCCGTCGGGCCCCCGGTCGACCGCGTCGTCGAGACGCCCGACCGCGCGCTGCTGCGTGCGGTCCAGACCCCGCAGGGCTTCGACCGCGCGCTGCTGGAGCGCGCGCACGCCGGCGGCGCCGCCCGCTCCGGGTCGGAGGGGCTCGCCGCCACCGACGACGCCGGACTCGTCGAGGCGCTGGGGGAGCCCGTGCACGTCGTCGCGGGCGACGACGCCGCCCTGAAGATCACCACCGAGCGGGACCTGCTGGTGGCCGCTCTGCTGCTCCAGGAGGAGTCGTGACCGCACTGCCCCGCACCGGCCTCGGGGTCGACGTGCACGCCTACGCCCCGGAGGGCTCGGACCGCGAGCTGTGGCTCGGGGGCCTGCGCTGGCCCGGCGAGCGGCCGCTGGCCGGGCACTCGGACGCGGACGTCGCGGCGCACGCCGCCGCCGACGCGCTGTTCTCCGCCGCCGGCATCGGCGACCTGGGCACGCACTTCGGCACCAGCGAGCCGCAGTGGGCCGGCGCCGCGGGCGTCACCCTGCTGGCCGAGGCCGCGCGCCGGGTGCGGGAGGCGGGCTTCGACATCGGCAACGTCGCGGTCCAGGTGGTCGGCAACCGGCCCAAGGTGGGGCCGCGCCGGGCCGAGGCGGAGGCGGCGCTGTCGGCGGCCGCCGGCGCGCCGGTCTCGCTCAGCGCCACGACCACCGACGGGCTGGGGCTCACCGGCCGCGGCGAGGGGGTTGCCGCCATCGCGACGGCGCTCGTCGTCGCGCGCACGGCCTGAGCGCGCACGTCCTGAGGGCTCATCCGCGCAGCCGCGGGTCCTCGGTCGGGTCGGCGTACGGGGCGGGGCAGCCGGAGCCGGCGGCGTCCGGGCGCAGCTCGTAGTGCCACGGCTCGTTGCCGTACACCGCGCACAGCCCGTAGGCGGCGCCGTGCTCGGCCAGCCAGGCGGGACCGCCGTTCTGGGCGAGGTCGACGGCATCGCCGGAGACGTGGGACGACGTGTCGGCGCCGGCCACCCACCGCGCGGCCTCCGCGGCGGAGCCGTACTGCGCCACGGCCTCGCGCAGGAGCTGCTTCTGGTAGGCGCGCGAGCGCCAGCCGCTGTTGACGACGAACGTGACGCCGTCCTCCTCCGCGGCCGTCGCCGCGTCCTGGAGCGCGCGGAGCAGCGCGGGGTCGAGGTTCGCCAGCGCGGGCAGTCGCTCGTCGAAGACGGAGGTGCCGCTCGGGACGTGCCCGGCGGCGGCCCCGGTGCGGGGGCCGTCCCCGGTGGTGCGGGAGACGACGTCGGCGACCCGGGACAGGGCCGGCGCGTCGGGGTCCGTCGTCGTCGCGGCGAGGCACGCCGCGAGGCCGAGCAGGACGGCGACGGCCGCGCCGAGGGCGAGCAGGACGACCCGGGCGGGGCGCGGGGAGGCGGTGGCGCTGCGCTGGTGGTGGGGCATGGCCCCAGTCGAGCGGGGGCGGCGTTGCCCGGGCGTATGCGCTCCTCGATACGCGGACGATAGGCGCGCCTCCGTAGCATCGAGGGCATGCGTGTGCTGATCGTCGAGGACGAGCCGTACCTGGCCGAGGCCGTCCGCGACGGGCTGCGCCTCGAGGCGATCGCGGCCGACGTCGCCGGCGACGGCGACACCGCGCTCGAGCTGCTGGGCGTGAACTCCTACGACATCGCCGTGCTCGACCGCGACGTCCCCGGGCCGTCCGGCGACGAGATCGCCGCGCGCATCGTCGCGTCCGGCAGCGGCATGCCGATCCTCATGCTCACCGCCGCCGACCGCCTCGACGACAAGGCGTCGGGGTTCGAGCTCGGCGCGGACGACTACCTCACCAAGCCGTTCGCGATGCGGGAGCTGGTGCTGCGGCTGCGGGCCCTCGACCGGCGCCGCGCGCACGTGCGCCCGCCGGTGCAGGAGCTCGCCGGGCTGCGGGTCGACCCGTTCCGCCGCGAGGTCTACCGGGAGGGCCGCTACGTGGCGCTCACCCGCAAGCAGTTCGCGGTGCTGGCCGTGCTCGTCGCGGCCGACGGCGGCGTCGTCAGCGCCGAGGAGCTGCTGGAGCGGGCCTGGGACGAGAACGCCGACCCCTTCACCAACGCCGTGCGCATCACCGTCTCCGCGCTGCGCAAGCGGCTCGGCGAGCCGTGGGTGATCGCGACGGTGCCCGGCGTCGGGTACCGGATCGACACGGGCACGGACGAGCGGGAGAAGCATGGCTAGGGCGCCCGGTCCGAGCGTCCGGCTGAAGCTGACCCTCAGCTACGCCGCCTTCCTGCTCGTCGCGGGCGCCCTGCTGCTCGCCGTGGTGTGGGTGTTCCTGCTGCGCTACGTGCCCGACGCGGTGCTCGTGGACGTCCGCCCGTCCCGCCCGGGCGGCGGCCAGTTCGTGCCCAACCGGTCCGACCTCGAGCGCGCGTTCGCCCCGCGGGCGGCCTGGGCGATGCTCTTCCTCCTGGTCGTGGGCCTCGTCGGCGGGTGGTTCCTCGCGGGCCGGATGCTCGCGCCGCTGGACCGGCTCACGGACGCCACCCGCCGCGCCGCGGCCGGATCCCTGTCCCACCGGATCCGGCTGCCGGGCCGGCAGGACGAGTTCCGCGAGCTCGCCGACGCCTTCGACGACATGCTCGCCCGGCTCGAGGCGCAGGTCGCCGAGCAGCAGCGGTTCGCGGCCAACGCGTCGCACGAGCTGCGCACGCCGCTGGCGATCACCCGGACGATGCTCGACGTGGCCCGGCAGGACCCCGACCGGGACACGGACGAGCTGCTCGCCCGGCTCGACGCCGTCAACGCGCGCGCGATCGACCTCACCGAGGCGCTGCTGCTGCTCAGCAGGGCGGACCGGGGCTCCTTCGCCCGCGAGCCCGTGGACCTCTCCCTCGTCGCGGAGGAGGCGGTCGAGACCCTGCTGCCCCTCGCGGACGCCCGCGCGGTCGACCTGCGCATGACCGGCGAGGTCGTCGACGCGGTGGGGTCGCGCGCCCTGCTGCTGCAGCTCGCCACGAACCTCGTGCACAACGGGATCGTGCACAACCTGCCGGGCGGCGGCACGGTGCGGGTCGACACCGTGGACCGCGCGGGGGAGGCGGTGCTCACGGTCGAGAACACGGGCGAGCGGCTCGACCCGCAGCTCGTCCCCACGCTCACCGAGCCGTTCCAGCGCGGCGGCGGGCGCACCCGCGCCGACCACGGCGGCGTCGGCCTCGGCCTGGCGATCGTCCGCAGCATCACGGAGGCGCACCACGGCGTGCTCACGCTCGTCCCGCGGCCCGACGGCGGGCTGCGGGTCACGGTGCGGCTCCCGGAGGCGGACGGCGGACCCCGCCGGCCGCCCGCCTGACGACGCCGGGAGGACCGATGTTCCCTGCGCCTACGCCCCCGGCGCGCCCAGCACGGTGTCGGTGTAGTCGTTGCGGAAGACGCCCTCGGGGTCGACGGCGGCGCGCACCCGGGCGACGTCCGCCAGCGGGTAGTGGTCGGCCAGGTACTCCGCGGTGCGGGTGTGCATCTTGCCCCAGTGCGGGCGTCCGCCCGCCGCGACGAAGATCTGCTCCGCGGCGCTGAAGTACCGCTGGTGCGGCATCGGCGCGTACTGGTGGACGGCCACGTACGCCGTCTCACGGCCGTGGGCGGTGGACAGCCACACGTCGTCGGCGGCGGCGAACCGCACCTCGACGGGGAACGGGACGGGCTCGCCCGAGGCGCGCAGCCAGGCGTCGAGCTCGTCGAGCACGCCCCGCAGGGCGGCGCGCGGCAGGGCGTACTCCATCTCGACGAACCGCACGCGCCGGCGGGTGACGAACACGTCGGCGGACGGCGCCACGTACGTCTTGCCGCCGAGCGCCCGAGCGCTGACGGCGTTGAGCCGCGGCACCATGCCGGGCGCGGCGAGGGCGAACCGGTTCAGCACCTCGAAGGCGCCGTTGGACAGCACCTCCTCGTCGAGCAGCGCGCGGGCCCGGGCGCCGGCCGTGCGCACCGCCCCGCGGGCGCCGGCGCGGCCGCTCGCCCACGCCTCGACCTCGTCGGCCGTCGCCCGGTTGTTGCGCTTGGTCAGCGCCCGGCGCGTGCCCGGGAACCAGTAGAACTCCGCGTGGTCGTTGCCGTCGACGTAGTCGTCGAGCTGCTCCAGCACCCGGTCCAGCGGCCACGGCTCCTCCTGCGCGCGCAGCCAGAACGCCGGCACCACCTCGAGGGTCACCGCGGACAGCACGCCCGCGACGCCGAGGCCCAGCCGCGCCACCTCGAACAGCTCGCGCTCGGGCGTGCCCGGGGCCGCGTCGTCGGAGGCCTGGCGCACCACGCCGTCGCCGTCCACCACCCGCACGCCGCGCACCTGCGTCGCGAGGCCGCCGAGGCGGGCGCCGGTGCCGTGCGTGCCCGTCGAGATCGCCCCCGCCACCGACTGCCGGTCGATGTCGCCCAGGTTGCGCATCGCGAGGCCGAGCGAGGCGAGGAGCCGGTTGAGGTCGTGCAGCCGCGTGCCCGCGCGCACGGTGACCAGGACCGTGCCGTCGGGCTGCGGCACGACCGCCTCGACGCCGCTGAGGTGGTCGAGGCTCAGGTGCACGCCGTCCGTCACGGCGGCGGCCGTGAACGAGTGCCCTGCACCCATCGCGCGCACCCGCGTCCCGGTCGCGGCGGCCGTCGCGACCACGGCGCCGAGCTCGCCCTCGTCGCGCGGCCGGACGCGGCGCGCGGGCTGCCAGGTGTGCGTGCCGCCCCACGTGCGCAGCGGGGCGTCGGACGTGCGGGCGGCCGGGGTGCCGGCGACGGTGCTCGGATTCACGCGCACACTCTGCCACGCGCGCCGGGCGGCGCGGATCCACCGTCAGGCTGATCCCGAGGGGGGGCGGCCGGTGTAGCGTGCGGCCATGACCCAGACGGAGCGGCTGGCCCGCGCGACCGCGCACCTGCCGGCGCCCGTGGCGGTGGTCGACCTCGACGCCTTCGACGCCAACGCGGCGGACCTGCGCCGGCGCGCCCGCGGCGTCCCCGTGCGCGTGGCCAGCAAGTCGGTGCGGGTGCGCTCCCTGGTGGGCCGCGCCCTCGACGCCGGCTTCGAGGGCGTCATGGCGTTCTCGCTGTCCGAGGCGCTGTGGCTCGTGCAGGAGGGCACCCGTGACGTCCTCGTCGGCTACCCGACCGTCGACGCCGACGCCCTCGCCCGCCTCGCCGCCGACGTGCGCGCCCGGCGCGAGATCACCGTCATGGTCGACGACGTCGCCCAGCTCGAGCGGCTGGACGCGGCCCTGCGGTCCGCCGGGGTGCCCGCCGGCACGGACGCCGACGCGCTGCCCGACGTCGCGGTCTGCCTGGACGTGGACGCGTCGCTGCGGCTCGAGCTCGGCCCCGTCCAGGTGCACCTCGGCACCCGCCGGTCCCCGCTGCGCACCCCGGGGGACGTCGCGGAGCTCGCCCGCCGCGTCGAGGAGCTGCCCGGCGCGCGGCTGCGCGGGCTGATGTTCTACGAGGCGCAGGTCGCCGGACTGCCCGACACCAACCCCGCCGTCCGGCTCGTCAAGCGGCTCTCCGTCACCGACCTGGACCGCCGTCGCGCCGAGGTCGTCGACGCGGTGGGCGCCGCCGTCGGGCGCCGCGTGGAGCTGGTGAACTCCGGCGGCACGGGCTCGCTCGAGACGTCGTCGGCCGGCCCCGCGGTCACCGAGGTCACCGCCGGCTCCGGGCTGTTCGTGCCCGGTCTGTTCGACGGCTACCGGGCCTTCGACCCGCGCCCCGCGGCCTTCTTCGGGCTGGACGTCGTGCGCCTGCCCGCGCCGGGCTGGGCCACCGCCTTCGGGGGCGGCTACGTCGCCTCCGGCCCGTCCGGCCGGTCGCGCCTGCCGCGCGTCGCGACCGCCGGCTGGTCGCTCACCGGCACGGAGGGCGCCGGCGAGGTCATGACGCCGCTGCGCCGCCGGCCGGGCGCCCCGCCGCTGGCCGTCGGCGACCGCGTGTGGCTGCGGCACGCCAAGGCCGGCGAGCTCATGGAACGGTTCGCCGTCGTGCACCTGGTGCGCGGCGACGAGATCGTCGAGACCGTGCCGACCTACCGGGGCGAGGGGCGCACCTTCGGCTGAGGTGCGCCGGTACCCTGGACCGGTGAGCCTGCGCCTGTACGACACCGCGACGCGCGACGTGCGCGACTTCGTCCCCCTGACCCCGGGCGAGGTCGGCATCTACCTGTGTGGCGCCACCGTCCAGGCCCCGCCCCACATCGGCCACCTGCGTCCCGTGATCGCCTTCGACATCCTGCGTCGCTGGCTGGAGCGGTCGGGCCTGCGCGTCACGCTCATCCGCAACGTCACCGACATCGAGGACAAGATCCTCGCGAAGGCCGCGGCCGCCGGCGTCCCGTGGTGGGCGCACGCCGCCACGCACGAGCGGATGTTCACGAGCGCCTACGACGCGCTCGGCGTGATCCCTCCGACGTACGAGCCGCGGGCCACCGGCCACGTGCTCGACATGGCGGAGCTGATGCAGCGCCTCGTCGACCGCGGGCACGCGTACGCCACGGGCCCCGGCGACGTCTGGTTCGACGTGCGCTCCTGGCCCGCCTACGGCGAGCTCACCCGGCAGCGGCTGGAGGACCTCAACCCCGAGCCCACGGGCGACGACGCCGCGGCGTCCGCCAAGCGCGACCCGCACGACTTCGCCCTCTGGAAGGCGCCGAAGCCGGGCGAGCCCGAGACCGCGTCGTGGGACACCCCGTTCGGCCGAGGCCGTCCCGGCTGGCACCTCGAGTGCTCCGCGATGGCGCACCGCTACCTGGGCGACGCGTTCGACATCCACGGCGGCGGCCTGGACCTGCGGTTCCCGCACCACGAGAACGAGCAGGCGCAGTCGCGCGCCGCCGGGTACGGCTTCGCGCAGCGCTGGATGCACTGCGCCTGGGTCACCCAGCAGGGCGTCAAGATGAGCAAGTCGCTCGGCAACGGCCTTCTGGTCTCCGAGCTGCTCGCCCAGGCCCCCGCGCCCGTGATCCGCTACGCGCTCGCCGCCGTGCAGTACCGGTCGATGCTCGAGTGGTCGCCCGACACCCTCGACGAGGCGCGCGCCACCTGGGAGCGCCTCTCCGGGTTCGTCGAGCGGGCCACCGAGCGCGTCGGCGCGGTCACGGCGGACGAGGTGGCGAAGGCCGACCTCCCGGCGGCGTTCGTCGAGGCCATGGACGACGACCTCAACGTGCCCGCGGCGCTCGCCGTCGTGCACGAGCACCTGCGCGCCGGCAACAGCGCGCTGGCGTCGCGCGACGACGAGGCCGCCCGGGCCGAGCTCGTCGCCCTGCGCGGCATGCTCGACGTCCTGGGCCTCGACCCCGCCGACCCGCAGTGGGCCGACGGCGCGGGCGACACCAAGGCACGCTCCGCGCTCGAGTCGCTCGTCGCGGCGGAGCTCGACGCGCGCGTCGCCGCGCGGGCCGCGAAGGACTGGGCCACCGGCGACGCCATCCGCGACCGCCTCGCGGCGGCCGGGGTCGTCGTGCAGGACTCCGCCGACGGCGCCCGCTGGACGCTGACCGACTGACCGCTCGACCACCTGAGCTCGCAACCCTGAGAAGAGACACCATGGCAGGCAACACCCGGCGCCCCGGCGCCGTCCGCAAGGCGGGCAGCAAGAAGGGCGCGCAGGTCGGCACCGGCGGCCACAGCCGCAAGTCGCTCGAGGGCAAGGGCCCGACGCCGAAGGCGGAGGACCGCACCTACCACCCCGCGCACAAGCGCAAGGTGGCCGCCGAGAAGCGCGAGGCCGCGCAGTCCCAGAAGGGGGCCAGCAAGGGCGTCGTGCGCGGCACCCGCCGCCCCACGGGCGGCGCGGAGGTCGTCGCGGGCCGCAACGCCGTGCTGGAGGCGCTGCGCACCGACGTGCCCGTGACCGCGGTGCACCTGGCCGCACGGATCGACCACGACGACCGCACCCGCGAGATCCTCGAGCTGGCCTCGGCCCGGTCGGTGCAGCTGCTCGAGGTGTCGCGCACCGAGCTCGACCACCTCACCGAGGGCTCCGTGCACCAGGGCGTCGCCGCGCAGGTGCCGCCGTACGACTACGCCGACGTCGACGACCTGCTCGACGCCGCCGCGGCGGCCGGCCAGGCCCCGCTGTTCGTCGCGCTCGACGGCGTGACCGACCCGCGCAACCTCGGCGCCGTGCTGCGCTCCGCGGGCGCGTTCGGCGCGCACGGCGTCATCGTCCCGTCACGCCGCTCCGCCGGCGTCACGGCGTCGGCCTGGAAGGTGTCCGCCGGCGCCGCGGCCCGCGTGCCCGTCGCCAAGGTGACCAACCTGTCCCGCGCCCTCGCCGACCTCAAGAAGTCCGGCGCGTTCGTCGTCGGCCTCGACGCCGGCGGCGACACCGAGGTGCGCGACCTCGCCTTCGCCACGGACCCGCTGGTCCTCGTCGTCGGCTCGGAGGGCCACGGCCTCTCCCGCCTCGTCCGCGAGACGTGCGACGCCGTCGCGTCCATCCCCATCTCGTCCGACGTCGAGTCGCTGAACGCCGGCGTCGCCGCGGGCATCACGCTGTACGAGGTGGCGCAGGCCCGCCGCGCCGCCGCCGAGTGACCCACGCGCTGACGAGATCGGGACTACCTCGCGCGATCCGGTCCTGGGCGGGTCAGGTCGACAGGTGGAAGTGGTCGTCCTCGGGGGCGCCCTCGGGGCCGGTGTCGACGTCGGCGTCCTGCTCGCCCGGCGGGACGCCGAGGATGGCCTTCTCGTCGGGACGGTGGCGCAGCACGTTCTCGACGTAGGACGCCGTGGCCTCCGGCATGGGGACGTCTCGCCCGGCCTGCTCCGAGATGAACCAGCGGTGGTCGAGGATCTCGTGGAACAGCTGGGCGGGCTCCAGCTTGCGCCGCAGCTCGCGGGGGACGGCGCGGATGGTCGGCTGGAACACGTTCTGCGACCAGTCGTGCGCGACCATCTGCGGGTCGTCCTCCTGGCGGTCGCTGGCCGCCACGTAGGAGTCGAGGTCGTTGAGCAGCCGCCGGGCCTGGTTGTCCTGCACGTCGAGGCCGGTGAGGCGGAACAGGCGGCGCGAGTGGTGCCCGGCGTCGACCACCTGCGGCTGGATGCGCACGGTGGTGCCGTCGATGTCGGTGGTGATGGACAGCTCGCCCACGTCGAAGCCGAGGTCGTTGAGCCGATCGATGCGGGCCGCGACGCGCCAGCGCTCGTCGGCGCCGAACGACTCCACGCCGGTGAGGGCCTCCCACAGCTCGGCGTACCGGGCCACGAGGGCGTCGCCGATGGCGACCTCGTCCACCTCGTCGTCGAGCAGCTCGCCCGCTGCGAGGTCCATGAGCTCGCCGATGATGTTGGTGCGCGCGAGGTCGAGGTCGTACTCCCGCTGGCCGCGGGACAGCTCGCGGTGCAGGGCGCCCGTCTCGGCGTCGACCAGGTAGGCGGCGAACTGGTGGGCGTCGCGCCGGAACAGCGTGTTCGACAGCGACACGTCGCCCCAGTAGAAGCCCACGAGGTGCACGCGCACGAGCAGGACGGCGAGCGCGTCGATGAGGCGCGACGCGGTGTCGGGGCGCAGCGCCTGGCTGAACACCGCGCGGTAGGGCAGGGAGAACGCCAGGTGCTCGGTGACGAGCGCCGCCTCGAGCGGTTCCCCGGCGTCGTCGAGCCGGCCGGTGACGACGCCCACCGGCCGCACCGACGGGATCTCGAGCTTGCGCAGCTGGCGCAGCAGCTCGTACTCGCGGAACGCGACGGCCTCGCTGATCTCCTTGATGGCGAGCACGCGCCCGTCGAGGCGGACGAACCGCACGACGTGCCGCGAGATGCCGCGGGGGAGCGCGGCGAGGACGTCCGCGGGCCAGTCGGCCAGGGGGGTGCGCCACGGCAGGTCGAGCAGCGCGGAGTCCGGCGTCGCCGACGTGATCTGCAGCTGTTCGGTCTCCACGCTCATCCCCACCTCGCGAGCGCCCGCCGCGGCGACGAGCGCATGTCAGCGTAGACGAAGGGCGGGCCCGGCAGCAGCCGGACCCGCCCTCGACCTGACGCGATCAGCCCAGGCGGTTGCCCGTGGCGGCCGAGAAGACGTGCGCCTTGCCCGGCTTGATGGCGACGTGGATCGTGTCGCCCTTCATCGGGACGTCGCGCGGGTCGATGCGCACGATCACCTGGTTCTCGCCGGCACCCGAGCGGACCTCGGCGTCCTCGGCGAACTCACCGACGAGGGTGCCGTAGACGAACGCGTCGGAACCGAGCTCCTCGACGAGGTTGACGAGGACGGGGATCGCGTTGCTGTCGGACTCGGAGACGATGTCGAGCGACTCCGGGCGGAAGCCGATGGTGACCTTGCCGCCGTCGGCCTCGGTGAGCTGCGCCACGACCTCGCGCTCCAGGGGCACGCGGGCGGGGCCGACGTGCGCGACGCCCTCGTCGACCTTGAAGGTGGCGATGTTCATCGCCGGCGAGCCGATGAAGCCCGCGACGAAGACGTTGGCCGGGGTGTCGTACATCTCGCGCGGCGTGCCGACCTGCTGCAGCAGACCGCTCTTGAGGACCGCGATGCGGTCGCCCATGGTGAGGGCCTCGGTCTGGTCGTGGGTGACGTACACCGTGGTGACGCCGAGGCGGCGCTGGAGCGACGCGATCTGCGTACGGGTCTGGACGCGGAGCTTGGCGTCGAGGTTCGACAGCGGCTCGTCCATGAGGAACACCTGCGGCTGGCGCACGATCGCGCGGCCCATGGCGACACGCTGGCGCTGACCGCCGGAGAGCGCCTTCGGCTTGCGGTCCAGGTACTCGGTGAGGTCGAGGATCTTCGCGGCCTCCTCGACGCGCTGGCGGATCTCGGCCTTGGGGGTGCCGGCGATCTTCAGCGCGAAGCCCATGTTGTCCGCGACGGACATGTGGGGGTAGAGCGCGTAGTTCTGGAACACCATCGCGATGTCCCGGTCCTTCGGCTGGACGTCCGTGACGTCGCGGTCGCCGATGAGGATGCTGCCACCGTTGACGTCCTCCAGGCCGGCGAGCATGCGCAGCGAGGTGGACTTGCCGCAGCCCGACGGGCCGACGAGGACGAGGAACTCGCCGTCCTCGACGTGCAGGTTGAGCTGGTCGACGGCCGGGCGCTCGGTGCCCGGGTAGACGCGCGTCGCGTGGTCGAAAGTGACCGTAGCCATGTTGCTTCCCTCTCCACCGGCAGGTACGTGCCGGACGATCCGTTGTGGGTGGGTGCCGTTGCGCTTTCACGAAAGGCGTGTCGGCGGTGACACATTCTGTTGTCGAGCGCGCGAGCCCCTGCCCGGAGGGCCGGATCCCGGTGCGCCGCGATGATCGTACATGCCCCGGACGTGACCTTTGACACGTCCCAGGTCAGCGACCCGCGGGCCCCCCGGTGGTCAGCCGTCGAGGGCGTCGGCGAGGCGCTGGAGGAGCGCCGCCAGCGCGTCCGCGTCCGCCACGCGGTGCCCGGCGACGGTGGGCCCGGGGCCCACCTTGACGCCGAGGTCGTCCGGCCCGAGCACGGCGAACGCGGCCTCGTCCGTGGTGTCGTCGCCGGCGTAGAGGACCAGCGCGCGGACGTCGTCGGCCTCCTCCAGCTGCTCGCGCAGCCGGTCGACGGCGATCCCCTTGGAGGTGCGCACGACGGCGATCTCGACGACGTCCTTGCCGTGCATCGCGTGCAGGCCGAGCCGCTCGGCCACCGCGTCGGCGTCGGCGACTGCGGCGCGGGCGTCGTCCGGGTCGCTCAGCCGGGTGTGCAGGACGGCGGCACTGGGCTTGTCCTGCACCCAGGCGCCGCGCCGGCCGTCGACGGCGTCCTGCAGGCCCTCGCGCAGCCGCTCGAGGGCATGCTCCTGCTCGGCCGTGAGCTGGAGCGGCACCGCGTCGACGCCGTGCGCGGTGACCCGGCCGGTCTCCGCGCCGTGGCTGCCCACCAGGTAGGTGCCCGCGGGCGCCCCCGACCGGGCGGCCAGGTCTGTGAGGTTGCGGCCGGAGACCAGCGCGAGGTGCAGCTCGTCGCCGGCCCCTGCCACCGTCCGGGCCGCGATGCCGGCGAGCCGGTCCACCGCGGCCCGCGCGGCGGGCGTCATGGCCGAGGCGGACGGGTCGTCCACCAGCGGCGCCAGCGTCCCGTCGAAGTCCAGCGCGACCAGCCGCGCACAGCGGGGCGTGGCCAGGTCCGGCGGGCCCGCGAACGCGAGCGTCGCGGCGAGGGCGTCGTCGTGCGGGTCGGTCACCGATGCCCCGTCCGTCCGTGGCTCGTCCGTCCGTGGCTCGTTCACCCGTGGTTGCTCCGGGGCGGCGTGGCGCTGAGCACGCCGAGGAAGGTCTGGGACCACTTGGCGACGTCGTCGGCCATCACCTTGCGACGCAGCCGCCGCATGCGGCGACGCTGCTCGCGCGGGGGCATGTGCGCCGCCGCGACGATGGTGTCCTTCATGCCGTCGATGTCGTGCGGGTTGACCAGGAGCGGGCCGGGGGCCAGCTCGTCGGCGGCGCCCGTGAACTCGCTGAGCACCAGCACGCCCTGCTCGTCGGAGCGCGCCGCGATGTACTCCTTCGCCACGAGGTTCATGCCGTCGCGCAGGGACGTCACGAGCATGACGTCGGCCGCCAGGTACAGCGCCGCCATCTCCGCGGGCGGGTAGCTGTGGTGCAGGTAGTGGATGGCGGAGTGCCCGAGCTCGCCGAACTCGCCGTTGATCCGGCCCACGAGGACCTCGACGTGCTCCCGCAGCTCCTGGTAGGCGCCGACGTTCTCGCGGCTCGGGCTGGCCACCTGCACCAGCGTCGCGTGCTCGACGTCGAGGCGACCGTCCTGCAGCAGCTCCCCGTACGCCTTGATGCGGTGCCGGATGCCCTTGGTGTAGTCGAGGCGGTCGACGCCCAGCATCATGACCTGCGGGTTTCCCAGGTCGGCGCGGATCTCCTTGGCCCGCGCCTGCACCTCCGGCTCGCGGGCGAGCGCGTCGAAGTGGTGGGAGTCGATCGAGATCGGGAACGCGGCAGCGCGCACGTGCCGCGCCGGCCCGCCGTCCTCGTCCGCCACCGTGATGATCGGGCCGCGGGTGGTGTGCTTGGTGAGCCGCCGCACCGACCGGACGAAGTTCGACGCGTCGCCGCCGCGCTGGAACCCGATGAGGTCGGCGCCCAGCAGCCCCTCGACGATCTGCGTGCGCCACGGCAGCTGCTGGAACAGCTCGACCGCGGGGAACGGGATGTGGTCGAAGAAGCCGATGCGCAGGTCGGGCCGCAGCTCGCGGAGCATCTTCGGCACCAGCTGGAGCTGGTAGTCGTGCACCCACACGACGGCGCCCTGCGCGGCCTGGGCGGCGGCGGCCTCGGCGAACCGGCGGTTGACCCGGCGGTACGCGTCCCACCACTGCCGGTGGTACGTCGGCGGGGAGATGACGTCGTGGTACAGCGGCCAGAGGGTGTCGTTGGCGAAGCCCTCGTAGTAGCGCTCGATCTCCGGGGCGCTGAGGGTCACGGGCACCAGCAGCATGCCGTCGGCCTCGAACGGATCGTGCTCGAGGTCGGGGGCGCCGGACCAGCCCACCCAGGCGCCGTCCGCCTCCCGCATCACGGGCTCGAGGGCGGTGACCAGTCCTCCGGGCGAGCGGTGCCAGTCCACCGCTCCGTCGGCGTCGACGGTGAAGTCGACGGGGAGCCGGTTGGCGACGACGACGAGGTCGTACCCGCCGTCCCGGTGATGGCTGCTTGACGATCCTTTGGCGGTCAACGGACCTCTCTCCACGAGTTCGGTAACACTCTGTAGAACAACGCCCCCAGGGGACAGGGTACCGAGAGGGTTCTCGCCTCGCCCCGGCGCGCCACCCCGGGGAGCGCCCCCGACCCATCCGGAACCCGTCCGGAACCTGTCCGGAACCCGCCCGGGACCTGCCAGGGACCCGCGCGGCACGCCGCGCCCGGGCATGCCTGGACGACTACGGTGAGCCCCATGGGTGAGGTCGACGAGATGCAGGTCCCGGGGCGGACCCCGGTGCCGGGCCCGTCGACGGCCGCGCAGGCGGACGCCCCCGCCGTGCGACGGGCGCGTGACGGCGGTCTCGCCGAGGGCGCCGAGGTCGGCGGGTACACCGTCGTCCGGCCGCTCGGGAGCGGCGCGATGGGCGCGGTCTACGAGGCCGTCGACGGCGGCGGGAACGCCGTCGCGCTCAAGGTGCTGCACGCGCACGTCGACGCCGACCCGGCCGGCCGCGAGCGGCTGCGCCGCGAGGCGGCGTCCCTGCAGCGGCTGCGCCACCCCGCCGTCGCGCAGGTGCTGGACGCCGAGCTCGAGGGCCCGTACGCCTTCGTCGTGACCGAGCTGGTGGACGGCGTGACGCTCGAGGAGGAGGTCGACGAGCGCGGCCCGCTCGACGCCGCCGACGTCTTCTCCCTGGCGGACCAGCTCGCCGACGCGCTCGAGGCCGTGCACGACGCCGGCGTCGTGCACCGGGACCTCAAGCCGTCCAACGTGATGATCACCGCCCAGGGGCCGGTGCTGATCGACTTCGGCATCGCGCAGGGCCCGGGCGACTCGCGGACCACGTCCGCCGGCTTCGTCATGGGCACGCCCGGCTACATCGCCCCGGAGCTGCTCGACGGCGGCGCGCCCGTCGCCGAGACGGACTGGTGGAGCTGGGCCGCGCTCCTCGCGTTCGCCGCGACCGGCCGCTCGCCCTTCGGCGTGCGGCCCACCGAGCTGGTGCTGCGCCGCTCTCGCGAGGGACGGCCCGACCTGGTCGGCGTGCCCGCCCGTACCGCGCGGGCGCTCGCCGGCGCGCTCCAGGCCGACCCCGCCCTGCGCTGGGGGCCCACCGAGGTGGCGAAGGCGCTGCGGCGCGACCTCGATGACGCCCTGGACGGCGCGCCCGACCCCTGGGCCGGGCCGGACGCCACGCAGCGCATCGTGCAGGGCGCCGAGACCCAGCGCGTGTCCCTGCCCACCCAGGCCGTCGCGCCCGGCGAGGCACCCGTCCAGGCGCCCGCCTCGTACCCGCCCGCGTCGACCGGGGCCGTCCCCGCGGTCCCGCCGCCGCCCCCGCCGCCGGGAGCCACCGGCGCGGTCGCCGTCGCGCCGGCGGAGCTCGACCCGGACGACCCCACCCAGACGATGACCGCCCTCGAGCGCGACCGCCTGCAGGCGCAGGACGGCGCCACCCGCGCCATCCCCGTCGGTGACGTCCGCTACAAGGGGTACGACCAGCTGGTCGAGGAGATGCCCCTCGCCCCCGAGCCGCCCGGCCCGTACGTGCGGCCCGTGCACCCGAAGCGCTCGGGCTCCGCGTTCGCCGTCGGGCTCGTGCTCGTGGCGCTCGCCGCCACCCGGCCTCTGGTCGGCTTCGCCGCCCTCGTCGTGCTGGTGCTGCTGTGCCGCACCGTCGCGACGTCGGGCGACGCGCTGCACCGGCGCCGCGAGCACAAGGGCGTCCGCGGCTCCGACGGCGTGGTCGGCACCCTGCTGTTCCCGTGGCACGCGTTCACGGGCGTGCTCGGCGCGATCCCCGCCGTGCTCGTCGGCGCGTGCGCCGGGCTGCTGACCCTGCTGGCCGGCTGGTGGCTGTTCGGCGCGGGGCACCTCATCGTGCTGCCGCGCGGCGACCTGGAGGCGCGCTCCCAGGGCGGCATGAACGAGGCCATCGTGTTCAACGGCGTCCTCGCCGGGGTGATGGTCGTCGCGCTCCTGGCCACCTGGTTCGGCCCCGCCGGCGGCACCGCCCGCGAGGGCGGCCGCACCCTCCTGGCCCGGGTCGCGCCGGGGAAGGTCGGGGCGGCGGTGCTGGTGGGGGTCTGCCTGGCGGTCACCGTGCTCCTGATCGCCCCCGCGGTCGGGAGCCCGACCATCGACTGGTGGCCCCTGAGCGGCACGCCCGAGATGCTGTGACCCGGGCCGCACGCTGACCTGCGCCGGTCCTCGGTCGGTGCCCAGGTGGCGCAGGTAGGCTTCGCCCCGTCCGGCGCTGCCGCGCCGTCGCCCCGATCCCCCGAGGACCTCGAGGACACGATGTCGAAGAACCCGAACATGTCGAAGGCCGACCGCCGCGAGGCGGCGCGCGCCGAGGCGCTCGCGCTGCGCGAGAAGGAGCAGCAGCGCGACCGCCGCAACCGGATCATCACGCTCTCCGTGCTCGCCGTCGCGCTCGTCGCGCTCGGCGTCGTCGTGTGGATGATCCTGCAGCAGGGCGCGAAGAAGAACGTCGACGACGTCCCCCTGGCGGACGTCACGATGCCCTCGACGGCGCGGGCCGACGGCGGCATCACCGTCGGCAAGGACGGCGCGGCCGGCACGGACAACGGCGACGTGCCGGAGATCCAGGTCTACCTCGACTACATGTGCCCCATCTGCGGCGACTTCGAGCAGACGAACGCGGCCGGCATCGACGAGATGGTCGCCGCCGGCGACGCGACCGTCGTCTACCACCCGATCTCGATCCTCGACCGCGCGTCGCAGGGCACCGAGTACTCGACGCGCGCCGCCTCCGCCGCGGCCTACGTCGCGGACAAGGCGCCCGAGACGTTCCCGGCGTTCCACGCCGCGCTCTTCACCAACCAGCCGGCGGAGAACACGCCCGGCCTCTCGGACGAGGAGCTCGCCCAGTACGCCGAGCAGGCGAAGGTTCCCGCCGACGTCGCGAAGGCCATCGAGGACGGCACCGCGCGCGAGACCTTCGGCCAGTACGTGTTCTCGGCGACGAAGGAGATCCAGCAGGACCAGGGCTTCACCGGCACCCCGTACGTGCTGGTCGACGGCACCGTCGTGTCCAACTGGAACGACCCGTCCGCGCTGAAGACCGCGGTGGACGCGGCCGCCAAGGGCTGACACCCGGCGCGCGGCACGGCCTGCCCCTCCCGGTAGGCTGTGCCGCGCTCCCGCCGCCTTAGCTCAGCTGGTAGAGCTCCCGTCTTGTAAACGGAAGGTCGTCGGTTCGAATCCGACAGGCGGCTCCACTCACCCCCGCGGCGGCCACGCCGTGGGCTCGCCCCACTTCGGGGAGCGGCCGTCGCCGCTGGACGTGTGCCGGATCCGGCGCTGGACCCACGGCACGACGTGCGTGCGCGCCCACTGGGCGTTGGCGCGCGCCCGCTCCACGAAGGCCTGCGGCGGCAGCGGGTCGAGCTGGGCGGCGTAGTCCGCGTCGTCGGGCGCGAGGCCGAGGCCGACCAGCGCGGCGTCGGCGACCCGGCGGTGGCCCTCCGGGGTGAGGTGGATGCGGTCGTCGGACCACATGCGCAGGTCGAACAGCGGGTCGAGGCCCCACAGGTCCAGCACGTGCGCGCCGTGCTTGCGCGCGATGGTCCAGATGTTCGCGTTGTACTGGCCGACGCGGCCGCGGGTCCAGCTCAGTCCGGCGCCGGCCTTGAACCCCGTGCCGAGCAGCACGTCGGCGCCCGTCGCGCGGATCGCCGCGACGCCCTGCTCCAGGCGGGCGGAGAGCACGTCGACGTCGGCCTGGGGGCGCAGGATGTCGTTCCCGCCGCCGACGAAGGAGACCAGGTCCGGCTGCATCGCCAGGGCGACGTCCACCTGCTCGTCGAGGATGTGCCGCAGCAGCCGGCCGCGGATCGCGAGGTTCGCGTACTCGAAGGAGCCCGGGTCGCGGCGCGCGGCGAGGGCGTCGGCGAGGCGGTCGGCCCAGCCGCGCTGCTTCGCCGCGGACTCCGTGCCGGCGGGGGCGGGGGAGCCGTCGTCGAAGGGGTAGGGGTCCCACAGCCCCTCGGTGAACGAGTCGCCGATCGCGACGTACCGCGCCCAGGCGTGGGGTGCGGAGGGGGCGCTCGTCCCGGGGGTCGTGCCGTCAGGGTTCGGGGTGGGGGCCTGCGTGGTCACGTCCGCCATTGTGCCCCTCCGTGCGGGGCGGGTGCTCGGGGCGACGGCGCGGGGCGACGGTGCGGTGGAGCGCTGCTCAGGCCAGACGCCAGTCCACGGGCGCGCCGCCCTGAGCCTCGAGCAGCGCGTTGACCCGCGAGAACGGCCTGGACCCGAAGAAGCCGCGGTACGCGGACAGTGGGCTGGGGTGCGCGCTCTCGACGGTGGGGACGTCGCCCAGCCACGGCTTCAGCGACGCGGCGTCGCGCCCCCACAGGATCGCGACGAGGGGGCCGCCCCGCGCCACGAGGGCCTTGATCGCGGCCTCGGTGACCTGCTCCCAGCCCTTGCCGCGGTGCGACGCCGGGGAGCCGGGCCGCACCGTGAGCACGCGGTTGAGCAGCATGACGCCCTGGTCGGCCCAGGGGCGCAGGTCGCCGTTCGAGGGCGTGGGGACCCCGACGTCCTCGGCGAGCTCCGTGTAGATGTTCACCAGCGACTTGGGTACCGGCCGCACCTGAGGCTGCACCGAGAAGGACAGGCCCATCGGGTGCCCGGGCGTCGGGTACGGGTCCTGGCCGACGACGAGGACGCGCACGTCGGCCAGCGGGCGGGAGAACGCCGCGAAGATGTTCGGCCCCTCGGGCAGGTACGTGCGCCCGGCCGCGACCTCGGCCCGCAGGAAGTCGCCCATGGCGTGGATCTGCGGCTCGACGTCGGCCAGCGCCGCCGCCCAGTCGGGGGCCATGACCTGGTCGAGCGGCGGCCGCTGCTGCGTCGTCGTGCCGGGGCTGCTCGTCGTCGGGGTGTCCACGCGGCGACGCTAGCGCACCCCGCGCTGACCGCTCCCGCCCGGGGCTGTCAGGGTCAGGCGCACGTTGCGATGGTCCTGGTCCTGACAGGTCGCGGGTTCGCGGCGCGCGGGGCGACGTCGTCGGGTCAGGGGCGGGGACGCGCCATACTGGGACGCCATGAGCGAGATCCTGGTCCAGGAGGTCCAACCGGACCCGGAGGCGTCACCCGCGACGGCGGCCGGGTCCTCCACGACCTCCGCCACGACGTCGGCCGAGGGCGACCTCACCGACCGCGACCGCGAGATCCTCGCCTTCGAGCGGCAGTGGTGGAAGTACGCCGGGGCGAAGGAGCAGGCGGTGCGCGAGCTCTTCGGGCTGTCCGCCACGCGCTACTACCAGGTGCTGAACGCCCTCATCGACTCGCCCGCCGCCCTCGCGCACGACCCGATGCTCGTCAAGCGGCTGCGGCGCATGCGCTCCACGCGCCAGCGCGCCCGCTCGGCGCGGCGCCTCTCCGACGGCCAGGGCTGACGACGCGCCGCTCGACTCGGTGGCGTCGCAGGCCAGGGGATTGCTGAGAACACTCTGAACGGCGGGGCGGCCGGAACGGCTACCCTGTCCGCCGTGAGCAAGAGCCATTACTCCTACCCGCCCGACGAGTTCGACGTCCGCGGGCCCGAGGGCACTCCGGTCGGTGTGCATCGCGAGCCGCGCAGCGGGTGGAGCTCGGTGTGGCCGTTCCTGCTGGTCGCCGTGATCTTCGCCGGCATCGCCGTCG
Organism: Isoptericola sp. NPDC055063; assembly: GCF_053608125.1. NCBI lineage: Bacteria > Bacillati > Actinomycetota > Actinomycetes > Micrococcales > Promicromonosporaceae > Isoptericola > Isoptericola sp. NPDC055063. Next base: position 168,081 of record NZ_JBSGUW010000009.1, on the reverse strand, counting down.
GCGTCGTGTCGTTCCTGTCCGACGGCGGCCCCAAGACCCCGCCCGCGGCGGAGCAGAGCGCCGGGGCCGGTGCCGAGGAGCCGAAGGCGAGCGAGTCGAAGGACGCCGGGAGCGAGGAGCCCCCCGCCGACGACGCGAGCGAGGACCCCGCCTCGGAGGACCCCGCGGACGGCGAGTCCGACGCGGCCACCGAGCTGCCGGGCGACCCGGCGGCGGCGAACCTCGCGGCCACGATGCTCGTGTTCAACGACGGCGCCGGCGACGGGCAGGCCGCTGCGGGGCAGAGCGCCCTCACCGCCAAGGGCTTCACCGACGTCGGCGCGGCGGACGTCCCGGACACGTTGGCCGGGCAGTACACCGAGAGCACGGTGCTGTACGGCGCGGACCGCGCGGACACCGCCAGCGCGGTCGCCGAGGCGCTCGGCGTCGACCCGGCGAACGTGCAGCAGTCGGACGAGGTCTCCGCGAGCCCCGAGGCCGTGTGGGTGGTGCTCAAGACCCCCGTCGGCTGACGGCGCCGTCCGGAATGTCGGCATCTCGGATGTCGACATTCCGGACATCGGTGCTTCCCTTGTCTCGGCCGCCGCTACTAGGCTCCCGTTCACCGCGGGGTGCCTGCCCTGCGGCCGAGCAGCACAAGGAGAAGGACATGGCCCAGGGCACCGTCAAGTGGTTCAACTCGGAGAAGGGGTACGGGTTCATCACCCCGACCGCAGGCGGGCAGGACCTGTTCGTCCACTACAGCGCCATCCAGACCGACGGCTACCGCAGCCTGGACGAGGGTCAGAGCGTCGAGTTCGAGGTCGGGCAGGGGCAGAAGGGCCCGCAGGCCGAGCAGGTCCGCCCGCTCTGACCTCGCGGGCAGGCCGGCGCGGCGGACGCCCGCGCAGGTCGCCGCACGAAAGGCCGGCGCCACCGACCGCAGGGACGCGGACGAGGCGCCGGCCTTCGTCGTGCCGGAGGGTTGCACGCCCGGTTGCACGCCCTCGGCGAACGTCTTGCACTCGCCACCCGAGAGTGCCAATAATGGGTTAGCACTCTCGGTCGTCGAGTGACAGCCGCCCCCTCGGGCGGCCTTCTCTCAGGCCGCGGGTGAAGCATTCGGGTCGTTCGGTGAGACCCTCCGCGCGTGCGTGACCTGAACGCCGCGGGGTGGGTCGTCCGTCGCGGGCGCCGTCCGGCCAACTCAGCCACCAGCGGAGGATCAGTCCCCATGGCCAAGATCATCGCGTTCGACGAGGAAGCTCGTCGGAGCATGGAGCGCGGGCTCAACCAGCTCGCCGACACCGTGAAGGTCACGCTCGGCCCCAAGGGTCGCAACGTCGTCCTGGACAAGAAGTGGGGCGCCCCCACGATCACCAACGACGGTGTCTCCATCGCCAAGGAGATCGAGCTCGACGACCCGTACGAGAAGATCGGCGCGGAGCTCGTCAAGGAGGTCGCCAAGAAGACCGACGACGTCGCGGGTGACGGCACCACCACCGCCACCGTGCTCGCCCAGGCGCTCGTGCGCGAGGGCCTGCGCGTCGTCGCCGCCGGCGCCAACCCGATCGCCGTCAAGCGCGGCATCGAGAAGGCCGTCGAGGCCGTCACCGAGCAGCTGCTCAACGCCGCGGTCGAGATCGAGACCAAGGACCAGATCGCCGCCACGGCCGCCATCTCGGCCGGCGACGCCTCCATCGGCGAACTCATCGCCGAGGCCCTCGACAAGGTGGGCAAGGAGGGCGTGATCACGGTCGAGGAGTCGAACACGTTCGGCCTCGAGCTCGAGCTCACCGAGGGCATGCGCTTCGACAAGGGCTTCCTCGCCCGCTACTTCGAGACGGACCCGGAGCGCCAGGAGGCCGTCCTCGAGGACCCGTACGTCCTGATCGTCGAGTCGAAGATCTCGAACGTCAAGGACATGCTGCCGGTGCTCGACCAGGTCATGAAGGCCGGTCGCTCGCTGCTCATCATCGCCGAGGACGTCGAGGGCGAGGCCCTGGCCACCCTCGTGCTGAACAAGATCCGCGGCACCTTCAAGTCCGTCGCCGTCAAGGCCCCGGGCTTCGGCGACCGCCGCAAGGCCATGCTGCAGGACATCGCGATCCTCACCGGCGGCCAGGTCATCACCGAGACCGTCGGCCTCAAGCTGGAGAACGCGACCCTCGACCTGCTGGGCCAGGCGCGCAAGGTCGTCGTCACCAAGGACGAGACCACGATCGTCGAGGGTGCGGGCGACGCCGAGCTCATCTCGGGCCGCGTCAACCAGATCCGCTCCGAGATCGAGAAGTCGGACTCCGACTACGACCGCGAGAAGCTCCAGGAGCGCCTCGCCAAGCTGGCCGGCGGCGTGGCCGTCATCAAGGCCGGCGCGGCCACCGAGGTGGAGCTCAAGGAGCGCAAGCACCGCATCGAGGACGCCGTCCGCAACGCCAAGGCCGCGGTCGAGGAGGGCATCGTCGCCGGTGGTGGCGTCGCGCTGATCCAGGCCGGTGCCGCCGCGTTCCCGAAGCTGGAGCTCGAGGGCGACGAGGCGACCGGTGCGCAGATCGTGCGTGCCGCGATCGACGCCCCGCTCAAGCAGATCGCCGTGAACGCCGGCCTCGAGGGCGGCGTCGTGGCGGAGAAGGTCCGCAACCTCACCTCGGGTCACGGCCTCAACGCCGCGACCGGCGTGTACGAGGACCTGCTGGCCGCCGGCGTCAACGACCCGGTCAAGGTCACGCGCTCCGCGCTGCAGAACGCCGCGTCGATCGCCGCGCTGTTCCTCACCACCGAGGCCGTCGTGGCCGACAAGCCGGAGCCGGCCGCGGCCGCCCCGGGTGGCGACGGCGGCATGGGCGGCATGGACTTCTGATCCAGCCAGCCTGAGCCGGCGCCCACGCGCCGACGCACGACGACGCCCGACCACCCCTCGCGGGGTGGTCGGGCGTCGTCGTGCATGGCGGGTCAGCGGGCGGAGAAGAGCCGGGTGGCCTGGGCCTCGGCGTCCGCGTAGGTGCGCGACGCCGACGACAGGGCCGCCGTCACGGCGTCGAGCGCCGCCTCCACCTGGGTCTGCGTGGCCTGCCACTGGCCCATGACGCCGGCGAACTGCGTCGCCGCGCCGCCGTGCCAGCTGGACTGCAGGTCCTGCAGGTGCCGCATCATCGCCCCCACCTCGGAGCGGATGGCCGCCACGGACCCGTTCACCGCCGCGCTCGCCTGCGCGACCCGCTCGCTGTCGACCTCGTACCGCACGTGTCCTCCTTCGTCGCCGTGTCCCCTGGGGGATGCCGAGGTCGACGCTACGGAGCGCGCGGAGGCCGGGCCGCCGTCCTCCACAGGCCTGTGGAGAACCGGGGTCAGGAGGCGGGCTTCTCCTCCAGCAGGCGCCGCTCCTTGAGGAGGCGGTGCAGTTCGCCGTCGAGGTTCTGCCGCGCCGGCTCCTCCCACGCCGCGCCCATCGGGCTGCGGTACAGGGACGGGCGCTGCAGCAGCTTCTGCAGCACGCGGATGCGGGCGTCGAGGTAGTCCGGCAGCGGGATGTGCGAGTACTCGGCCCGCACGTTCGCCATGTACTCCTTGTACCGCTGCGGCTCGGACGCCAGCATCGCGAGGTCGGCGTCGTTCAGCACCGCGGAGTCGACGTCGTCGGGCAACGGCTTGTGGCGGTCGATCGAGTCGACGAGCCGCGCGGTGCGCGCGACGGCGACGGCCGGCAGGCCGAGCTCCGTGAGCTGCGTGCGCGCGAGGTTCGCGCTGACGGTCGTCTGCTCGCCGCCCTGAGTCGCCTGGGCGACCTTGCGCGTCGCGTCGAAGACGGCGCCGTGGTACCAGGCCGCGAGCCGGACGAGGTCGGGCTCGTGGGTCTCCTGGGACAGCTCGTCCACGCGGTGCAGGACGTCGGCCAGGTGGCGGAGGTTGTGGAAGCGCCGGTCCGGGGCGGACCACCGCTCGAGGAGGTCCTCCCCGACGGCTCGGATCTCCGCCTCGTCGGCCGTGGCACCCGCCCCGTGGCAGGTACGGACGAACGCGGAGAGGAACCACTGGGGCGCGTCGGCGCTCATGACGCCCATCGCTATCAGACCTTCGGTCGCGGGACTCGGACTGTCCTCCTCGTCAGACTACGACCGGGCGGCGACACCGCAGCGCGGGCGTGCTCCGCCGGACCGGTATCCCGTTCAGGCGGAGGAGGACGACGCGCCATCGTAGCCGTCCGCCGCCGGGAGCAGTACTCGCACCGTCATCCCCCCGCCCGGGGTCTCGCGCACGGAGACGTGCCCCTGGTGCGCGCCGACGATCGCGGCGACGATCGCCATGCCCAGCCCGGACCCGCCGGACTCGCGGTTGCGCGACGAGTCGGCGCGGTAGAACCGCTCGAACACCCGCTTCGCCTGCTCCGGGGAGATGCCGGCGCCGTGGTCACGCACCTCGAGCACGGCCGCGCCGTCGGGTGCCCGGCCCACGGCGACCTCGGCCGGGGAGCCGGCCGGTGTGTGTCGCGCCACGTTCCCCACGAGGTTGGTGAGGACCTGGCGCAGCCGGTCGGCGTCGCCGGTCACGACGACGTCCGACGGCGGGGCCGCCCCGGCGGCCAGCCCCGTCACGTGGACCTCGCGCGTCGGATCCAGGGCGTGCAGGTCCTGAGCGGCGTCGCGGGCCATGGTCACCAGGTGCACGGGCTCGTGCCGCATCGGGCGGCCCTCGTCGAGGCGGGCGAGGACGAGGAGGTCGTTGACCAGCGTGCTCATGCGGCGCGCCGAGTCCTCGATGCGCTCCATGGTGTCGTCGACCTTGGCGGGCGTGTCGAGCGCGCCCATCCGGTACAGCTCGCCGTAGCCCTTGACCGTGGCGAGCGGCGTGCGCAGCTCGTGGCTGGCGTCGGAGACGAACCGGCGCATGCGCCGCTCCGACTCCTCCTGGGCGGAGAACGCCCGCTCGATCTGGGCCAGCATCGTGTTCAGCGACGCGGACAACGAGCCCACCTCGGTCGACGTCGGCCGCTCCGGGACGCGCTGGGACAGGTCGCCCGCGGCGATGGATGCCGCAGTCGTCTCGATCTCCCGCAGCGGCCGCAGCGAGCGATGCACCAGGACGAACGAGATCGCGCCGCCCAGCAGCACGATGCCGAGCGCCGAGAACAACAAGGAGCGCGTGAGGTAGGTGACGGTCTGCTGCACGCCGGCCAGCGGCAGCGCGACGTAGGCGGACCCCTTGGTGGAACCGTCGCTGAAGGTGAGGGGTGCCACGCGCCAGTCGGTGGGTGTGTCGCCCCCGGTTCCGTCCACCGTGAACGGTTCGCCGTGTCGTTCGCGGACCTCGGCGTAGGTCTCGGTCGGGATCTCGGGGGTCCCGTACTTCTCGATGTTCGGCGGCCACCCGATCGGGTCGCTGCTGATCTCGCCGGTCGAGTCGCGGAAGATGACGACGTAGTCGGTCGGGGGACCGGACGTGGGCGAGTCGGACTGTTGCAGCGTGAGTTTGGCCAGGCCGGTGGCCGACTGCCTGAGCTGCTGGTCGACCTGGTCGACGAGGAACCCGGACACGACCGTCCGTGTCACGACCGCGGACAGGATCAGCCCTGCCGCCAGCACCAGCACGGTGATCACGACGAGCCGCGTGCGCAGCGGCAGGCGCTCGACCCACGACCAGTGCGCGCGACCGGTCGGGCCGCCCGTGGCGGGGGCGGCCTCGCCGTCGGACGGGGGTGCGGGCGGGGCCGACCGCGGGTCGGCGGGCAGGGCCCGGCCGTCCGCCGTCGTGCCGGGGGTGGGGGACGTCATCGCGCCTGCGGCGCCCGGAGCAGGTAGCCCACGCCCCGCTTGGTGTGGATGAGGGGAGGCAGGCTGGCGTCCTCCCCGTCGGGGCCGGTGACGGTGAGGTTGTCGATCTTGCGGCGCAGGTAGGAGATGTAGGACTCGACGATGTTGGCGTCGCCGCCCCAGTCGTACTGCCACACGTGGTCGAGGATCTGCGCCTTGGACAGCACGCGACCGGCGTTGAGCATGAGGTAGCGCAGCAGCTTGAACTCGGTGGGGGAGAGGTCGATCTCCACGCCGGCGCGGCGCACCTCGTGCGAGTCCTCGTCGAGCTCCAGGTCACCGACCCGCAGGACGGCGTCGTCCTCGGGCTCGCCCGCGTGGGTGCGGCGCAGCACGGCGCGGATGCGGGCCACGACCTCCTCCAGGCTGAAGGGCTTGGTGACGTAGTCGTCCCCGCCGACGGTGAGCCCCTGCACCTTGTCCTGCGTGTCGTCGCGGGCGGTGAGGAACAGCACGGGGGTGTGCCGGCCGGTGGAGCGCATGCGGCGGGTCACGGTGAAGCCGTCCATGTCGGGCAGCATCACGTCGAGCACGACGAGGTCGGGCTCGACGTCGCGGACGAGCTGCAGCGCCCCGTTCCCGTCACCGGCGGCGTGGACCTCGAACCCGGCGAAACGCAGGGACGTGGACAGCAGCTCGCGGATGTTGGGCTCGTCGTCCACGACGACGAGACGTGCTTCGGGTGCGCTCATGACTTCAGTGTGCGACCGGGCTCTGAGCGTTGCCTGGGAACGGGCTAGGACGGTCCTGGCGCCCGGCACGGCCGCGCGTGTGGGTGGTGCGCCCCATGATGGGCGGGTGCGGATCACGGGGGAGCAGCGCCGGCGGCGCCTGGTCGTGCGGCAGCTCGCGCTCGGTGTCGACGGGCCGGGCGGGCCGGCCGCGACGACGCCCGAGGAGGTCACCCGGAGGCTCGTCGCGCTGCACGCGACGGACACGCCCAGCGTGCACCTCGCCGTGCTCGCCCGGACGCGGGGCGTCACGCTCGACGACGTGCGCGACGCGCTGTTCGAGCGGCGCAGCCTCGTCAAGGTGCTGGGGATGCGCCGCACCATGTTCGTGGTGCCGCGCGAGACCGTGCCGGTGATCCACGCCGCCGCGTCCGCGGCGGTCGGTCGCCGGCTGCGCACGCGGCTGCTCAAGGAGCTGGCGACGCTCCCCACGGACCCCGCGGTCGAGGACCCGGAGGCCCTGCTCGCGGCGGCCGAGGCGCAGGTGCACGCAGCCCTGGCCGCCGGCCCGCTCGACGGCGCCGAGCTCTCGAGAGCGGCGCCGCTGCTGCGCACCGCCTTCCTGCCCACCACGGACAAGGCCTGGGACGTGCGCCGCACCATGACGTCGCCGCTGCTGTCGGTGCTCTCCGCGGAGGGTTCCGTCGTGCGGGGCGAGCCGCGCGGGGCGTGGACGTCGCCGCGGCACGTGTGGTCGCCGATGAGCGACTGGTTCCCGGACGGCATCCCCGACCTGGACGAGGAGGCGGCGCGCGTCGAGCTCGCCCGGGCGTGGCTGGAGGCGTTCGGTCCCGCCACCGTGGCCGACCTCAGGTGGTGGACGGGGTGGAACCTCGGTCAGGCCCGGCGCGCCGTCGCGGCCCTCGACGTGCGCGACGTCGAGGTGGAGGTCGGCGTGCCGGGCGGGGACGCCGTCGTCACCGACGGCGTCATGCTGCGAGACACCGACCTGGACGCGGACCTCGACCTGGACGACGTCGTCGCCGGTCATGCCGCGCTGCTACCCACCCTGGACCCCACCACGATGGGCTGGACCGCCCGCGACTGGTACCTGGGCGCGCACCGCGACCAGCTCTTCGACAGCGCCGGCAACGCGGGCGCCACGGTGTGGTGGCAGGGGCGGATCGTCGGGCTGTGGATCGTGCGGCCCGACGGCGAGGTCGCGTGGCGGCTGCTCGAGGACGTCGGGTCGGCCGGCGAGGCCGCGGTCGCCGCCGAGGCGGAGCGGCTCGGCACGCTCCTGGCGGGCAGCACCTTCACGCCCGGGTACACGACCCCGCTCTACAAGGAACTGCTGACCACCTGAGTGTTGTGGGGGGGGGGGTGGGGGCGGCTTTTTTGTGGGAAAAAAGAGAAAAAAAAACCCCCCCAAACGGAGGGAGGAGACAAGGGGGAAACCACCCAAAAAAGGGG
>NZ_JBSGUW010000009.1:104639-160141 GCF_053608125.1 Isoptericola sp. NPDC055063 | reverse complement strand
CACCCCCTCCTAAAAAAGGCTCCTTACCCCTGGTGTTCGGGGGGGTTTTTTTTCCCGTTTGTTCGGGCAACAAAACCCCCCACACCCCCCGCTCACAGCGGTCAGATGTAGCGCAGCGGGTCGAACTCGTCGAGCGGGATGATCCGCACGCGCGGCAGCGAGGTGGTGAACGCGTCGGCGTCGCCCTCGAGGTCGAACATCTGCAGGCCGCGCTCGGTGAGCTGCGTGAATTGCCCGTTGACGAACTCGCGGAACGCCAGGAGGCCGACGCGGCGCTCGCCGCCGAGCAGCGCGTCGATCTGGGGCAGGAAGTCGCCGTCGTGGCTGGCGAGGAGGACGTCGCCGTCCCGGTCCGCCAGGGCCTCCAGGGTGCGCTGGATACCGACGTCGACGACCTTCTCCGTACCGGACGACGCCAGGGGGATCGGCTTGTAGCCCATCGCCAGGAGCGCCTGCACGAAGGCCATCGGCATCTGCCCGCTGCTCGCGTTGAGGAAGAACAGCGGGACGACGTCCTGCTCCCACAGCTTCTGCGCGAACGCGGAGATGCGGTCCCAGCGGGGCCGCTCCTCCGGGTTGGGGCGCCGACCCAGCACGTTCATGCCCAGGGTGGCGTCGATGTTCTCGCCGTCCACCAGGAGGTAGGTGCGGCGCCCGGCGGGCTCGACAGGAGCGGGCGCGGGGCCCGGGGCGGTGAAGGCGGGGGACATGCGGACCAGCGTATCCGCCCGCCCTCACCCGGGCGGTCAGGCGGGCTCCGTCAGGCGGGGTCGGCCGGGGAGATCTGCGGCGCCGCGGAGCCGCCGGCCTTGAGGGCGGCGAGCCGGGCCTCGAGCTCGATGTCCTGGCCGGAGGCCTCCAGCTCGGCGAACTGCGCGTCCAGGGACGACGCCGCGACCTCGGCCTGGCCCATCGCCATGGCCTCCTCGCGGCGCACGGTCTCCTCGTAGCGGGCCAGCTCGCTGGTCGGGTCGAGCACGTTGATCGAGCTGATCGCGCCCTGCACGGTCTGCTGCGCCTGCGCCGCCTTCTGGCGGGCCACGAGCTGGTCGCGCCTGGACTTCAGCTCGCCGAGCTTGTCCTTCATCGCCGCGAGGCCGGTCTTGAGCTTGTCGACGGTGACGCGCTGCTGCTCGATCATCGGCTGCGCGGTCCGGACGTCGGTCTCGGCGTCGAGCTGCTTGCGCAGCGCCACCTTGGCGAGGTTGTCGAACTTGTCCGCGTCGGCCGTGTTGCCGGCGGCGCGGTACTCGTCGGCCTTGCGCGACGCGGCCAGGGCCTTGGTGCCCCACTCGCTCGCCGCCTGGACGTCCTCGTTGTAGTCCTGCTCGGCGAGGCGCAGGTTGCCGATGGTCTGCGCGATCGCCTGCTCGGCCTCGGCGATGTTGTTCGTGTAGTCGCGCACCAGCTGGTCGAGCATCTTCTGCGGGTCCTCGGCCCGGTCCAGCAGCGCGTTGATGTTGGCCTTAGCGAGCTGGCTGATACGCCCGAGGATGCTCTGCTTCTGCGTCATGGTCGTGCTTCCTTCCGTCGCCCTGCTGCGGTGATGTTCGAGGTCGCTGCCTGCCAGAACGCCCGTCGCCCCGGCCGAGTTCCGTGTCGGTCCGTCGTCAGAAGCGGCCCCCGCGCGATCGTCCGCCGCGCCCGCCGGCCCCGCGACCGCTGCCGCCGCCGAACCCGCCGCCGCCGAAGCCCCCGCCGAACCCGCCGCCGTAGCCCCTGCGCCGACGGCCGCCGACGCCGCCTCCGATGCCGCCGCCGGAGCCGCGCAGCACCTGGTCGAGCAGGATGCCGCCGAGCACCATCCCGCCCACGTTCGAGCCGCCGGAGCGCCCGCCCTGGTTCATGTCCCAGGACCGCGTGTCCTGCTCGGCGAGCCGCGCCGCCTGGCCCGCGTACCGCTCGGCGAGCTGCGCGCGCTCGAGGGCGGCGGCCGGGTCCTGGGTCTGCAGGCCCTGCGCCTCGGCGACGAGGCGGGCCGCCTCCGCGAGGCGGGTGCGCGCCTCCGGCCCGACGGCGCCCCGGCGCGTGGCGACGTAGTCCTGGGTGGCGCGGACCTGCGAGTCGACGCGGCCCAGCGTGTCCCGCAGGAGGGCGCGGGCGCGCGCGTCCGACTCCGCCTTCTCCCGGGCGGGCGCCAGCGCGGCGTCCAGCGCCGCCTCGGCCGCGGTGAGGCGGTGCAGCGCGGACAGCGGGTCGCCGCCGGTGCGTGCGTCGCGCGCCTGCGCCATGGCCGCCTCGGCCTCCGTGAGCGCGGCGGCGACGGCGGCCCGGTCCGTCCCCTCGGGGGCCGTGCTGCCGGTGGGGACGAGGCGGGCCGCGTCGGCCACGTCCTGCCCGATCGAGGCGAGGCCCTTGTCGAGGTCGGCGCCCGCGGACGCGAGCCGCGCCCCCGCCGAGTCGACGGCGTCCAGCAGCGTGGCGGCCTGCCCGAGGGCGTTCTGCGCGGCACGCAGGTGCGCGACGGCCGCGGACCGGGTGCGGCCGGTGAGCGCGGCGCGCCCGGTGGTCACGGCCTCGCGGGCGTGCGCGACCAGCGCCGTCGCCTGCTCCGGGTTGCCGCTCACCGACGCGAGCGCCGTCGACGGGTAGGTGGCCGCGAGCCCGGCGAGGGTCTCTCGGGCCACGGCGACCCGGGCCTCGATCTCGCCGGCGCGCTGCTCGGTCTCGTCCAGGAGCTCGGGGGCGCGCTGCTGGAGCGCGCGCAGCTCGTCGAAGGCGTCGGTCTGCGCGTCGAGCGACGTGCCGGCCCGCTCGCACAGCCGTAGGACGCCGGCCAGCAGCTCGCGTCGCCGCGGCTCGTCCTCGGGCACGTCGTCGTCCAGCTCCTGGCGCAGGTGGAAGGCCTGCGCGACGTCGTCCTTGGCCGCTTCGAGCGCGGCCGCGAACTCCTTGGTGGCCTCGAGCCCGAACTCGGCCTGCGCGAACCCGAGCTCCTGCTCCGAGGTGCGCACGGCGTCGTCGATCCCGACGAGGGCGGTCCCGACCCGACGTTCCAGCTCCTCCGTGGGCAGCGCGGCGAGCGCGTCCGCCGGGGCGGCCGGTCCCGCCGGCGCCGCGGCTGTGCGACGGGAGCGGAACCAGAGCCAGCCGCCCACGACGACGATCACCAGGAGGCCGACGCCGAAGATCGCTCCCCAGGGCGCGCCCCCGCCGGTCGCCGTCGTGCCGCCCGTGCGCACGGTGTCCGCCGCGGCGATCGCGGCGCCGGCCCAGTCGCCGTCGCGCAGGTGGTCCTCGACCGTCTCCTCGACGGCGTCGAGCTGCGCGTCGGTGATGGCGGCGTTGTTGTCCACCGACAGCCCGTACGCGTCGTCCTCGGTCGCGACGGCGAGGAGCAGGTCGTTCGCGCCCAGCCCGCCGTTGTTCGCCGTGGCGTTCGCCCAGGTCGGGCCGTCGGCGCCGTCGAACGAGTCCACGTAGACCACGAACAGCTGGTACGGCGTCTCGTCCGCGAGGGCGTCGAGCGCGGTCTGCACCTGCGTCTCGTCGGCGGTGTCGAGCACCCCTGCCTGGTCGGTGATCTCGCTGGGGAGCTCGGTCAGCGGGGGGACGGCGGAGGCGGTGGCGGCGGGCAGGACGGTGGCGGCGGACGCCAGCGCCAGGGCCAGCACGCACGCGCCGACGGCCACGGCACCGCGGTGCCGGGCGGCAGGAGCAGGGGGATTCACGCCCCGATCGTGTCGCGCCGCCCCGGGCGACGCAATCGCGGTCCGGGCCGGGGTGCGACCGACCGTTGACCGCCCGGTCGTCGCTCCGTATCATCCGTCCCATGACAGCGCTGTCGAGCGGCCGCTCGGCCCCCACGCCCCGCCGCACCTCCCCGGCCCCACATCTCCGTCGGATCGCCGTCCCCACGGCTCTCGCCCTGCTGGCGTCGGCGGTCGTCGCGCCCCTCGCCGCGCCGGCGAGCGTCGCGCAGGAAGAAACGGGGACCGACTACACGCGGTTCGTCAACCCGTTCATCGGGACGCAGGGCGACCACGGTCAGGACGGCCCGGGTGCCATCGCCCCGTACGGCCTCGCCACCGTCACCCCGACGACGACGCCCGGCAACCACGTCGGCTACGAGTACACGGCGGACACGCTCCGGGGCTTCACGAACGTCGCGCTCGACGGCGTCGGCGGCGGGGGCGGCGCCGGCGACGTGCTGGTGGTGCCGACCTACCGGACCTACACCTCACGGCCCGCCACGAGCAGCTACGACAAGGCGATCCGCACGGCCGACGGCGCCAAGGACGAGTCCGCGACCGCGGGGTACTACCGCGTGGGGCTCGACGAGTCCGGAAAGGACATCGACGCGCAGGTGACCGCCGCGACGCGGACCGGCGTGCACGACTACGCCTTCGGCTCCGCAGGCCACGCGTCGCTCGTCGTCGACCTCCAGCACACCGGCAACGGGCGCCGGGCGACCGACCTGGAGGTCGGCACGAGCCCCGAGGGCAACACCACGCTCTCCGGCTCGTTCACCGGCTACTTCTACAACTCCGCGTACAAGCTCTACTACTACGCGGAGACGACCGTCCCGACGTCGTCGGTCCAGACCTGGGGGAGCGGCGGGCTGAGCGGCACGCGCACCTCGCAGGACGGCACCGACATCGGCGCGGTCCTGAACTTCGACGCGGCGGCGGGCGAGCACGTGGGCCTGCGGGTCACCCTTTCGCCCGTCAGCGCCAGGCAGGCGGAGCGCGACGCGGCCGTGGAGGTCGGTGGCAAGACGTTCGACCAGGTCCGCAGCGCGACCAAGGCCGAGTGGAACGACCGGCTGGGCAAGGTCGACGTCGACGCGAGCACCACGAACGACCCGACCGGCGACCTCGAGACCCAGCTCTACACGCACCTGTACCGCCTCGCCGACACCCCGATGAACGCCACGTCGACCGACGGGACGTACCGCGGCGCCGACGGTGTGATCTACCGCGCGGAGGGCTACACCCACTACGACTCCTGGTCGCTGTGGGACGACTTCCACAAGTACGCGGCGGTGGCGTCGGTGTACCCCGACGTCTACCGGGACGTCGTCCAGTCGCTCGTCGACCTGTACGCCGAGGTCGGGACCAGCGGCAAGAGCGTGGGCAGCCTGCTGCAGTCGGTGCCGACGGTCCGGTGGGAGCGTGCGCCGGTCGTCGTCGCCGACGCCATCTCCAAGGGCGCGCAGCTCCAGGGGCTCGCGCAGGCGTACCCCGCGCTCGTCGCCCAGGTCGGCGGCCCGGCCAGCCTGACCAACCTCGACTCGCGCGCGGGCGGCCTGCTCGGCTACTCCTACGACGCGTACGGCCTGTCCGTGATCGCCGACGCGATCGGCAGGACGTCCGACGCCGACCGTTACCGCACCGAGGCCGCGCGGTGGGCGAAGGCGTACGACGCCGACGCCCTGACCGACGACGCGCGCGCGAAGGCCGCGACCGGCGCCGCCGCCGGCGTGGACCAGGTCGGGCTGCTGATGCCGCGCTCGTCGAACAGCGACGCCGCGGGCTTCACCGCCACGGACCCCGAGAAGTGGCAGGCCGCGGGCCTCTACCAGGGCACGCTGTGGCAGTACGCCTGGTACGACGCGCAGGACCTCGGCGGCATGGTCGAGCTGATGGGCGGCAAGCAGCAGGCCGCGAAGGCCGTGAACTACTTCTTCGGCACGTACACCGACGACTGCTCCCGCAACCTGCACCTGTACGCCAACGAGATCTCGGTGCACGCGCCGTTCCTGTTCAACTACGTCGGCGACCCGGCGCAGACGCAGGACCTCACCTACCGCACGGTCACCGAGCCGGTGTGCACCCGCTACACGGCCGACGGCTCGTCGACCACGGCGTCGAAGAAGCGGGTCTACCAGAACACGCCCGACGGCATGCTGGAGACCATGGACAACGACGCCGGGACGATGTCCGGCTACTTCGTGTCCAGCGCGCTCGGCCTGTACCCGGTGATGGCGGGCGGCGACACGTTCCAGATCACGTCGCCGATCTTCGACCGGACGACGGTGCACTACCCGGGGGGCAAGGACCTCGTCATCGAGGCCCCTGGCGTCAGCACGGCGAACCACTACATCCAGGACGCGACGCTGAACGGGGTGCCGCTGCACCGCACGTGGCTCACCGCGGCGGAGATGAACGCGGGCGGCGTCCTGCACTTCACCATGGGCGCGACGCCCTCGTCGTGGGGCGCCGACGGCGTCGCCGAGGACTCCGTGGTCGACCACGTCCCCAGCTCCCTGTACCGTCCGGACGACGCCGTCTCGACGTCGTCGCGCGTGTTCGAGGAGTCGGACGCGAACGACGGCTCCGTCGACGGGGCGGTGTCCGTCCGGGTGAGCGGCACGACGCTCGCCGGCGCGGTCGGCGCCGACGTCACGGCGCAGGTCCGGGCTGCGGGGGTGCCGAAGGGGCTGCGGCTGCGCGCGACGAAGACCGGGGACGCCACGCTCGACCTCACCCTCGAGGGCCGGGCCGCGCGGCACCTCGTCGACGACTCGACCGACGACCTCGAGGTCACCCTCGCGGCCGACGCGTTCGCCGGCACCGCGCCGTCCGCGGCCGACCGGGAGCTCACGCTCCGGGTCCGCTTCGACGGGTACACGCTGACGCCGAGCACCACGACGCTCACCGCCGACGCGAAGGGCGCCGTCAAGAGCACGGTCGACCTGACGCTCGCAGGCGGTGCGACGTTCGCCGGCAAGAACCGCCCCGCGCTCCAGGGCGCCATCACGTTCCCCGGCCTCGACGACGGCGTGACCGCGCAGGTCGCGCGGACCGGCGACACGACGGCGGAGGTCACGTTCAAGGGCAGGTTGCGGAGCGCCACGAGCACGCACTTCACGGTGCGCCTGACCGACGACGCCCTCCGGGGGGCCACGGCCGCCCAGGTCACCGGCGCCGGCACGACGGCCCTCGACCCGTTCGCGATCTCGCCCGCGACGTCCACCCGCGCGGACCTGCGGGCTCTCGTCGACGACGCGCGCCTCGTGACCGCCGACCGCTACTCCGCGGCGTCGTTCGACGCCCTCGGTTCGGCCCTCACGGACGCGGAGTCGGTGCTGGGCGACGACGACGCGACGGAGTACGCGCTGGCCTCGGCGCTCGCCGTGCTCCGGGCCGCCGTGGACGGGCTCGAGATCGCCGGCGACGGCTACCGGGTGCTGCAGGCGGAGGACGACGACCAGTGGTCCGGCGGCACGCTGAAGACGGAGGGCGGCGGCAGCGGCACGGTCGTCGGCGGCATCGCGCCCGGCTCGTGGCTGGCGTTCCGGGGCCTCGACCTCTCCGGCGCCCCGCTCGACTCCGTGACGATCGACTACTCCCACAACCCGGGGACGGCGTCGGCCGGCTCCGCCGTGGAGCTGCGCACCGGCTCGCCGACGGGCCCGCTCGTCACGACGGTCGCGCTGCCCACGACGAACGGGTGGTCCAACTACACCGCGCTGACGCACACGTTCACGCAGGAGGAGGCCGCGCGGCTCGACGGCGCCGAGGACGTCTACTTCGTCTTCACCGGCGCGCTCGCCCCGGGCCAGAGCTGGGTCGCGAACGTCGACTGGTTCCAGTTCGCGGCGGAGGCCGACGCGGTCGCGACGTCGACCAAGGTCCAGTTCGAGTCGGTCCGCAGCGGCTACGGCTCGCTGGGGGCGGCGGACTCCGGGCTCGTGGCCGGCACCGACTTCGTGGGCGCCGACCTCAAGACGGAGGCCGGCTCGGTGGGCGGGCAGCTCGCCGGGACGAAGGACGGCGCGTGGGTCCGATACCCGGCCGTGGACCTCGGCACGCACCGCGCCGCCTCGGTCAGCATCCGCTACGACGCGCCGTCGACCAAGGTGTCCGGGGGCAGCCTCGACCTCTACGCGGACTCGATGTCCGGCGACCCGCTCGTCACAGTCCCGCTCGCACCCACGGGGTCGGGCTGGGGCACCTACGCGACGACGACCGTCCCGCTCCCCGAGGAGCTCACGGGCAGCCACGCCATCTATGTCGCCCTGCACAGCGCGCCCACCGCGAGCCAGCCCTACGTGGGCAACCTCGACTGGTTCGAGCTCGGGTACGCCGTCGACAAGACCGCCCTGCACGCGGCGGTCGCCCGGTACGGCGACCTCACCGCCGACGCCGACCTCTACCTCGCCGCCGACTGGGCCGTGTTCGCGCGGGCCCTCGCCGCGGCGAAGGCCGCCGACGCGGACGCCGACGCCACGGCCGGCGAGGTCGCGGAGGCCCTGCGCGTGCTCACCGCGTCGGGCGACCAGCTGCGGTGGAAGGTCGTCAAGCAGGTGGACGCGCTGCTGTCCCGGGCCGAGGCGGTCGACCCGGACGACGTGACGGCCGCGTCGTACGCCCGGCTGCAGCGCGCGGTCGCGGACGCCGAGGCGCTCGACCCGGCGACGAGCAGCCATGACGCCTGGGAGGCCGCGCTGTCCGGCCTGGAGCGGGCCTACGACGGGCTACGGGGCCGCCGCTAGTCCGAGGTGTCCGAGGGCGCCGCGGCGCGCAGTGCCTCGAGGAGCGGCCCGGCGGCCTCCTCGAGGAACTGCGCCTGGCGCTCGTCGCCGATCTGCACCAGGGCGAGGTCGGTGAAGCCCGCCTCCCAGTAGGCGGAGGCCGCCTCGACCACCGCGTCCAGGTCGGGCCCGCAGGGGATGGCCTCCGCCACGTCCTCCGGGCGGACGAAGGCCGTGGCCCGCTCGAACGCCTCGGTCGTGGGGAGGTTCGCGTTCACCGGCCAGCCGAGGCCGAACCAGCGGAACTGCTCGTGCGCGCGGGCGACGGCGGCGTCCTTGTCCGGGTCCCACGAGACCGGCATCTGGCCGATCTTCCGCGACGGGGGGAGCGCCCCGTCCGCGCGGACGGCGTCCCACCGCTCGACCAGGTCGGCCTTCGGCTCGGTCGCCACGAGGTGGTCTGCCAAGGGCGCGAGATGCTCGACGGACTGCGGGCCGGAGACCGCCACCCCGATCTCGACCGGCTCGTCGGGCAGGTCCCACAGCCGCGCCGAGTCGACCTGGAAGTGGTCGCCGCGGTAGCTGATCAGGTCGCCCGTGAACAGCGCGGAGACGATCTCGACCGCCTCCGCCAGGAGCTCGTGCCGCTCGTCCACCGCGGGCCATCCCGCCCCGACGACGTGCTCGTTGAGGTTCTCACCGGCGCCGAGCCCCAGGGTGAACCGGCCGTCCGAGAGCAGCCCCACGGTGGCGGCTTTCTGCGCCACCACGGCGGGGTGGTACCGCAGGGTCGGGCAGGTCACGTACGTCATCAGCCCGACGCGGTCGGTCGCGTGGGCCACCGCCCCGAGCACGCTCCACGCGTAGGGGGAGTGGCCCTGCGCGGGAAGCCACGGGAAGTAGTGGTCGCTCATGACCTCGAAGTCGAAGCCGGCCCGCTCGCCCCCCGTCGCGTACTCGACGAGGCTCTTCGGGCCGGCCTGCTCGGTCATCAAGGTGTAGCCGAAACGGGTCATGCGGCCACCGTGCGACGGCGGCCGCATGCCCGCACGCCGTCGACGGGCCGGACTACCTCGCGGCGTCGGGAGCCTCGAGGTCCTCCGCGTCGACGATGCGGTACGCGTACCCCTGCTCGGCGAGGAACCGCTGCCGGTGGGCGGCGAAGTCCTGGTCGACCGTGTCGCGGGCGACGACGGCGTAGAAGTGCGCCGTCCGGCCGTCGGCCTTGGGACGCATGACGCGCCCCAGCCGCTGCGCCTCCTCCTGGCGGGAGCCGAACGACCCGGACACCTGGATCGCGACGGACGCCTCCGGCAGGTCGATGGAGAAGTTCGCGACCTTGGAGACCACGAGCCGGCCGATCTCGCCGGAGCGGAACGCCTCGAACAGGCGCTGGCGCTCGCGGACCGTCGTCGCGCCCGTGATGAGCGGCGCGTCGAGGTGCGCGCTGAGCTCCTCCAGCTGGTCGAGGTACTGGCCGATGACGAGCACCTGGTCGTCCGGGTGCTGCGCCACGATCCGCTCCACCACGCGGTTCTTGCCGGGTGCGCACGCGGCGAGCCGGTACTTGTCCTCCGGCTCGGCCGTCGCGTACACCATCCGCTCGTGCTCGGGCAGGGTGAGCCGCACCTCGACGCAGTCGGCGGGGGCGATGTAGCCCTGCGCCTCGATGTCCTTCCACGGGGCGTCGTAGCGCTTGGGGCCGATGAGGCTGAACACCTCGTCCTCGCGGCCGTCCTCGCGCACCAGGGTGGCGGTGAGGCCGAGGCGACGGCGCGCCTGCAGGTCCGCCGTCATGCGGAAGATCGGCGCGGGCAGCAGGTGCACCTCGTCGTAGAGGATGAGGCCCCAGTCGCGGGCGTCGAGCAGCTCGAGGTGGCTGTACACGCCCTTCCGCTTGGTGGTGAGCACCTGGTAGGTGGCGATGGTGACGGGCTTGATCTCCTTGCGGGAGCCCGAGTACTCGCCGATCTCGTCCTCGGTGAGGGTGGTGCGGCGCACCAGCTCGTCGCGCCACTGGCGTGCGCTGACGGTGTTGGTCACGAGGATGAGCGTGGTGGTCCCGCTCTTCGCCATCGCGCCCGCGCCGACGATCGTCTTGCCGGCGCCGCAGGGCAGCACGACGACGCCCGAGCCGCCGTGCCAGAACCCGTCCACGGCCTGCGCCTGGTACGGGCGCATCTCCCACTCCTTGGGCTGCTCCGTGGGCGTGCGCGGGTGGGTGGGGGAGGCGAGGGCGATCTCGTGCTTCTCGCCGTCGACGTAGCCGGCGAGGTCCTCCGCGGGCCAGCCCAGCTTCACCAGGACCTGCTTGAGGTGGCCACGTTCGGACGGGTGCACGACGACGGTCTGGTCGTCGACGCGCTCGCCGACCAGGCCGGCGGTGCGCTTGGACTTCAGCACCTCGGCGAGCACGGCGCGGTCGCTGGCCTCCAGCACGAGGCCGTGCGTGGGGTGGGTCGCGAGCGTGAGGCGGCCGTAGCGGCCCATCGTCTCGGCGACGTCGATCAGCAGCGCGTGCGGCACCGGGTACCGCGAGTACTCGATGAGCGTGTTCACGACCTGCTCCGCGTCGTGCCCGGCGGCGCGCGCGTTCCACAGCCCCAGGCTCGTGAGGCGGTAGGTGTGCACGTGCTCCGGCGCACGCTCCAGCTCCGCGAACGGCGCGATGGCGCGGCGGGCGTCGTCGGCGCGGGGGTGGTCCACCTCCAGCAGGATGGACTTGTCGCTCTGCACGATCAGCGGGCCGTCTGGCATGCGGTTCCTTCCGGGTGGCGATCGGGTGGGTGGCGATCCAGGGTGTCAACGCCGCGGGCGGGCGCGGTTGTTCCGGCTCACGGTGCGGAGCGGTCCGGGGCTGGTCAGCCGTCCACCGGCTCGACGGCGGCGATGCGGTGCACGGCGACGGTGAGCTCCGCCTCGCGCGCCGGGTCCAGCGCGCGCAGCCGTCCGCCGTCGAGCCGCAGCGGCTTGAGCGCCCGCCGCTCGAGGCCGCCCGACGCGCCGACCATCTCGATCCACACGAGGTGGCCGTCGCGCAGCGCGTCGTGCAGGGTGGCGAGCGCGTCGCCGGGCTCGGTCGTGCGGGGCCGGCCGTTCGGGGCGCGCGGCGTCGCCGCCGGGGAGGACGTGACGGGCGGCGGCACGACCGGGTCCGCCCGGCGCCCGGCCAGGCGGTCGACGGCCGTCTCGTCGCCCGAGTCGGCGGCACGCAGGCGCGCGACCAGGCTCGCTCGGGCGTCGTCGGTCGTCGCCTCCGGCTCGGCGACCGGCCCGCGGCGCGCGTCCCGGGCGGCCCGGTCGAGGCGGGGCAGCCGGCGCAGGCGGGTGCTGAGCACGCGGCCGTCGGGCCCCTCGACCGCTGACAGCAGCCCGCGGGCGCGCAGCGCGTCGTGCAGCTCGACGGCGGGGACGGCGGCGGCGAGCACCGTGGGCGCCAGGCGCACCAGGCCGAGGTGGGCGAGCCGCGGGTCCGCCGCGAGCCCGGCGAGCACCGCGGGGTCCGCGGCGCGCACGTACGACCCGGCCGAGCCGACCCGCAGCGACTCGTGCCGGCGCGCCGTGTCGCGCACCAGGTACTCCAGCGGCTGCGGGACGGGCACCCGCGACCGCTCGGCGAGCGCGCCGAGCAGCTCGTCGGCCGTGGTGCCGTGGTCGAGGGCCCGCGTGACCGAGGAGGGCGAGAAGCGCACCGTGGTCGCCGCGCCCCGCGACTCCACGTCGGCCGACCGCCCCAGCAGCACGGCGAGCGCCTGCGACGGCCGCCCGGGCACGATGCCGGTGAGGTCGCCCTGCAGCAGCACCTCGTCCACCTCGGCGGGCAGGGCGTCGCGCATCGCCGCCACCAGGTCGGCGGGGGCGAGGTGCACCGGGGTCGGTCGTGCGTCGGACGGGCGGGCGGGGGAGGACAGGTGCGCCCGGAGTGCCGCGCCCGGCCCGGAGAGCGCGCCCGCGCCGGTCGCGCCGAGCAGCGTCGCCTCGGCGAGCAGCCCCGCCACGGCCTGCTCGGGCGGCACGGTGCGCGGGGCGTGCCAGCGCAGCACCGCCATCACGGCGTCCGGGCCCAGGGCCGTCCCGGGCTGCGCGGCGAGCACGTCGAGCACCTGCCGCCGCAGCCGCGGCACCCAGCCGCGGTGCAGGTCCGGGTGCAGCGGCGCCCGAAGGCTCCCCTTCTCGTCGCGCGAGCCGACCAGCCACGGTGTGCGGCGCGACGTCGCCCAGGCCGTCGCCAGGAGGGCCCACCGCTCGGCGTCGTCCATCCCCTCCCACGCGTCGGCGACGGTCGTCGGACGGTACGAGGGCGGGGCGTCGCCGTCGTCGGCCACGACCCCCGCGGCCGCGGCGAGCTCGACGACGAACGCCGCGGACGCCTCGTCGGTGCCGAGGGCCTGCGCGGTGCGGCGCAGGTCGCGCACGCCGAGGCCGCCGCTGCGCAGCACCGGGGGCGCCGTGTCGTCCCACGCGGCGACGAGGAGGTCCACGCGGCGCACCAGCTCGAGCGCGGCGTTCGCGGCCTCCGCGTCGGCGGCCTCCTGCGGCACGGCCGGGCCGTCGGGGCGCGGCGGCGCCAGCTCGGGGGAGCGGTGCGTGCGCCCGCCGCGCAGCGCCAGCCCGACGTCGCGCGGCAGCGTCACGTGCCGGGCGTCCGTGCGCAGCAGCAGGCGCGCGTCCACGAGCGCGTCGACCGCCGTCCGCGCCGTCGTGCCCGGCGCGGGGACGAGGCCGATCGGCGGGCCCCACGCGAGCGCGTCGAGCACCTCGCGGCCGCCGCGGGGCAGGTCGGGTAGGGCGCCGTCGTCCGGCGCCGGACGAGTCTCCGGGCGGACGGGGCCGAGGCCGGCGGGGTGCGGGCCGAGCACGTCGTCCAGCCCGGGCGCCGGGCGCAGGTCGGGATGGCCGGGCTCGCCCGCGTCCCACAGCAGCGCGGCGGTCAGCGCGTCGTCGAGCACGCGCTCGACGGCGGACCCCGCGTCCGCGCCGTCCGCCGTCGCGTCGCCGTCCGCACCGACCGCACGTCGCACGTCGCCGGGAGTCACCGCCCCGACGGGGGCGAGCGCGACGACGGCCTCGAGCGTCTGCAGCGTCCGCGCGTCGGCGTGGGCGAGCGCGCGCTCGAGGGCCGTGCGGCTCGACGCACGGGCGGCGAGGGAGCGCAGCGTGGACGGCGACGGCGTGGCCAGGTCCGGGCGGGCGCGCAGCAGCGCGAGGAGCTCGTCGTCGTCCCGCGCGCGGACCGCCTCGGCGAAGGTGCGGGGCGCGGCCGTGGCGCCGGCGCCGCCCGCGACGTCGGCCTCCGTCGTGCTCCCGGGCGACGTGGTGGCCATCTGATCGATGCTACGCGTCGCCCCCTCCTCGCCGAACAGGCAGTTGACACCGTGATGGGGCCGTGGGAGCGCCCATCACGGTGTCAACTGCCTGTTCGGCAGCAGGGCGGGGTCAGCCGCGGGCGGTGCGGCGGCAGACCTCCTCCCACGGGGTGGGCTCGAGGCCCCAGCGGGCGCGGGCGGCGGAGTCGTCGAGCTGGTACGGGCGCTCCCACTGGTAGATCAGCTCGCGGACCTCGCGCATGAAGGGGGAGACGGCCGCGACGGCGGCCAGGGCGGGGCCGCGCAGCGAGCGGACCCGCACCGGTGGGCGACCGGCGGCGGCGAGGACGTCGGCCAGGGCCTGCGCCTGCGTGCGCGGCGGGTTGCTCGGCACGTGCCAGGTGCGGCCGTGCGCGCCGGGGTCCTCGGCGGCGGCGACCAGGGTGCGTGCGACGTCGCCCACGTCGGTGAACGTGTGCGGCAGGTCGGTGCGGCCCATCATCGTGACGCGCCGCCCGCGCAGCGCCGCGGGCAGCACGCGCGAGACGTGCCCGTTGCCGCCCACCCCGGGGCCGACGTAGTCCGACGCGCGGACCTCGACGACGCCGCGCAGCCGGCCGCCCTCGAACGACCGTCGGGCGTCGGACCACAGCTGCGCGCGCAGCCTGCCCTTGTGGTCGGTGGCGGCGTCGGGGAGGTCCTCCGTCATCGGGCCGTCGACCGGGCCGTAGGGGTAGAGGTTGCCCGTGATCGCGTAGACCGCGCCGGACCGCTCGGCCGCGGCGAGGAACGAGGCGGCGAGCGGGGGCCAGGCGCGCTCCCACTGCGTGTAGTCGCCGGGGTTGGCGCAGTTGTAGAGGACGTCGGCGCCGTCGGCCGCGCGGGCCAGGGCGTCGGCGTCGGTCGCGTCGAGGGCGGCGTGCGCGACGCCGGCGATCCCGGTGTCGCGGCCGGTGCGGGTGACGACGGTGACGTCGGAGCCGCGCGCGGCGAGCAGCGCGGCGGCGTGCCGGCCGACGGGTCCGGCGCCGACGATCAGGTGACGGTCGGTCATGACGGGTGCTCCATTCCGAGAGCGGTGCTCTCTGTCGTGCCGATCGTGGCATGCGCGACGCCGGCTAGCAAGAGCACTGCTCTCGTTTGTGGGCGATGCTCTCGCATGCCAGGGTGGGCCGCATGGCCGACGCCCCCCGCACCGCCCGCGCCCTCGCCCGCGAGACCCTCACCCGCGAGATCCTCGACGCGGCCCGCGCACGCCTCGCGACCGACGGCCCGGCCGCCCTCTCCCTGCGCGCCGTCGCCCGCGACGTCGGGATGGTCTCCTCGGCGGTGTACCGGTACGTGCCGAGCCGCGACGCGCTGCTCACCGCCCTGATCGTGGAGTGCTACGACGAGCTCGGCGCCGCCGTCGAGGAGGCGGACGCCGCGGTCACCGACCAGGACGACGTCGCCGCCCGCTGGCTCGCCGCGTGCCACGCCCTGCGCGACTGGGCCGTGGAGCACCCCGCCGAGCTCGGGCTCCTCTACGGCACGCCCGTGCCCGGGTACGCGGCCCCGCGCGACACCGTCGACCCGGCGACGCGGGTGGTGCGCGTCCTCGTCACGGTCGTGGCGCGCGCCCACGACGCGGGAGCGACCCCGCGGCCCGCGCCGGACGGCGCCCCCGACGTCCGCGACCTCGTGGACCCGGCGCGGCAGTTCGTCGCGGAGCGGGGGATCGTCGCCGACGCGCCCACCGAGCTGGTGACGCGCACGCTCATGGCCTGGACCACGCTGTTCGGCACGGTGTCGTTCGAGCTCTTCGGGCACCTCGTCGGCTCCGTCGAGGACCCCGGGCAGTGGTACGACGCCGTCGCCCGGCGGCTCGCCGCCGACCTCGGGATCTCCTGACCGTCCCCACCGCGCGACGGGAGCGTCGGGCACGGCGGACCGATGCGACGTCGGGCGGCACCGGCCGGTAGCCTGAGCGTCTGGCCGGAGCCGGGCGTGCGCCCGGGCGGCCGGGTCAGGTTCCGCGCACCGGCGCGGTACCGCAGTCGACGACGAGCACGAAGAGGTCCAGGTGCCCACCGGCAAGGTCAAGTGGTACGACGCGGAGCGTGGTTTCGGCTTCATCGCCAGCGAGGACGGCGGGGAGATCTTCCTGCACGCCTCCGCCCTGCCCTCGGACGTCGACGGGGTCAAGCCGGGCGCGCGGGTCGAGTTCGGTGTGGCCGACGGCCGCCGCGGACCCTCGGCACTCTCGGTGACGCTGCTGGACCCGGCCCCGTCGGTGGCGAAGGCCCGGCGCAAGGCGCCGTCGGAGATGGCCGCCATCACCGAGGACCTCATCAAGGTGCTCGACCGCGTCGGCGACCAGCTCAAGCGGGGCAAGTATCCGGACGCCACGGCCGGCAAGCGCGTCGCGACGCTGCTGCGGGCCGTCGCGGACGACCTCGACTCCTGACCGGCGCGCCCGCCCGGTCGAGGGCCCGAGACGAGGACATGACGAGCACGAAGAGGACCACGACATGGTGACCGTTGCCGCAGACGCCCCCGCACGCACGACGCGGGTCAGCTCCCGCGCGCGCAAGGACGCCGTCCTGCTGGGCGCGGTCGACCTGGCCCGCGAGGCCGCGCAGGAGGGTGCGTCGTCGCCGTCGGACGTCGGGGAGCACCTGGGCACCGTCGCCGAGGGTGAGCGCCTCATGTCCCACCGGTTCGCGGCCACGATGCCCGGCTACCGCGGCTGGCACTGGACGGTGACGCTGGCGCGCGTGCCGCGCGGCCGCGTGGCCACCGTGTGCGAGGTCGAGCTGCTGCCCGGCGACGACGCGCTGCTCGCCCCGGCCTGGCTGCCGTGGGCGGAGCGCCTGCGCCCGGGCGACATCGGCCCCGGCGACACGCTGCCGTTCAAGGCGGACGACCCGCGCCTGGAGCCCGGGTGGAAGGCCACCGGCGA
This sequence comes from Isoptericola sp. NPDC055063, assembly GCF_053608125.1. Taxonomy (NCBI): domain Bacteria; kingdom Bacillati; phylum Actinomycetota; class Actinomycetes; order Micrococcales; family Promicromonosporaceae; genus Isoptericola; species Isoptericola sp. NPDC055063. The sequence continues at coordinate 143,475 of NZ_JBSGUW010000009.1, read as the reverse complement.
CGAGGAGCTCGACTCCGTCGCGATCGACGAGCTCGCCCTCGCGCGCGAGCGGGTGCTGTCCCCGCAGGGCCGCGACGAGGCCGCGGAGCGCTGGTACCGCGGGTCGCGCGGGCCGACGGCGCCGGGCGCGGTCGCGTCGCCCGCCGAGTGCATGAGCTGCGGCTTCCTCGTGCCGCTGCAGGGGCCGCTCGGGCAGCTCTTCGGCGTCTGCGCCAACGCGTGGTCGCCCGACGACGGCAAGGTCGTCTCGCTCGACCACGGCTGCGGCGCGCACTCGGAGACCGACGCCCCGCGCCCCCCGAGCGACTGGCCGGCCGACGCGCCGCTCATCGACGAGCTCCGGGTGGAGGCCGTGACGGTCGAGCGCCGGGCTCCGCGGACGGACGCTCCGGCGTCCGCCACCGCCACCGCCATCGACGCCGCCCGCGACGGCACGACCGACGCCGCGGAGGCGGACGCCGCTCCCGAGCGCACCGACGCCGAGTGACGGGCGACGTCTTCGGGACCGTCGCGCTGCGGCACGCGGTCACGGAGGCGTGGCTCGGGTCGGGCACGCGCTTCCGGGAGGACGCGAACGCGGAGGAGGACCACGCCCGCGGCTACTACCGCGACCGCGTGGTGGTGGAGCTCGCGCAGAACGCCCAGGACGCCGCCGCGCGCGCCGGGGTGCCCGGGCGGCTCCGGCTGCGCCTGACCGACCTGCCCGCGGGCGACCCACGCGGCGTCGCGACCCTGGTCGCCGCCAACACCGGCGCCCCGCTGACGGCGGACGGCGTCGCGTCGCTCGCGTCGCTGCGCGCGTCGGCCAAGACCGCGCCCGGCGCCGACGACGGGCCGGACGGGGGTGCTCCCGCTGCCCAGGTCGGCCGGTTCGGCGTCGGCTTCGCCGCGGTGCGCGCCGTGGCCGACGAGGTCACCGTGCGCTCGCGGGGCGGCGGCGTGCGGTTCTCGCTGGCGGCGACGCGCGACCTGCTCGCCGACGTCGCGCCCGCGGGCACGGCCCTGCGCGACGCCGTCGCCGGGCGCGGCGACGACCTGCCCGTGCTGCGGCTGCCGTTCCCCGCGCCCGCGCTGGGCGAGGACGCGGCGGACGACGACGAGGCCTACGACACCCTTGTGGAGCTGGTGCTGCGCGACGCCGCGGCCGTGGACGCGGTGCGCGCGCAGCTCGACGCCCTCGACGACGCGCTGCTGCTGGCCCTGCCCGCGCTCGCCTCGGTGACGATCGATCGTTGTGAGCGGGTGATTGGCCCCGTTGCGGACTCGGAACGGGGCCAAACGTCCGCTCACAGCGACGACGGGGGGACGGCGTCGCGGGTGCTCGCCGACCTCGAGGACCGGTGGGTGGTGCTGCGGCGCTCCGGCGCGGTCGACGAGGACGCCGTCGCGGACCTGCCGCGGGAACAGCGCCGGTCCCGCTGGTCGGTCGCGTGGGCCGTGCGCCGCGACGGCGGCACGGTCCGGGGCGGCGCGGCCGAGGGCGGCGTCCTGCACGCGCCGACGCCCACCGACGTGCCGCTGACGTTCCCCGCGCTGCTCGTGGCGTCGTTCCCCGTGGACCCGGGGCGCCGTCGCGTGCTGCCGGGCGCCCTCACCGACCGGGTCGCGACCGAGGCCGGTCGCGCGTACGCGGACCTGCTGGCCGGGCTCGCGACCGAGCGCGGCGCCGACGTGCTGGAGCTCGTGCCCGGCGGGATGCCGGCCGGCGACCTCGACGCCGCCGTGCGCGACGCCGCGCTGGACGCCCTGCGGTCCGCGCCCCTGCTGCCCGCTCCGCGCGGCACGGAGGAGCCGTCCGACGACGCGATGGCAGCCGGGGCGGTCGCGCCGGCCGACGCCACGGTGCTCGTCGGCGCGGCGGGCGACGACCCGGGGCTCGTGGCCGTGCTGGCCGGCGTCGTGCCCGGCCTCGTCGCCCTGACCACGGCGCAGCAGGGCGTGGCGCGCCGCCTCGGTGCGACGCCCACCACGCTCGCCGACGTCGTCGCGGACCTGCCCGGCGGCCTCCCGCCCGCGCGGTGGCACGCGGTGTGCGCGGCCCTGGAGCTGTACGCCTCCGACCCGGGGCTGCTCGAAGCGCTCGCCGGCGCGCGGGTGCCGCTCGCCGACGGCCGCACGGCGTCCGGGGTGCGCGGCACGGTCGTGCTGCCGGAGGACGACGACGACCCCGCGCTCGCCGCCGTCGCGCGCACCCTCGGCGTGCGGGTGGTGCACCCCGACGCCGCGCACCCGCTGCTGGTCCGCGCGGGCGCCACGTCCACGAGCCCGCGCGCGCTGCTGGACGACCCGGGCGTGCGGGCCCTCGCGCTCGCGGCCTCGGAGGCGCTGCTCGACGGCGCGGCGGACGTGCCCCAGGCGCCGGGCGTCGGCGGGCCGACCCTGGTGGGCCCCGTGGACGTGAGCCCGCGCGAGGTGGTGCAGAACGTGCTGGCGCTGGCCCGGCTCGCGCTCGCGGGCGGCGGCGACGCGTTCCCCTTCTGGCTCGGCGAGCTGCCCGTGCCGACGGAGGACGGCATGCGCCCTGCGCGCGAGGCCGTGCTCCCGGGCTCGTGGGCCGCGGGGATGCCCGGCCTGGCGCCGGTCACGCGCGCCGCGCTCGCGTACTACACGCCTCCGCTGCTGACCGCCGTCGGCGTGCGTGCCGGCGTCGGTGTCTACCGGGTCGCGGACGTCCTCACGCCCGACCCGGCGGACCCCGAGCCGGAGCACGGGCCCGACGACCCGGCCGGCTGGCTCTCCGGCTGGGAGGACTACCTGCGCTACCTCGCCGACCGCGTGGGGCCGGGCGTCGACGTCGGCGACGTGGACGCCGTGGCCGACCTCGACGCGGTCGACGTGCCGAGCGACGAGGACGACGACCAGGCCGACGGCGACCCCTGGGCCGGGGTGCTGGCCGCGCTGGTGGCCGACCCCGACGCCCGCCGGGCCCTCGTGACCCCGGTCGCGGGCGCCCCGTCATACACGGCGTGGTGGCTGCGCGACCGGCTCGGCGCGCCCTTCGCGGCGCACGACGGCGTCCCGCTGCTGCCGCCCCCGCCGCCCGCCGTGGCCGCCCTCGACCCGGAGGCGCGCCGCGCGCTCGGCGTCGTCGACGGCCTCGACCGCCTGGACCCGCTCGACTGGCCGGCCGCGCTGGACCGGCTGCCCGAGCCCGGCACGTCCGTGCCCCTGCCGGTCGCGCTGGGGGTGTGGCGGGGGCTCGCGGGCCTCGCGGTGCGGCTCGCGCCCGGCGCGCGCGCCAGCGCCCTCGACCCGCTCCCGGACCGGCTGCCCGCGCTCGACGCGAGCGACGTCGTCGTGCGCCTGGCCGACGACGTCGAGGTTGCCGGGACCGCCCGCTGGGCCGTGCTCGGCGCGGTGCTGCCGGTGCCCGAGGCCGAGGTGGCCGCCGTCGCGGACCTGCTCGACCTGCCCGTCGTGGGGGAGGACGGCCTGCCGTCTCCCGACGGTCCGGGGGTCGAGCGCGCGCTCGACGAGCGTGTCGCGGCGCTGGACCCCCGCCTGCCGCGCGCGTGGTTCGAGCACGGGCGCCTGTCCGTCGCCGGCGGGCCCGTGCCGTGGTGGGTCGACGCCGAGGGTCGCGCGCACGCCACCGACCGTGCCGGCCTGGCCGCCGCGCTCGCCGACCTGCTGGGGCGGCCCGACCGCGCCGCCCTGCTGGCCACCGTGCTCGCCGCACCGGAGCGCGCCGCCGAGCTGTGGGTCACGACCGCCTGGGGCTGACGGGCGTCTCAGCCCTCGCCGCGGTACTCGTCGCGGTGCCGGCGCTCCCAGAGCAGGCCGGCGCCGCCGAGCAGGATGCCGGCCACGCAGGTCACGACCGCCTCGAGCGTGCCGCGGTCGAGCATGAACATCACGAACGTCGCGACGAGCGCGACCGCCCACAGGCCGATGCCGCCGAGCATCACGCGCCGCAGGTCCACGCGCAGGGGCGGGGGGCCGGGACGGCGCTCCTCGGGATGGGTCAGCAGACGGACGAGCGAGGGCACGGCCCCAGTCTATGGCGCGTCCGTGGCCCCGGGCGGCGATGTCCCCGGGCACCCGGACCATGACGCGGACCGACGGCTGAAGAGTGGGTGAAAGTGCAGGTCAGGGGGTGAAAACGCGCTCGGGTGAAAGGCGGGGTGAAAGGGTCGCCGGGGGGTCACGGTGAGCCCTCCGACGCTCCTACCTTGGTGACGCCGCCGCGCGAGGATGCGGCGGCCGGCCCGGAGGAAGGAGGCCGTCGTGATCACGATCCCGGACACCGGCCAGCCCCTCCGGTCGCGCACCGCCGCCGCCCGCGCTGCCCGCGTCAAGGAGGTGCGCGACTCCTTCCGCGCCGGGTCCTGGCAGGCCTCGTACCGTCGCCGTCTGGTACGGAGCGACGTCGTGGTCGTCGTCGGCACGGCGCTCGTCGCCGCCGTCGCGCGGGGTGCCGTGGTGCGCGACAGCGTGACCCCGACGGTGCTCGGCGACCAGGTGCTGTCGGTCGCCGTGCTGGTCGCCGCGTGGCTCGCCAGCCTGTGGCTCGCCCGCGCCTACGACGTGCGGGTGTTCGCGTCCGGGCCCGCCGAGTACCAGCGGGTGTTCGACGCGTCCTGGCGGCTCGTCGCGCCGCTCGCACTGCTCGGCCTGGTGGTGGCCCGGCCGGGCGTGTCCACGTTCCTCCTCGTCGCGGTGCCGACCGGTGTCCTCGCCCTGCTCGTGGGCCGCTGGGTGTGCCGTGGGTGGCTGCACCGGCAGCGGCGGAAGGGCGGCTGCGTCACCCAGGTCCTCGCCATCGGGCTGAAGGACCAGGTGGAGCGGCTCGTGCACGAGCTCAACGACCGGCAGTCGGGCTACCGCGTCGTGGGGGTCTGCGTCCCGACGACCGACGACGTGCGCCCCGGCGAGGACATCCTCGGGGTGCCGGTGCTCGGCGACCTGCGCACCGCCGGCGCGATGGCGGCGCAGGTGGGCGCGGACTGCGTGGCCGTGAGTGGCTCGGACGCCATCACCGCCGACGTCGTGCGCCGGCTCGGGTGGGAGCTCGAGCCGGTCGGCGTGGACCTCATGCTCACCGCGGAGCTCGCCGACGTCGCCGGGCCGCGCATCACCATCACCCCCGAGCAGTCCGTGTCGCTGCTGCACGTGGACGCGCCGCGGTTCACCGGGCCGCGATACGTGCTCAAGTCCGTCGTCGACTGGACGGGGGCCGTCCTCATCACGGCGCTGCTGCTGCCGCTCATGGTCGTGGTGGCGCTCGCCGTCCGGTTGACGAGCCCGGGGCCTGTCCTCTACTCGCAGGACCGCGTCGGCCGCGACGAGCGTACGTTCCGGATGCTGAAGTTCCGGTCCATGCGCGTGGGGGCCGACGCCGAGCTCGCCGCGCTGGCGGAGCAGAACGACGGCTCCGGCGTCCTGTTCAAGCTGCACGACGACCCGCGCGTCACCGCCGTCGGCAAGGTCCTGCGCCGTCTGTCCCTCGACGAGCTGCCGCAGCTGTTCAACGTCCTCGCCGGGCAGATGTCCCTCGTCGGCCCGCGCCCGCCCCTGCCCGCCGAGGTGTCGCAGTACGAGTCGCGGGTGCGGCGCCGGCTCCGGGTCAAGCCCGGCCTCACCGGGCTGTGGCAGGTGGGCGGCCGGTCCGACCTCACCTGGGAGGAGGGCGTGCGGCTCGATGTGTTCTACGCCGAGAACTGGACCGTGTTCGGCGACCTCCTCATCCTCGCCCGGACCGCGAAAGCCGTGGTCAGCGGGCGCGGGGCGTACTGAGGGCCGTCGCCCCGGGACGTCGCCGCGCCGTGAATTCCGTGTCACGGACCGGTTTCCGTGCAGGAGGCCTTCACAAGATCTGGCACGATTCTGCTCATGGCGAACCAGACCACCGCGCCGCCCCAGGGCGAGCTGAGCGCGATCGACCGCTTCTTCAAGATCACCGAGCGAGGCTCCACCATCGGCGCGGAGATCCGCGGCGGTCTGGTGACCTTCTTCGCGATGAGCTACATCATCGTGCTCAACCCGCTGATCATCGGCACCGTGCAGGACGGCACCGGGCAGGTGCTCGGCGGCGGCGCCGAGGCCACGCCCGAGACGCTCGGCATGGTGGCCGCCGCGACGGCCCTCGTCGCGGGCGTCGCGACCCTCGTCATGGGCGTCTTCGCGAACTACCCGCTGGGCCTGGCCGCGGGCCTCGGGCTCAACGCCGTCGTCGCCTACTCGATCGCCAGCATCGACAAGGTCACCTGGGCCGACGCCATGGGTCTCGTGGTGATCGAGGGCATCATCATCCTCGTCCTCGTGCTCACCGGGTTCCGGGAGGCCGTGTTCAACGCCGTGCCCGTGGAGCTCAAGACGGCGATCAGCGTCGGCATCGGCATGTTCATCGCGCTGGTCGGCCTCGTGAACGCCGGCTTCGTGGTGCCCGGCGAGGGCACCGTCGTCGCGCTCGGCAACCTCGGCACCTGGCCGATGCTCGTGTTCGTCGTCGGCCTCGTGCTCACCATCGTGCTGTTCGTGCGCAAGGTGCGCGGCGCCATGCTGGTCGCGATCATCACGGCCACCGCGCTCGCGGTGGTGCTGGAGAACACGCTGCACATCGGCACCAAGGGCGGCGGCAACCCCAACGGCTTCAACCTCAACGCCCCGACCTTCAGCGGTGTCGTCACGACGCCGGACCTCGGCCTGATCGGTCAGTTCTCCCTGCTCGGGTCGTTCCAGAACATCGCGGCCGTGTCCGTGGTCCTCATCGTCTTCTCGCTGCTCATCGCGGACTTCTTCGACACGATGGGGACCATGGTCGCCGTCGGCGCGGAGGGCAAGCTGCTCGACGAGGCCGGCAACCCGCCGCGCACCCGCGCCATCCTCGTGGCCGACTCGCTCGCCGCCGTCCTGGGCGGCGTCGGCAGCACGTCGTCCAACACGGCGTACGTGGAGTCGACGACGGGCGTCGGCGCCGGCGCCCGCACCGGATTCGCCGCGGTCGTCACCGGCGTCCTGTTCCTGCTCGCGACGTTCCTGTCGCCCGTCGTCGCCCTGGTGCCCTACGAGGCCGCGGCGCCTGCCCTGGTCTTCGTGGGCTACCTGATGATGGCGCAGGTGGCGGGCATCTCGTGGCGCAACGTCGAGATCGCCATCCCGGCGTTCCTCACGATCATCCTCATGCCGTTCACGTACTCCATCGCGGACGGCATCGGCGCCGGCTTCATCGCCTTCGTCATCATCAAGCTCGCGCTCGGCAAGGTGCGCCAGATCCACCCGCTGATGTGGGTCGCCGGCGCGATGTTCGTCGTCTACTTCACGCTGGAGCCCCTCCAGAACGCCCTCGGCCTCTGAGAGCGAGTCCCCCTGAGCCTCTGAGCCCGGGCGACTCCCGCGGCCCCGGCCGGTCCCACGACCGGCCGGGGTCGCGGCGCGTCACCTGCCGGGTCCGCGCGCGGTCTAGGCTGCGTCGCAGGCCATGACGTCCAGTACGACCTCGACCAAGGATGAGTTCATGAAGCGAGTCATCACCTACGGCACGTACGACCTGCTGCACTACGGGCACATCGAGCTGCTGCGTCGTGCGAAGGCGCAGGGCGACTATCTGATCGTGGCGTTGTCGTCGGACGAGTTCAACGCGGGCAAGGGGAAGAAGTCGTACTTCTCGTACGAGGAGCGTCGTCGGATGCTGGAGGCGATCCGGTACGTGGACCTCGTGATCCCGGAGGACAGCTGGGAGCAGAAGACGACGGACGTGGAGAAGTACCACGTGGACACGTTCGTCATCGGTGACGACTGGGAGGGGAAGTTCGACTTCCTCAAGGAGCAGTGCGAGGTGGTGTACCTCGCGCGGACGCCGGAGATCTCGACGACGCAGATCAAGGCGGGGCTGTCGCGCGCCGACGGCTGACGCCGCACGTCGGACATCCGTGGCATCGCGGGTGAAATCGGCGTGTCTGCGCCCGTTTCCTGGACGCTTCTTGTAGGAGCGGGGCGGTCGCCCGGTATGGTTGCCCCGGCTCGGCGAGGACAGCTCCGTCGGCCGCCGCAACGTCCCTCCGGGTGACGACGCGGCTCACCGAACGAGGACTGACTGCATGCCCGCTCGTGCCGACCGACGCGTGTCTTTGGCGACCGCTCGGAAGGCCGTGTGGCACCTGCGGCACGGAGGCCCGGCGCAGCTGCGGCGCTTCCTGCGCAAGCGCCGCGCGGTCGGGGACCAGGTGCGTGGCGCCGGACGTCGGACCGCGGACGGGCTCACCTTCGACGCGTGGGCGATGCCGCGCAGGGAGCCTGCCCGCGATCTGCGGGTCGGCGTGGTGCTGGACGATTTCTCGCGGCTTGCCTTCGGGTACGAGTGGCAGCAGGTGCTCCTCAAGCCATCGTCGTGGCGCGCGCAGCTCGACGGCCTGGACCTGGTGTTCGTCGAGTCGGCGTGGCGCGGCAACGGCGGGGCGTGGCAGTACCACCTCACCGGTACGTCGGCCCCCCGCCCCGCGCTCGTCGAGATGCTCGACAGCGCCCGTGAGCGCGGTATCCCCACGGTCTTCTGGAACAAGGAGGACCCGGTCCACTTCGACGACTTCGTGGAGACGGCGGCGCTGTTCGACCGCGTCTACACGACCGACGTCGGGCGCCTCGACGCCTACCGCGAGCGGCTGGGCCACGACCGCGTGGGCGTGCTGGAGTTCGGCGCGCAGCCCGCGATCCACAACCCCGTGCGCACGCACGGGGACGGCCCGGGGCGCGACGTCGCGTTCGCCGGCACGTGGTTCGCGCACAAGTACCCGGAGCGTCGCGAGCAGGCGGAGATGCTGCTGGGCGGCGCGCTCGACGTGTCGCCGCGCATGGCCACCGGGCTGGAGATCTTCTCGCGCTTCCGCGGGCAGGGGGACCAGTACGAGTTCCCGGAGCCGTTCGGCTCGCGCGTCGTCGGGTCGCTCGACTACGCCCAGATGCTCACCGCCTACCGCGACTACAAGGCGTTCCTCAACGTGAACTCGGTGGTGGACTCGCCGAGCATGTGCGCCCGCCGGATATTCGAGATCACGGCGTGCGGCACCCCCGTGGTCACGGCGCCCAGCGCCGCGACGGGCGAGTTCTTCCCCGCCGACGAGGTCTTCGCGGTGACGACGCGGGCCGAGGCCGCGGACACGGTGCGCGCCCTGGTGCGCTCGGCCGAGCTGCGCGATCGCGCCGTCCACCGCGGGCAGCGGCGCATCTGGCGCGAGCACACCTACGGCGCGCGGGCGCAGCGCGTGCTGCACGACGTCGGGCTCGCCGACGCGGCCGCGGTGCCGCGCCCGTCCGTCACGGCGCTCGTGTCCACGAACCGGCCGCACCGGCTTGACGACGTGCTCCGCACCGTCGGCGCGCAGCGCGGCGTCGACCTGCAGCTCGCGCTGCTCACGCACGGGTTCGAGGTCGACGAGGCGGACCTGCGCGTGCGTGCGAAGGAGGCCGGCGTCGAGGACCTCGTGCTGCTGCACGCGGGCTCCGACGTGCCGCTGGGCGGCTGCCTCAACCGGCTCGTCGACGCGGCCGACGGCGACGTCGTGGCCAAGATGGACGACGACGACCTGTACGGCCCGGAGTACCTCTCCGACCAGCTGTACGCGCTGGACTACAGCGGCGCCGAGGTGGTGGGCAAGCAGGCCCACTACATGTACCTCGAGGGCCACGACGCCACCGTGCTGCGGTTCGCGGAGCGGGAGCACCGGTTCACGGACTTCGTCATGGGACCGACTATCGTCGTGCGTCGCGCCGTCGCCACCGTGGCCCGTTTCGGGGAGACCGCGAGGGGCGAGGACACCGAGTTCCTCCGCCGGGTCGTGGACCGTGGCGCGCGTGTCTATTCCGCAGACCGCTTCAACTTCGTCCAGGTGCGTTCCGGCGAGGGCCGGCACACGTGGACCGTCACCGACGCCGAGTTGCTCGCCAGCGGCTCGGTCGCCTTCTACGGGCGTGCCGACCGGCACGTCCTCGTCTGAACAGGGACACATGATGGAGATCAACACCGTCGGAGTGATCGGGCTGGGCTACATCGGCCTGCCCACCGCCGCCATCTTCGCGTCGAAGGGCGTCAAGGTGGTCGGCGTGGACGTGAAGCCGTCCAACGTCGAGGCCATCAACCGCGGTGACGTGCCCTTCGTCGAGCCGGATCTCGCCACCTACGTGGCGGGCGCGGTCCAGCACGGCACCCTGCGCGCGACGGACACCCCCGAGCCGGCGGACGCCTTCATCATCGCGGTGCCCACGCCCTTCCAGGGCGACCACGAGCCGGACCTGTCCTACATCGAGGCAGCGGTGAAGGCCGTGGCCCCGCAGCTCCAGGGCGGCGAGCTCCTCATTCTCGAGTCCACCTCGCCGCCTGGGGCGACGCGCAAGATGGCTGAGTGGGCGCTGGAGGCTCGCCCGGACCTCTCCCTGGACGGGGCCGACGGGCGCCCGCAGATCCACGTGGCCCATTGCCCGGAGCGGGTGCTGCCCGGCCGCGTGATGATCGAGCTGGTCACCAACGACCGCATCGTCGGAGGTCTCACGTCCGAGGCGGCGGAGATGGCGAAGGAGTTGTACGCCGTCTTCTGCCAGGGCGAGATCCTCCTCACCGACGCCGTGACCGCCGAGATGGCCAAGCTGGTCGAGAACTCCTACCGCGACGTCAACATCGCCTTCGCCAACGAGCTCTCCCTCATCGCGGACAAGCTGGGCGTCGACGTCTGGGAGCTCATCCGCCTCGCGAACCACCACCCGCGCGTGAACATCCTGCAGCCGGGCCCCGGTGTGGGCGGGCACTGCATCGCCGTGGACCCCTGGTTCATCGTTGACGCCGACCCGGAGCAGGCGCGCCTCATCCGCACCGCGCGCGAGGTGAACGACAGCAAGCCGCAGTGGGTTATCGACCAGGTGGTCGCCGCCGTCGAGGGGATCGAGTCGCCCACCATCGCCGCCCTCGGCCTCGCGTTCAAGGCCAACATCGACGACATGAGGGAATCTCCCGCACGGCGCATCGTCGAATCCCTCGCGGCACTTCCGACCAGCAGGATTCTCGTCGTCGAGCCGCACGTTTCGGCTCTCCCCGCCGGCTTGTCCGAGCGCGCCAACGTCGATCTCGTCGACCTTGACGTGGCGGTGGAGCACGCGGATGTCGCTGTCCTGCTCGTCGACCACGATCAATTCGTGGACAACGGAGCGGTGGCGTCGGCCTTCGCGCGACTGATCGACACTCGTGGCGCGGTCAGCCGCGTGTCGGTGAGCTGATGTCCGTCAGGGGTGCTCTGCGCACCAGAGCGCGCGTCCTCGCGAACGCGGTTTCACCGTCGGGGGCGGGAACTGTCCTGGGTGCGTGGGCCATTGCTCTAGTCGTCTTCGTCGTTCTGGACTCCGGCTTCGCGGCGCTCGTGATCGGAGTCGTCGGAACGATCGTCGGAGCGCTCGTGTCCGTCCACGCACGTTCACAGCGCCGCTACCTGCTCGCGATCCACGCCGAGTCCCGCAGGGCGGTCCATCAGAACGATCAGCTGAAGGCGAGGCTGCAGCTGGTCGAGAAGGCCGCGCGCCAGGCGACGGCTGCTGCCACCGACGCCGGTCGATCGGCCTCCGAGGCCGCGACCGCCGCGCGGGCGGCACAGGTTCGCGACCGCTCCGTGCCGTCCGATGCGAGTACCGGAGGACAGATCGCTCATCAGAGCGAGGGGTCGAGCGAGACCCCGAGCAAGACCCCAAGCCGGCTTCAATCCGTGCGACGCCAGGGACCGCCCGCCGTGGGCCACTCGTGGTACGTGCGTGCGGAGGAGGCCGCGGACGCAGCCGCGCTGGTCTCGCTCTCGGGCCCGCCCATCCACCTTGCCGTTCCTGTACGCCAGTCCGGTCGGCTCGCCGTCGAGGTCGATCTGCGGTCCCCTTCCCAGTCCGTGGATGCTCACGCCGCTCGACTGACGGCACAGTTCCGTGCATCGAACGGCGGCCGTGTCGTGCCGGACACCGACCCTCTCCCGCTCCGTTACTCGCCGGGCGTCAAGAACCTGCTCACGCTCGACGTACCAGAAGGCACGTCGACGGTTCGCCTGGAGATTGGTCGCGACTCTCGAAACGCCGAGTACAAGATCCTCAACAGGATGCGCGTTCGGGAGATCGACGCGCGTGCGAAGCGCCCGCGCACTGCACGCCACGTGCGCATGGCGATGGTGGCAGACCCCTTCACCTATAACTCGTTCAAGTTCGAGTGCGACGTCGTGTCGATCCATCCCGAACGCTGGCAGGAGCAGTTCGAGCAGCACGCGCCGGAGATCTTCTTCTGCGAGTCTGCGTGGACGGGAGCGACCCCGGAACGGGAGTGGCGCGGGCAGGTCTACGCGAGCGATGCCTGGTCCCAGGAGAACCGCAAGACCCTCATTGAGATCCTCGAGCACTGCCGGAGCCGCGGCATCCCGACGGTCTTCTGGAACAAGGAGGACCCGAGCCACTACGACGACCGGCGCCACGACTTTGTGAAGACGGCGCTCATGTTCGACCACATCTTCACGACGGACGAGGCTTGTGTTGATCGTTATCGAAACGAGTGGGGTGCTGCAAGCGTTCACGCTCTGCCGTTCGCGGCGCAGCCTCTGCTTTACAACCCGGCGAACGCGCCCGCGGAGAGGCGTCCCGGTGCGATCTTTGCGGGCAGTTGGTACGCCAATCATGTTGGACGAAGCGCTGCGATGTCCTCGATCCTCGACTCCCTGATTGGTTCCGGCACTGAGGTGGTGATCCACGACCGCTTCTACGGGGACTCCGACCCCAACCACGTGTTCCCGAAGAGGTATCAGTCGTTCACCCGTCCGGCGATCCCCCACGCAGCGCTCGCTCGGGCGTACAAGGAGTACGAGCTCGGCCTCAACTTCAACACCGAGACTCGTTCGCCTACGATGTTCGCGCGGCGGGTCTTCGAGCTCGCAATGTCCGGGACCATCGTCGTCAGCAACTACTCGCGAGGTGTCGAGCGGTTCTTTGGGGACGACGTGGTGTTCTTGGACCGCGATCCGGGGCGTCTCCAAGAGTTGTCGGCCGCGGACAGGGGCGCGATGCGGGAGTCAGCCCTGACAAAGGTCCTGTCGGAACACACTTATGCGCGCCGCCTTGAAGCCGTCCTCGATACCGCGGGAATCTCATACGACAAGCCCGACGGGCGTGTCGACGTTCTCGCCGTCGTCGCTTCACGGGACGAGGCGGCTGATGCCGCGCGGCAGGCAGACCAGCTCGCGGAACGGCGGGGGCGCCTGACCCTCGTCACCGACCCCTCGCTGCCGGCCAGTCACGTGCAGGATTTCTACCGGGACTTCGCCTCCGACGCAACGAGCGTCGTCGGGGCGTCCTTCGCCGTCGACGCGTTGGCGACTGCGGGGTGCGCGAGTGCGCGACCGTCGCTCCTGCTCGGCGACACCATGCCGAGCCCCGAAGACCTGGATGCCGGGCTTCTGCACGCCCAGTACGCGCGCCGCGGAACCGCGATCGTCGGCGACCGGGGCTTTCGATATGGGACCGCCGGCACGGACGTACCACTCGTCTTCAGTGAGGGCGCGTTGCCTATCGAGGGGATCGTCCACGGCAAGGTCCACGAGAACGTCTACCGGGTTTGAGGGAACACATGAGCGATTCACGACCGGTACTCACGGTTGTTATCCCTGCCTACAACGCCGAGTCGAAGATCGAGCGTTCGCTGGAGTCAGTCGCGCGGCTCGCAGCGCATCGGTCTGATGTCGAGGTCCTCATCATCGACGACTGCTCGACCGACAGGACTCGTGAGGTGGTCGCCAGGTGGGTGGGCCGCCGACCGGACTGGCGCCTGCTCACCTCGTCGACCAACAGCGGGTCGCCGTCGCGCCCGAGGAACATGGGAGTCGATGCCGCTCGCGGGGAGTTCGTCTACTTCCACGACGCCGACGACGAAATGCTGCCCGACGGGGTGGAGGCCCTCCTAGAGGTGGCACTACGCGAGAGCGCCGACCTCGTGCGAGGCTGGCTGGAGGTGGAGGACGACCTCGGCGCACGGATCCCCGCCAACAGGCTTGCAGATGCCCAGGACCTGACGAGCAGGGACGACCTCGCAGCACGGATCATCGGAGGGCAGAGCACGACCTGCCCCTCGCTCGTGCGTACCTCGATCCTCCGGTCGAACGACGTGCGGTGGCGCGAGGACGTGCGGATGGGTGAGGACACCATCTATCTCGCGCAGGTGCTGAGCGTCGCCGACGTGGTTCGTTATGTCGATGTCCCAACGTTCGTCTATAACCGGCGAGTGGCGGGAGACCGTTCGTCTACCCAGACGTATACCGACAGTGCCTTGCGCGACCACCTCACAGTCTGGTCCGAGGTGCAGAGGATTCTGAGCGCGCTGGGCATCGACTACCTCGCCGCCCGCGGCACGATCGGGGTGCGGGAAGCGCTGCTGGGCCTCTACAGTCGGCGTCGCGGAGAGATCTCCCAGAAGACGTTCTGCGACCTGCAGTCGTTCCTCCTCACTCACGACGCATTGATCCGCCACGAGGGCTTCAAGGCGAGGCTGCGCGAGCTCTACGAGGTGTGCCGAGATGGGACCTACGACAAGTTCCTCCGTGCGATCAAGCCTCGCCTGCTCATCGCCGGTTATGACCTCAAGTTCATCAAGGGTGCACTGCCGGCCCTTTCCGACCACTTCGACGTGGCGATCGACGAGTGGACCGGCCATGAAAGGCACGAGCTTGCGCGCTCCAAACGACTCGTCGCATGGGCAGACATTGTATTCTGCGACTGGCTCCTGGGTAACGTGGTCTGGTACGCCCGGCATGTCCGGCAAGATCAGCCTCTGATCGTGCGGGGTCATCGGTTCGAACTGGAACGCGATTTCGGTTTTGACCCTGCAATGGATCGTGTCGATCGCTTCATCTCGGTGTCCGTCAAGACTCTCGAAGATTTCTTGCGCGTGTTTTCTATCCCTCGCTCCAAGGCGAGACTGCTCCCGAACTGGGTTGACGTCGACGCGTACGCCCAGTACCCGTGGGAGGAGAAATGGAACAGGCTGGCGATCGTTGGTGCAGTCCCTGACCGTAAGGGACTTCTTCGCGCGCTGGAGATCCTGGCACGACTCAAAGAGGTCGACGAGCGGTACACGCTCGATGTCTTCGGCAAGTCGGCGCACGAGGTGGACTGGATCTGGCGCGACGGAGAGCAGCGCGACTACTTCAGGCGATGCGATCAGTTCATCGAGGTGAACCAACTCGCGGATTCGGTGACGTACCGCGGTTGGTCGGACATGCGTTCCGAGATCGGAAAGGCCGGATGGGTGCTTTCGGTCAGTGACGACGAGAGCTTTCATCTTGCCCCCGCCGAAGGGTTCGCCGCGGGATCCTGTGGTCTAGTTCTGGCTTGGCCGGGCGCAGAGTTCATCTACCCCGAATATGTCGTGCACCCGGACGTCGAGTCGATGGTCGCTCAGATCGTGAAGACCCAGGACGAGGACTCGTATTACGCCCTCGTCGCACCGGCGCGGGACTATGTGTCGGTCCGCTACGGTATCCGCCGGTTCGTTGATGGCCTCCATGAGGACGCGTCGCGTCTGCTGGCGATGCGGAGCATGCGATGACCCTTCGTGTGCTGGTCGTCGGGAGCTGCGTGACCCGAGACGTCTTCGCGACGTTCGGGGCCGACGACGGGGTCGATCTGGCGGGCTATTTCGCCCGGACGTCATTGGCCTCGGCGTTCGCGGAGCGGTCGAACGCACGATATGACCCCGCCCGAGAGTCGTCGCCCTTCAGGCGGCGAATGGTCGAGGCGGATCTCACCAAGGTTCTATCCACCGGGTTGACGGATGTAGCGTGGGACCTCCTTGTAGTTGACCTGATCGACGAGAGATTCGATCTCATCGTGGACGGCTCGGGCGGTGTGGCGACTCGGTCGAACGAACTCCTCACGGGGTACACGGCGTCGTCCGAAGATAGAATCGTGCAGTCTGGATCGGCGGAGCATTTCGAAAGATGGACTGCGGGCTTCCAGAGGTTCGTCGAGATCGTGGAAGCGTCCTCGAGGTCGGCAGACGTGAGGATCAATGCGCCCAGATGGGCGACGGTCCTGGAGGACGGAACCCCTCTCCCGTCGGCGAATCTCGAGTACATCGCACGATCGAACCTTTACCAGGACCGACTTGTGGGCCAGGCCCAAGCGAGCTCGGGGTGGCCTGTGTGGAGCTATAGCGAGACCGAGACACGGGCCGCCACCGAGCACCAGTGGGGAATCTCTCCGTTTCACTACGGTCGACATTACGATGCCGCGCTGCGCCGATACCTCTTGCGGGAGGTGGGCCCCTGATCAGCCCACGGGGACCGGGACGGGAATCTCGAAGCGGACCTTAGCCTGAACAGTGTTCCGGACGAAGCACGAGATCGAGGTCGTGCGGTCTGCTACGGCAGGCGGCACGACGACGTCCGGCTGATCGGTGTACCAGCGTTGGTCGAGGCGGCCATGCGGTCCGTTGAAGTAGTAAGCGAACTCGAAGCCGTCGACCGGCCCGTTGTACGAAACGCGGAGTTCTCCGCCGCCCAGACTCAAGGCGAAGTGATGACTTTTCACCGACCCCATGTCGATGGGGTGAAGGTCGAAGATCGCCGGAAACGCTGTGAGGAGTTGCGCGTAGGTCTCGTCAACCGTGTGCCCGGCCAGGAGCGACTTCGTCGCGAGGACGAGCACATCTCTGGGTGGTGCGATATGGCCCACCCCCCAATTGCCGAACGCTACCTGTCCGCGCGCATCTTGGAGGTGTGCGCCTTCGTCAGCCATCCCTCGGCGCGAGGCGTAGGGCCGAACATGAGACTCGGTGTGCTGCCAGTCATCGACGTTCTGGAGGACTAGCGTTCGCGATCCGGCGGAACTTACCGACCCGACAATGGTGTCGACGCCTGAGCGCCGCAGCATGCTTCGGGTCGCTTCGCGCTCTTCCGGGCCAGCGGCGAGGTCAGGGCCGAGTTCCAGTTCAGGGAAGGCTGAGCGCACATAGGACGCGACGGCTGAAGCTTCGTACATGAGTATGTCCGTCTGCGGATTCCACACGAAGGCTGTGGCGCGGTCACGAAGATCCTCCACCAACCGCAGTGCTGCATATCCGCCGCCGCTGCCGCCGACGAGGAGGAGGTGGAGATCGTAGCGATCAGCGATGCCTCGCAAGAGCGCGCTGATGGCGTCGAGTGCGTGAAACTCGTGGCATCCGGTGTACCACGCCAGCTTGAGGTCGTCGTGGTCGGTGATGGTGGGATCGGCGATGCCGATCGATGGCTTGCCAATCTCGGTGCTGATGCCCTGCCCGGAGAAGTACGGCCCTGGCTTCCCGTTGCGATCCTTGGTCGCGCCGCTCAGGATGATGGGCACGATTCCCGGGTGTTCGGCCCCGAGGGGGCGACCGTAGAACGACATATCCACGACGCCGTCGGGAAAGGACACGGAGTGCAACGATGCCTCGTGCGAATCGGGGGTGAGGAAGTGGCGAAGGCTCCGCCACCGTTGGACGGGAGCCTTCCACTGAGCGTGATCGGCCGCTGCGTGTGCGTGCACGTGAGCTCCTAGATCTTCACATGCGTCTGGCCGATGGCCCCACTGGGGTGCTTCACGAAGCATTGTACGGCCGTGACCTGCGCGAGTTCGTCGGGGCGAATCTCGATCGTGGATTGAGGCGAGTACCATTCTGTGCGAATGCGCGTCGACTCATGGAGAACGTAGAACGCGAACTCGCGACCGTCGGGATCCCCAGTATATTGAACTAGAACATTCGTAGGGCCCGGCGTGACCTGGAACTCGGGCGCCGATTCCGGGAGCGTCGCCGTGGCCTGGGGGCGACGCCCGAAACCTATCACGCTCTCATATACGGAAAGGAGTAGGAATTCCAGCATCTGAGGATTGAGCCTCATTCCTACGGTACGGCTGCTGTAGGCGAGAAAATCTCGTCTCCGCTGAGGTTCTTCGGCGAGTTCGCGGCAGAAATCAAAGAATGAACCCCCGGAAACATGGGAGTTCTCGGTCCCGTAGATAAGGGTGGCGGTGTCACCGATCGGCGATAGCGCGTAGGTGCCGATCTGGCGCGTGAGGACGGTCGGAATGCCGGAGGCGATGGCGTCGATCGCTGCCCGGCCAGGGCTGATCGTGGCGAACGAGTCCTCGTAGAGTCTGCGCAGGCCGAGGGCATCCACCCAGCCGAGAAAGCTGATGTCCGGAGCCCCCGGCGCGAGGGCCAGGGCACCAAGCTCCGCGGCCACGCGGTTTCGAGCTGACCCATCGCCGGCGATCCGAATGTGCCACGGGCGGTCCGTTGCGACCTCTGTGGATCGCTGGATGAATTCCTCGATGACGGCCTGTGTCTGACCGAAGTCGTTGTCGAGGCGGCTGACGACGGAAAGCACAAGGGGGCCCGACGCACCTCCCGGCGCTTGCCTCCCGACCTTCGCCGCTCCGATCCGGTTCTCGATGACGTGTATGCGTTCCTTTGCGACGCCGGGGACCGACTTGAGCCGATCGGCGATGGCCCCCGTGACGCCGATGATCGCGTCCGCCGATTCGTGCCACTCAGCGATGTCGTCGAGGTACCAGCCATGCATCGTGACGATCAGGGGGACTTCTTCACGGCGTGTGAACTCGACGGCGAACTCTCGCGCAGCGAACGGGTGCGAGTGCACTAGGTCCCAAGGGCCGGCCTCTCGTGCCGCATTGCATGCCGCCTCGACATCGGTCAGGTCGACATGGATGACGGGGATGTCCTGGGCGATGAGCCGGGAGGCGAAGGGCCCCGGACGACAGGCCACGACGACCTGGACATCGCGGTCACGCGCGGAGACAGCGATCTCCTCGACATGGTCGTGCAACCCCCCGTGTTCGGCGTTGAAGCTGACTGGCATGAGAACTCTCATCGGGACAGAGGCTCCTTGTCGTCAGCGAGGCTGGTCGAGATCTGGTCGAGTTCGTCTCGCACCGTCGTGGCGTGTGCAGCGGATGTCGACACAAGGTGAAGGACGCCTGTCTTGGAGGCTGCGGCCATGGCGGCCAGCGCACGCGAGGGATCCTCGTCCGATTCGAACCAGGGTCCGTCCTTCGTTGCTATGACGATCGTGGGCACTGCAGGGCGCGCGTCTTCTGTCAGCCCCCGCGGGTCGGAGAGGACTGTGGCGACCGGATGGATATGAGCCGCCGCTGCCATCGCGAGGGGTGCCCCCCAGCCGACGCCGATGAGGATGGGGTGGTCCGTCTGGCCGACTGTTCCGTGAATTGTCCGCACGTACGCGCTGGTGTGCTCGATGTGTCCAGCCTCGTCGGCAGGGGCCTCGACAACGACGAGCCTCGCGCGGGTCTGGAGGCTCTGCGGCAGCATCTCCTTGATCGATGCGGCGCCGATTCCTCGGGGGACGCAACAAATGATCGCCGGGGCGTGCGCGTCGCCCTCCTGGACCACCATCGCGCGAGGGTCGGCTACGCGCTCCTGCACTGGCTGCGGCGGACGATCAGTCCCGACTCCGTGTGCAGCAGTCCCTATGGCCGGCGTGGCGGGCTTCCGGTGGACGATTTCGTCGACGAATTCGCCGATGATCTCACTAAGCAGGTCGTAAACAGGCTTCGCAAAGTGGAACGGAGCGCTTCCCCATTGATGTTCTGGATCGGCCGTCGTCCTCGTGATGCGGACGACCGGTGCGCCGAGCTGCTCCACGAACTCGAAGTACCGCTGGAAGTGGAAGTTTGCGCTCTCGGCCGTCAGGCCATAGCTCGGGGGCGTCACAATGCCAGACGTCGTATGGGGTGCCCACTCGGGCGCGAGGACGAGCACCCGCGAGGCCAACCCCAGGGACGACAACTCATCCCACCACGCCCCGGCTGCACTGGTGAAGAGCTGGAAGTGTTCGTCGGAGCCGAACGGGAGATAACGGTCGGCGTCGGCGGAGACGGATTCGGTGATGCTTGCAGCGTCCAGTTCGACGCTGCGAGTTACGAAGGTCCCGTCAGGGAGGACGAAGCCACCGGTTCGTTCGTCCGTCAGGTCCCACAGAACGAGATCAATACTCCCGGCCTCGTGGTACGTCGTCGCCCTAAGGCTTCCACGAAGCGCCTCTTGGGTGACCCGGACTTGGAACGGCGATGAGATCGCCGACAGGTCGAGCTCGTATGCCAGCGGTGGGTAGTACGCGCTGATGATCGACTGCCGGGCGATGTACCCCGTCAGGGTAAATTCGTCCTGCGCGAGGTGTTCGAAGGTATCCCGGGAGACGCACGACCCATAGAGGAGGACTCGCGTCGGGCTCATGATCGGGACTCCACCCAGTCGAACTCGTCCGGGGCCGGCCCGCCTCTGAGACGGTGTGCGATGGCTGCCAGGATTCGGCCGGTGGCGTGGCCGTCGCCGTACGGGTTCGCCGCTTGCGCCATCGCCTCGTACGCGTCACGATCCGTCAAGAGCGTGGTGACTTCGCTGGCGATGCGCTCCTCGTCCGTCCCGATGAGCCTCACGGTGCCAGCGTCGACCGCCTCCGGGCGCTCCGTGTTCTCGCGCATGACCAGCACGGGCTTGCCGAGGCTCGGCGCCTCCTCCTGGACACCCCCGGAGTCGGTCAGCACCACGCTTGCGAGCGCGAGCATGCGGGTGAACTCCCCGTAGGCCAGCGGCTCGGTCACGGTGACGTTGTCGAGGCACTTGAGATGCGGCAACACCGCTTCGCGGACGATCGGGTTGCGGTGCGCGGGCAGGACGATCTGGACGTCGGGGAAGGCCACCGCAATGCGGGCCAGGGCTCTGCCGACGCCCTCCATCGCGCCGCCCCAGTTCTCGCGGCGGTGGGTGGTGACCAGGAGGATGCGGCTGCCAGAGTCTGCAAGGTCTTCCAGCGCCGGGTCACTGAACGGAGTCTTCTTCTCGACCGTCATGAGCAGGGCGTCGATCACGGTGTTGCCCGTGACGACGATGTCGTCGTCGGCGACGGACTCCCGCTGCAGGTTGGCCTTGCTGGTCGAGGTCGGGGCGAGATGCAGCGCCGCGATTTGCGAGGTGATCTTGCGGTTCGCCTCCTCTGGGAACGGAGACAGGATGTCGCCCGACCGGAGACCGGCTTCGACATGTACCACCGGGATGCCGCGGTGGAACGCGGCGAGGGCGGCAGCCGTCGAAGTGGAGGTGTCCCCCTGGACGATAACCGCAGCGGGCTGCTCCGCGACCAGCACGGGATCGAGCCTCTCGAGCACCCGAGCGACGATGGTCGACAGCGACGCCCCGTGCTCGAAGATGTCGAGGTCGTGATCGGGCGTGATCTCGAAGATCTCGTTGACCTGGTCGAGCATCTCTCGGTGCTGTCCGGTAACCACGGTGATCGAGTCGAGCACTTCGCTCGCCTCGATGGCCTTGATGACCGGCGCGACCTTAATGGCCTCGGGTCGGGTGCCGTACACCGTCATGATGCGCGGGCGCGAGGTTGTCACTTCGTCTTGTCTCCTTGGTTGCGACGCCGCGACGTCTTCGGCGGCCTCACGTGACGGGCAGTGTACAGACGGGACGACCTCACCTCGTCCACACGGACGGTGGTCTGTTCCCGCTCGGCAAAGGCGGTCTCGATGATCTGCTTGGCCTCGCCCGGCTTGTCCTTCGCCACGGCCCAGGCCCACTTGCGGTAGCGCAGGGCGACGTCCTCGGCGGGGCCGTCGAGGACGAGTCGACCGTGGTTGAGCCAGATGGCCCGTGTGCAGCTCTCCTCGATGGTCTGCGCGGCGTGGGACACGAGGAACACGGTGCCGGCGCTCTTGCGCAGGCCCTGCATGCGGGCCTCGCTGCGCTCCTTGAAGGCAGCGTCGCCGGTGGCGAGGGCCTCGTCGATGAGGAGGATGTGCGGGTTGGACGCCGTCGCGATGGCGAATCGCAGGCGGGCACCCATGCCGGACGAGTACGTCTTCATCGGCAGGTAGATGGACTTGCCGAGGCCGGCGAGCTCCTTGACCTCCGGGACGGCAGCGTCTGCCTGCGCGGGGGTGAGCCCCATCGCGAGGCAGCCGAGGCGGATGTTCTCCTCGCCGGACAGGTCCGGCACGAGGGCCGCGTTGACGCCGATGAGGACCGGCGTGCTCTCGGCGAGCACGCGGCCCTTGGCGGGGTTCTCGAGCCCGGCGATGATGCGCAGCAGGGTGCTCTTGCCGGAGCCGTTCTGGCCCACGAGGCCGATCTGCTCCCCGGACCGGGCGACGAAGGAGATCCCGGACAGGGCGCGCACCAGCACCTTGGGGTCGTTGCCGAGCACGGTGCGCGCGGCCTTGACGATCGGGTTCGTCCGGCGACGGCGCTCGGCGGCGTCCGTGGACGGCACGCGGTAACGCACGCTGACGTCCTGCACGGCCACCGTCGCCTGGGCGAAGGGGTCGACGAGGTCAGACGCGACCATACGACTCCTCCGCCCGCCAGAAGACGACGAAGCCGACGACGAGCGTCCCGACGGCCCAGGCGCCCAGCCCGAGCCATGTCGACAGGCTCGGCACGACGCCGTAGAGCAGCGTGTCGCGCGCGGAGTGGAGCACCATGTACATGGGGTTGGCCTCCATCACGCCCACGATCCACGGGTAGTTCGAGAACCGGTCGATCGAGAAGAAGACCGCCGACCCGTAGAGCCAGAAGCGCATGGCGACGCCGATGAGCTGGTTCAAATCGGGCAGCACGGCCGCTGCTCGGGCCAGCAGGAGCGACAGGCCGGTCACGAAGACCACCTGTAGCGCCACAACGGCGGGAAACAGGAACGCGGCCGGGCTCCAGACCTCCTGCGTCGGGAGAACGAGTAGCAGCACGAACATAGCGGCGAGCGTCGGGAGGAGGTTGAGGACTCCTCGCAGCACCACGGAGATCGGGAGCGAGGCACGGGGGAAGCTGAAGGCGCGGATCAGATTCCGTCCACTGGGGATCGCCTTCGCTCCGCCAGTCACGCACTGCGTCGTGAACTGGAACAGGAAGACGCCGATCACGAGATAGCCCAGAAAGTTGGGGATCCCCGTGTCCGCCCCAAGGACCTTGCCAAAGATCAGGTAGTACGCCAACCCGTCGAGCATCGGCTTGAGCACCAGCCACGCCTGACCGAGCAGCGTCTCGCGCGTGCCGCTGGTGACCTTGGCGCGCGCTTCGGCCCACAGGAAGTGCCGCCGCTTCCACAGCTGCGCGAGGTAGGTGCGGATCGGGGGCCGCGCGCCCACCTGGGACAGCCGCCCGGTGGACACGACCTCGAGGGTGGACGCCTGCTTGCCGAAGAGTTCCGCGTACAGGTCGACGGGGCGCGTCGCGCCCTGTCGAACTTCAGCCTCGTACGTCATCGCCCCCGCATCTTAGAGTGAGCCGCGGCGTGCTCCTGCGCGCCGCCGTCCCTGGGACGCCTCGACGAAGGGCGACGAACGTGCAGATCTCGGTCATCGGGCTCGGGTACCTGGGAGCGGTGCACGCCGCGAGCATGGCGAAGCTGGGGCACGACGTCGTGGGCGTGGACGTCGATGTCGACCGGGTGGACGCGCTCGCCGCCGGCAAGGCGCCGTTCTTCGAGCCGGGGCTGGACGAGCTGTTGACCGAGGTCACGGGCACGGGCCGGCTCACGGTGTCCACGGACATGGCCGCGGCGGCGGGGGCGCGGGTGCACTTCGTGTGCGTCGGGACGCCGCAGCGGACGGACGGTCAGGCGGCCGACCTCGCCGCCGTCGACGCCGCGTTCTCGGCGCTGGTCGAGCACCTCGCGCCGGGCGCCGTGATCGTGGGGAAGTCCACTGTCCCGGTGGGCACCGCACAGCGCCTGGCGGACCAGGTCGCGGCCGCGCGACCCGACGCGCTGCTCGCGTGGAACCCCGAGTTCCTGCGCGAGGGGTTCGCCGTGCAGGACACGTTGCGTCCGGACCGCCTCGTCTACGGCGTCGTCGAGGGCGCGGCGGGGGAGCGGGCCACGGCCGTCCTCGACGCCGTGTACGCGCCCCTGCTGGCCGACGACGTGCCGCGCATCGTCACCGACTACCCGACGGCGGAGCTCGTCAAGGTCGCGGCGAACTCCTTCCTCGCCACGAAGATCTCGTTCATCAACGCGATGGCGGAGCTGTGCGAGGTGGCGGGCGGCGACGTCGCGCGCCTCGCGGACGCGATCGGGTACGACGCGCGCATCGGCCGCCGCTTCCTCAACGCCGGGCTCGGCTTCGGCGGCGGCTGCCTGCCGAAGGACATCCGCGCCTTCCGGGCCCGGGCGGACGAGCTGGGCGCGGGCGACGCGGTCGCATTCCTCGGCGAGGTCGACGCGATCAACACGCGCCGCCGCGCGCGGATGGTGGACCTGGCGGTCGAGGTGCTCGGCGGGATGGTCGAGAGCGCCGAGGTCACCGTGCTGGGCGCCGCGTTCAAGCCCGACAGCGACGACGTGCGCGACTCGCCCGCCCTCGACGTCGCGGCCCGCCTGGCGGAGCTGGGTGCCGTCGTCACGGTGCACGACCCGCAGGCCATCGACAACGCCCGCGCCAAGCAGCCGCACCTGCGCTACGAGCGGGACCTCGAGGCGGCGCTCGCCGGCGCGGACGCCGTCCTGCTGCTCACGGAGTGGAAGCAGTACCGCGACCTCGACCCGGAACGGGTGGGCACGCTCGTCGCGCAGCGGACCGTGCTGGACGGGCGCAACGCCCTGAGCCGGACGGCGTGGACGGACGCGGGCTGGCAGTACCGCGCCCTCGGGCGGCGCTGACCTCTTGCCGACCTGCCGCCGGCCCGCTCAGGCCCGGGCGACGGCCGCGTACACGTCGGCGTACCGACCCACGAGCCGCTCCCACGTGCGCTCGGCGGCCACGCGGCGGCCGGCGTCGACGAGGGCGGCGCGGTGCGCGTCGTCGGTGAGCACGCGGCCGACGGCGTCGGCCCACGCCTCGGCGTCGTCGGGGTCGACGAGGGCGCCGGCGGGGGAGGCGCCCGGCCCGGCGGGGTCGAGCGGGGAGAGCACCTCGGCGAGGGCGGGCAGGTCGCTGGCGACGACGGGGCGGCCGAGGGCCATCGCCTCGACGGGCTTGAGCGGGGTGACCAGCCGGGTGACGCGGTCGGGCCGGCGGGGCACGAGCACGGCGTCGAGGGCGGCGAGGTACGTGCGGGCGACGTCGCGGGGCACGCGCCCGGGCAGGAGTGCGTGCTCGCCCAGCCCGAGCTCGTCGGCGAGGCGCAGCAGCCGCGGCCGGTCGACGCCGTCGCCCACGATCAGCGCGGACACGTCCAGGCCGCGCTCGCGCAGCAGCGCGACGGTGCGCAGTACGGTGTCCAGGCCCTCGTACCCGACGACGCTGCTCACCGTCCCGACGACGAGCGGCGCGGTGCGCAGCGCGAGCGCGGCGCGCGCCTCGGCGGGCGACGGCGCGGGGCCGAGCAGCGCCGCGTCGACGGCGTTCGGCACCACCGTGATGCGCCCGCCGGGCACGCCGCGGGACACGAGCTCGTCGCGCATCGTGCCGCTGAGGGTGACGACGTGGTCGGCGGCGAGCGCCAGCCCCGTCTCCTTGGCGCGCAGCAGCGCGAACCGCTCGGACGCGGCCGCCCGCTCGCGGGCCTCGGGAGTGGGGTGCGAGGCGGCCCAGGTCTCCTCGGGCAGGCCGCGCACCTCGTACACCCAGGGCAGGCCGACCCGGGCGGCGGCGGCGCGCACGGCGTCGCCGGTGGTCCAGGGGGTGGTGGCGTGCACGACGGCGGGCCGCGCCTCCTCGAGCGCGCGCACGAGGAGGTCGACGCCGTCGCGCGCCCGCCGGCCGTGGTCCGCGGGCATCCGGCGCGGCACGAGGCGGCCGTAGGGGACGCCGTCGACGACGTCGGTCCCGCGCGCGGTCAGCACGCCGATCGTCAGGGGGTAGCCGGCGCGCGTGGTCGCGGTGACCCGGTGCCCGGCGGCGCGCTGCGCCGTGAGGATCGCGTGCGTGCGCAGGGTGTAGCCGCTCTGCGTGTGCGGCAGCGAGTTGGTGAGGTGGTGGTGGACGGGGACGGGAAGCTCACCCGCCCGGGAGTCCGCGGCCTTTTCACCCGCCGGACCCCGCGAACCGTCCACATCGTGGGACCTCCCGGGGGGGACGGGCGTCTCGAGCAGCCCGACCTGACCGAGCAGCGACGCGCGCACCCGCCGCCCGGCCCGGGTCGTGGGTGTGGCGGCGCGCAGGTCGGCGACGTCGCCGGCCTGCCACGCCGCGCGCAGCCGGCCGGCCTCGCTCGAGGTCCCGTCGCCCAGCAGCCGCTCCACCCGCGGCACCACGACGGCGCTCACCCTCGGCGGCGTGCGGCGCGCGGCCTGCAGCGCCAGCCATGCCGGGTCGGTCGTCAGCGCGCCCGCCACGAACGATGCGGCCAGGCGCGCGTTGCGGGCCAGCTCCCGCAGCCGCGTCATCGGGCGTCCGGGGCGTGGGTGAGCTCGCGCAGGAGGTCGAGGTACCGGTCGGCGAGGACGTCGTCGTCGGCGTTCTCGGCCACCCAGCGCGCGGCGCGGGGGTCGACGCCGGGCACCTCCCCGGCGGCGGCCCAGCCGGACCACAGCTCGGTGAGCGCGTCGACGTCGCCGGGCGGCACGACCGAGCCCGCGCCGGAGCGCTGCACCAGCGCCGCGGCCTCGCCGGCGACGCACGCGGTGGCGTGCGCGCCGGAGGCCATCACCTCGTACAGCTTGGACGGCACGGTCCACTCCAGGGGCTTCCAGTCGCGCAGGGACACGACGACGGTGTCCGCCCACGCGTAGTAGCGGCGTACCTCGCCCGGGGGGACGTGGCCGACGAACGTCACGGGGGCGTCGAGCTCGGCCGCGAGGTCCACCAGGAACGGCACGCGGGCCCCCGCGCCGACGATCCGGACGTCCAGCGGCAGCCCACGCCGGGCCACGAGCGCGGCCGCCCGCACCACGGACTGCAGGTCCTGGGCGCGGCCCACCGTCCCGGCGTACACGGCGCGCAGTGGCCGCGTCGGGGGGACGGCCGTGCCGTCGTCCTCGGGGGCGTCGTCCGACGTGAGCGGCTGGAACGACGTGCCGTTGCGCACGACGGCCACGCGCCGCACCCCGCGCTCGAGGAGCACCTGGGCGAACGTCTCCGTGGTGGTGACGACGGCGTCGGCGCGCGCCTGCAGGCGCGTCACCGCCCGGTGCACGAGGGCGCGCGTGCCCGCGAGCAGCCGCGACGTCACCGAGCGGCGGGTGTCGAGCACCCCGCTCGGCTCGATGAGGTCGGGCCAGGCGTCGCGCATCTCGATGACGAGGCGTGCGCGGAGCACCCGGGCCAGCACCCACGCCGCGAACATCGACGGGATGCCGGGCACCGTGCCGACCACGACGTCGGGCCGCTCGCCCGCCTGCCGGAAGTGCTTGAGGCCGAGCGTCACGGCGCTCGCGGCGGCGACGGCCTGGTCGCGGGTGCGCGACAGCAGGTCGGGGCCGTGCGGCCGGAACCGGGTGCGCACGACGCGCTCGCCGTGCGGACCGCGCGAGACCGTGCCGGGCCGGTGCGCGCCCTGCGGGTCCTGGAGCTGCCCGGTGGGGTAGTGCGGTGGCGGGGTGAGGACGGCGACGTCCACGCCCGCCGCCATGAGGCGCGGCGTGAGGGTGTCCCAGCGGCGCTGCGGGGCGCCGTGCTCGGGCGGGTAGTGGTGCGTGACGAGCAGCATCCGCGGACGGCGCGCCGGCGACCTCCTGCTGCCGCGCATCGTCCGTGCCTCCCCGTGTCGCCGACCGTGCGTCCCTTGCCCGGGGGCGCACCGGCCGAATGGTACGGCGGGAACCGTCACGAACGGAACACAGGTCCTCCGCGGCCGTGCCCGTAGGATCCCGCCCTGTGAGCCGAGTGACCGCCGACCCGAAGCCCGCAGCCGTGGGTGACCCGTCCCCCCGTCGCCACGCGCGCCCCGAGGGTCGCAGCACGCGCCGCGCCCTCGCCGTCGTCGGGGTCCTCGTCCTCGTCCTCGCGGCCGGCGGGTTCGGCGCCGCCTGGTGGTTCCAGCACCAGCTCGATAACAACATCGAGCGCCTGGGCGACCCGTTCGCCGGGATCGAGAACACCCCGGAGCCGGCCGACAAGGCGAACGACAAGGCCGTGAACCTGCTGGTGCTCGGCTCGGACAGCCGCATCTCCGCCGGCGACCCGTCGCAGTGGAAGGCCGGCGCGCAGCGCACCGACGCGATCATGCTGGTGCACCTGCCGGCCGACCGCGAGAGCGCGCAGGTCGTCTCCATCCCGCGCGACTCGTGGGTGGACATCCCCGGGCACGGCCAGGCGAAGATCAACGCGGCGTTCTCCTACGGCGGCCCGTCGTTGATGATCCAGACCGTGCAGGACCTCACGGGCGTGAAGATCGACCACTTCGTCGTGACGGACTTCGACTCGTTCACCGCCATGACCGACGCCCTCGACGGCGTGCGCATCCGCGTGCCGGAGGACATCGGCGACGGCAAGCAGGTCTTCTTCTCCAAGGGCCTGCACATGATGTCCGGCGAGGAGGCGCTGGCGTACACCCGGCAGCGCCACGGCCTCGTCAACGGCGACTTCGGCCGCGTGCAGCGCCAGCAGAACTGGATGCGCGCCATCCTCGCGAAGGTGAACAACAACCGGAACGACGTCAGCATGATGACGTCCTTCTTCACCACGGTGAGCAAGTCGGTGGCGGCGGACGACGGCTTCACGATCGACCGGATGCGCAACCTCTACATGAGCGCGCGCGGGCTCAGCACCAACGACGTCACCTTCATGACGGCGCCCTACTCGGGCACGGGCCGCAGCGACGACGGGCAGTCGATCGTCGTGCTCGACCGCGACCGGTTCGACCCGCTGATGGCGTCGATCGCGAAGGACAAGGCCGCGAAGTACGTCGACAAGCACGCCGACGACCTCGAGGTGCTCCCCGCCACCGTCAAGTAGCGGCGGGGCCGCGGATGACGTCCCCGGCACGGACGACCTCCCCGGCGCGGCGGGCGGCCGCGACGCTGCTGGCCGCGACGATGGCGCTCACGCTCCTCGCGTGCTCCCGGCCGGCGCCGCCGTCGTCGGGGCCCGACCCGTCGTCGGCGTCGTCGGCCGAGGCATCGCCCCTGGCGTCCGGCGCGACGCCGCCCGGGTCACCGGACCCGACGTCGAGCCCTGCGCCCACGTGCCCCGGTGGCGAGCGGCTGGACCGCCCCGACCGCACGGTGCGCGCGGCCTCCGCCGTCACGGGCTACTTCGCCTTCACCTCCCCGTCCCGCTGCGCGACGCGCGCCACCGTGCAGGGGGCGCACGCGATCGGCGCGGACACGCTCGTCACGTTCGGCGCCCAGCTCACGCCGGCCGCTCCGGCGGACCTGCGCCCGGGGGCCGACGCCCCGTTCGACGGGTTCACGGTGGACGGCGCGGACGGCTACCGGCACGCGGTCTCGCGCACGGGCGGCGGCTCCGTGCGGCACGTCTACACCTACGGCGGCCGGACGACGTTCGGCGACGCCGCGCTGTTCTGCCCCGGCCGCGACGGGCGCTCGACGACGGCGGCCGGCGTCTTCACCTGGTGGCTGCTGCCGGTAGAAGGCGGGTACAGCGACTGCGACTCGCCGAGCCGCACCTACGACCTCGTGGTGGCCTTCGACGATTCCGGGGCGGACCCGGACGCGCTCCTGGTCGCGGACGCCGCGCTGTTCGGGATGTCCGTCTACCTGGGGATGCCGAAGCCCGCGCCGGACCCGGACGTGCCCTACGTCGCCGACGACTCGTACACGCAGACCCTCGGCGGGTTCACGTCCCGCGTCCTGGCGGACTGGAACAGGAAGTTCGGCCGCAGCCCGGGCTTCGCCGGCGCCTACCAGACCCTGGAGACGGCCGTCTTCACCGACGCCGCGACGTGGGCCCCCAACCTGCGGGTGTACGAGATGCAGCACCGCATCGTCGGCTTCCGGCTCCCGCGGGACAAGCAGCGGGTGGTGGTCAGCCCGTACGCGGACCTGCGACGCGGCGCCGTGCCGGTCGCCGCCGTCCGCCCGGCGCTGCAGCGGATCGCGGACACCCGCGCGGGCGTCACGATGGTCCTCGCGCCGCAGGACGGCGGGGGCACCGGCCGGGTGGGCGTCTTCACCCCCGCCGAGCGGGACGAGCCGGTGCGGGCGGACCTGCGCGGCATCGTCGGCGACACCACCTACGAGGAGGCGTACGCCGGCTCGACCGCGACGCTCTACGCGGAGGCGGCGGCGGTGCGCGGCGTCACCCTGTGGGCGAACGTCGAGGCATTCCGGCCGACGGGGCGGGTGGGCGACCGGGCGTCGACCGACCTCGCGACCCTCGACCGGCAGGTCGCGCTGGCGCGGCCCCGTGTCGCGAAGGTCGTCGCCTACCGGTGGGACGACTACCTCGACGCCTCCGGCCTCGCCGCCGAGATCGCCGCCCGCGGCTGAGCACCCACAACGAGGGACGAGAGTCAGGCGGCGGTGTCGACGGCGACGCGGCCGTCGGCGAACGTCATGCCCTGCACCACGGTGCCGGGGTAGCGCGCGGCGAGCAGCCGCTGCACGTCGAGGGCGATCCGCGCGTCGCTGCGCAGCTGCACGGAGCCGGCGGGCAGGCCCTTGGCCGCGAGGACGGACTCGATGCGGTTCGCCGCCAGCCCCAGGAGCTTGTGCGCGGGGAGGCCGCCCGCGCTCGCGTCCACCGTGAGCACCGCGACGCCGCCGTCGAAGCTCTCGACCCGCAGGCGCGAGCGCACCGCGGGGACCAGGCGGGTGGCGAGCTTGAGAGGCCCGGGCAGGTTCTTCACCGCGCGGGCGTCGGCGACGACCTCCAGCTGGTCGCCGGCCCCGCCCACGGACGTGACGAAGCGGGGCAGGGTTCGACCTCCGAGGAGGCCGAGCTCGTTCAGGGTCTCCGCGAGGGACATCTCGGTGCGCACGGCGCATACCGTACTCGACCCCGGCGACGACGTGGCACGGGTCACCGCAGGGCAAGGAATAGAACGATTCGATACCCTGTTGCTCAGGGAGACGACCCACCCGAGGAGAAGGAGATCCGTGGCCCCCGCGAGCGACGAACCGACCGGGGAGCTCGATCGATGAGCGCCACCTTCTCCTCCCTCAAGTACACGAACTACCGCATCTGGTTCTCGGCCGCCCTCGTCGCCAACGTCGGCACGTGGATGCAGCGCATCGCGCAGGACTGGATCGTCCTCACCGACCTCAGCGACGACTCCGGCATCGCCGTCGGCCTCACCACGGCGCTCCAGTTCCTCCCGTTCCTCCTGCTCTCCCCGTGGGCGGGCGTGCTGGCCGACCGGCTGCCGCGCCGCCGCCTCCTCATGGCCACGCAGGGCGGCATGGGCGTGCTCGCGCTCGGGCTCGGCGCGCTCGTGCTCTCCGGCCGGGCCGAGCTGTGGCACGTCTACGTGTTCGCCCTGCTGCTCGGCGTCGTGTCCGCGCTGGACAACCCCGCCCGCCAGACCTTCGTCGCCGACATGGTGCCCGCCGACAAGCTGCCCAACGCGGTCGGGCTGAACAGCGCGTCGTTCAACGCCGCGCGGCTCATCGGCCCGGGCGTCGCGGGCCTGCTCATCGCGGCCGTCGGCGCCGGCTGGGTGTTCGTCATCAACGGCGTCACCTTCGGCGCGACGATCGCGGCCCTGGCGCTCATGCGCGTGCGCGAGCTGCGGCCGCAGCCCGCCCCGCGGCGGGCCAAGGGGCAGATCCGCGAGGGCGTGCAGTACGTGCGCCGGCGCTCCGACATCGTCGTGATCATGGTCGTGATGTTCGTGGTGTCGACCTTCGGCCTGAACTTCCAGCTCACCTCGGCGCTCATGGCGCGCGTCGAGTTCGGGCGCGGCGCGGGGGAGTACGGCATCCTCGGCTCGGTCCTGGCGATCGGCTCCCTCGCCGGCGCCCTCCTGGCCGCGCGTCGCGACCGCCCGCGCGTGCGCCTCGTCATCGGGTCCGCGTTCGCCTTCGCGATCTCGACGGCGGTGCTCGGCCTCATGCCCACCTACGCGTCGTTCGTGGTGGCGTGCATCCCCGTGGGGCTGTCGTCGCTCACGATGATGACGGCCGCGAACAGCGCGCTGCAGGTCTCCACCGACCCCGCGATGCGCGGCCGCGTCATCGCGCTCTACGTGATGATCTTCCAGGGTGCGACGCCGATCGGGTCGCCGATCGTCGGCTGGATCGGCGAGGCCTGGGGGCCCCGCTGGTCGATCCTCGTCGGGTCGATCGCGACCTTCCTCGTCGCCGCCGCGGCGACGGTGTGGGCCGTGCGCCGCTGGCACCTGCGGGTCCGCTACCGCGTGCTGAGCCGTCCGCACCTCGAGGTCGTCTACCTCGACCGCGAAGCGTTGCAGGGCGCAACGACCCGCGACGGCGTGCGCCGCGAGCTCAGCCGGGCCGACGCCGAGCGGGTGCCGACCTCGGCCTGAGCAGTCGTCGGCCGGCCTCGGTGGCCGACCGTCAGTGGCGCGGCGTCGGCTCGCGCCGCGCGGCGTGCCGGGTGGCGTGCCCGGACGTGCCCGCCCGCCGCCGCATCCGGGCCTCGAACTCCTGCTGGTCGCGCATCTCGTCCTCGGTGGGCCACATGAGGACCACGAAGACCAGCGCCACCGTGAGTGCCGCGATCCCGAGGATGAGCGGGCCGAGCAGGTCGATGGCGGTCGTGCCGCTGGTGGGGACGCCCGGGGTGCCGGTGATGGTCAGGGCGGCCATGCCGGTGTAGTGCATGCCGCTGACGGCCACGCCCATGATGAGGGCCGCGCCCAGCGTCGCGCCCCTGCCACGCACGTTGACGCTGAGCCACAGGGCCGCCGTCGCCGCGACGATCGCGATGAGCACGGACAGCCCGACCACCGGCATCGAGAACTCCATGCCGCCGGACATCCGCATGGCAGCGATGCCCATGTAGTGCATCGTCGCGACGCCGAGCCCCGCGACGATGCCGCCGGAGACGAGCCAGACCGGCCGGTCGCCGGCGAACCCCACGATGAAGAGCCCGATCGCGACGACCACCACCGCGACCAGGGCGCTGAGCACCGTCTGCGGGATGTCGTAGTTGATCGGCATGTCCGTCACCGTGAAGCCGAGCATGGCGATGAAGTGCATCACCCAGACGCCCGTGCCGCCGATGGCGAGGGCGCCCACGAGCAGCCAGACCGCGCGGGTCTTGGTGTCGGTGGCCGCGCGGGCGCGGGAGGTGGCCGACAGGCCGGTGGCCGCACCGAGGCAGGACGCGACGTACGCGAGCACGGGCGTGATCAACCCGTAGGTGAAATGGTGCATCTCCGGCATGGGGGGCCTCCCGGCATCCTCGCCCGAACAGGACGAGGCGGCACGTTATCAGCCCGTGACCTAGCGGGTGAAAAATGGCTCCTGATCTGCAGGTCTGCCGGCTCCCGCGAGGCCGGGCCGGCCGCCGCCGTCAGCCGAGGTGCTCCACGACGTGGTCGACGCAGGCGGTGAGGGCGCGCACGTCGTCGGGCTCGACGGCGGGGAAGACGCCCACGCGGAGCTGGTTGCGGCCGAGCTTGCGGTACGGGAAGACGTCGACGACGCCGTTCTCGCGCAGGGTGCGCACGACGGCCGTCGCGTCGATCGCGTCGTCGAGGTCGATCGTCGCGACGACGGTGGAACGCTCCGCCGGGTCGGCGACGAACGGCGTCGCCCAGTCGCGGGCCGTGGCCCAGTCGTAGAGCACGCCCGCCGACTCCGCGCACCGCGCGCTCGACCAGGCGAGCCCGCCCTGCTCCACGAGCCACTCGACCTGCTCGGCCAGGAGCACGAGGGTCGCGACGGCGGGCGTGTTGAGGGTCTGGTCGAGCCGCGAGTTCGCGAGCGCCGTCGTCAGGGAGAGGAACTCCGGCACCCACCGGCCGGTGGCCGTCCCGGCGGTCGCCTCGACCCGCTCGGCCCGCTCGACGGCGGCGGGCGAGAGCGCGGCCAGCCACAGGCCGCCGTCCGCGGCGAACACCTTCTGCGGGCCGAAGTAGTAGACGTCGGTGTCGGCGAGGTCGACGGGCAGCGCGCCCGCGCCCGACGTCGCGTCCACGAGCAGCAGCGCGCCGTCGGCCCGCGCGTCCTGCACCTGGCGCACGGGCGCCATCGCGCCGGTGGAGGTCTCGTTGTGGGGGGTCGCGTAGACGTCGACGCCGTCCTCGCGCCGCAGCCGGGCGACCGTGCCGGGCTCGGCCCGGACGACGTCCGGGTCGGCGAGGAACGGGGCGCGGGTGGTCGCGGCCGCGAACTTGCCGCCGAACTCGCCGAACACGGCGTGCTGCGCGCGCCGCTCGACCAGGCACGCCGTCGCGACGTCCCAGAAGGCGGAGGACCCGCCGTTGCCGAGGGCCACCTCGTAGCCGTCGGGGAGGGCGAACAGGTCGGCCAGCCCGGCGCGCACGCGGCGCACCAGGTCCTTGACCGGCGGCTGGCGGTGCGAGGTGCCGAGGACGGGCGCCGCGGGGTCGCCCGCGGCGGCGAGCGCGGCGACCTGCGCGGAGCGGACCTTGGACGGGCCGGAGCCGAACCGTCCGTCGCCCGGCAGGAGCGACGGCGGGATGACGAGGGTCGGCTGGGCAGGCACGGTCGGCGCGGCGGGCATGGTGTCTCCGGTTCCGGGCGGGGGAGCGGGTCGTCGGTGGCGCAGGGCAGGATGGCGCGGGGAGCACGCACGACGGCGCCGCGCGACCCCGCCTGCGCCCACGCGTGCGAATAGACTAGGCCGCGCCGAAAGACGGGAGTGGACGTGACCGACCTGATCGACACCACGGAGATGTACCTCAAGACGATCTACGAGCTCGGTGAGGAGGGCATCCCGCCGCTCCGCGCCCGGATCGCGGAGCGCCTGGGGCACTCCGGCCCCACGGTGTCGCAGACGGTGGCGCGCATGGAGCGTGACGGGCTCGTCGTCGTCACGGGGGACCGGCACCTGGAGCTCACCGAGGCCGGGCAGGCCAAGGCGACCCGCGTGATGCGCAAGCACCGCCTCGCCGAGCGGCTCCTCACGGACGTCATCAAGCTCGACTGGGAGCACGTGCACACCGAGGCGTGCCGCTGGGAGCACGTGATGAGCGACCTCGTCGAGAAGCGCCTCGTGACCCTGCTCGACCACCCGCACGCCGACCCGTACGGCAACCCGATCCCCGGGCTGTCGGAGCTGGGCGAGCAGTACAAGGACGTGCCCTTCCTCGAGGGCGTGCAGTCGCTGCCGGCGGTGCTGGCCGCGGCGCGCGTCGCGGGCGAGGTCGACGGCGAGGGCAAGGACCTGGTGCTGCAGCGCATCGCCGAGCCCCTCCAGGTGGACATCGAGCTGCTGGCCCGCCTGGCCGAGTCCGGGCTCGTCCCGGGGGCGCAGATCACGGCGCGGGCCGCCGGCGACGACGTCACGGTCGAGGTCGAGGGGTCGGGCGTCGTGCTTGACCTGCCCGAGGAGCTGGCGCGGCACCTCTTCGTCGCGAGCCGCTGACCAGCGCGGGGACGCCCCGGCAGCGCCGGCGCGCCAGATCGTGACCGCAGCGTGACATCGCCCCGGGTCTTCCGGTACGGTCGGGGGCGCTCGCCGGTGCACAGCCGGTGGGCGCTCGACCGGACGCCGAACCCTGCCACCGGCCGAGCTCCACGGACATCCGCACGGCAGGAGCGGGGGACCCACTTCGGGCGTCGGTGACGACGTCCTCGGGGTGAAGCCGAAAGGGCCTGGACTCGGGCCCGGAAGGCCGGGTGTTTCTCCCACCCGAACCCGACAGCTGACCTCGCAGGCGACAGGAGAGGTAGACACGTGACCGCACGCACGAGCCAGGGCCGGCATCGCGCCGCCCGTCGCCCGATCGCCATCGCCCCGACGGGTGCCGCCGGTCGCCGCGCGGCCGTCGTCGCCGCCGCCGGTGGCCTCCTGGTCTCGACCTTCGCCAGCGCGGGTGCCGCGCAGGCCGCCCCGGTCGACACCGACGCCGCCCAGAAGCTCAGCACCGTCGACCTCGGCGCGCTGACCGACCAGGCGCGCGAGGCCCTCGAGGCCGCCCCGGTCGTCACCGTCGACGCCAAGGCGAAGGTCGACGTCGAGAAGCTCACCGCCAAGATCGCGGCGGGCGCCAAGATCACCCCGGCCCCCGAGCCGGAGCCCGTCGTCGAGCAGGTCTCGAGCACGACGACCGCCGACTCCGCCGGCACGGACTCCCGGTCCACGGACTCGGCCTCGCGCTCGGAGGACCGCACCGCCGTCGAGACCGCTGTCCCGGCCTCGGCCAACGGCTCGGCCATCGTGTCCATCGCGATGCGCTACGTGGGCGTCCCGTACGTCTCCGGCGGCAGCAGCCCGTCGGGCTTCGACTGCTCGGGTCTGACCCAGTACGTCTACGCGCAGGTCGGCATCAACCTCCCGCGCACCTCGTCGGCGCAGCGCTACGCCGGCACCGTCGTCTCCGCCTCGGCCGCGAAGCCGGGCGACCTCATCTGGACGCCGGGCCACGTCGCGATCTACGCCGGCAACGGCATGCAGATCGACGCCCCGAAGCCGGGCGACGTCGTGAAGTACCGCGCGATCTGGCAGTCGAGCCCCACGTTCATCCGCGTCGGCTGAGTCCGTCCGATGCGTCCTGACGACGCCCCGCCACGCCTCCGCGTGGCGGGGCTTCGTCATGCCCCGGGAACCGGTTCGACCTGGGCCGACGCGCCTCGCGACGGGCTGTCCACAGGACCTGTGATCGAAACGTGACATTGCCGCGCCGGTCCGCTACGGTGTCATCCATTCGGCGGTGACCCGCCGATTCTCGACCGGAACGCCGAGCCCTGCCGCCGGTCGAGAACCGCAACCTCCTGGCAGGGGCGGGGGACCCACTTCCGGGCACCAGAACCACGGTGTCCTTGGGGTGAAGCCACACGGACTTCGGTCCGCGCGGCCGGGTGATTTCTCCCACCCGAACCCGACAGCTGACTTCGTAGGCGACAGGAGAGGGAACACGTGAACGCACGTACCACGCGCGCCCGGCATCGCGCCGCGCGCCGTCCGCTCGGCGGGCTGGTCCAGACCGCGACCGGCCGCCGCGCCGCCGTCGTCGCCGCTGCCGGCGGACTGATCGTCTCGACCTTCGCCAGCGCGGGTGCCGCGCAGGCGGCCCCGGTCGACCACGACGCGTCGAAGAAGCTCAGCACCGTCGACCTGGGCGCTCTGAGCGACCAGGCCCGCGAGGCCCTGGAGGCGGCTCCGGTCGTCACCGTCCAGGCCAAGGCGAAGGTCGACGTCGAGACGCTGAGCAAGAAGGTCGTCTCCGGTGCCAAGATCACCCCGGCCCCTGAGCCGGAGCCGGAGCCGGAGCCCGTCGTCGAGACGCGCACCGAGACCGTCTCCCGCTCCGTGGAGCGCACGGAGGCCCCGGCGGCCTCCACCACGGTGTCGGGCTCGTCGATCGGCGCCCAGGTCGTCTCCATCGCGCACCGCTACATCGGCACGCCGTACGTCGTGGGTGGCTCCACCCCGGCCGGCTTCGACTGCTCGGGCCTCGTCACCTACGTGTACGCGCAGGTCGGCGTCAGCCTCCCGCACCAGTCGAGCGCGATCCGCTACGCCTCGAACGTCTCCGTGGTCTCGGCCTCCGAGGCGCAGCCGGGCGACCTCATCTGGTCCCCGGGTCACATCTCGATCTACATCGGCAACGGCCAGCAGATCGACGCCTCCCGCCCCGACGGCTGGGACACCCGCATCCGGGACATCTGGCAGTCCAGCCCGACGTTCCTGCGCGTCCAGGCCTGACCCGCGCCGCAAGAGCGCCCCGGTACCTCGGTACCGGGGCGCTTTGCTGTGCCTTGCGCCAACCTTTCGCTACGCTTGAACCAGGCGCCCTCGATGACGAGGGCGGGCTCCTCGCCAGCGGACAGGAGGCGCAAGATGACACGGCCTGAGGTCGTCCTGGTAGGTGTTGACGGGTCTGCAGCAAGCCTGCACGCCCTCGACTGGGCCGCCGCGTACGCGCGGCGCGTGGGGTGGGGGCTGCACGTCGTCTGTTCCTACTCGTTGCCGTCGTTCACGGCTGCGTCGCTCGACGGCGGGTACGCGGCGCTGGACGACACCGCGATCCAGGAGGGCGCCAAGGCGGTCCTCGCCGAGGCCGAGGCGCGGGTGGCTGCCGCCGGGGTGCCCGTGCAGGGCACCGTCGCGACCGGCGACGCGGCGGGCGTGCTCGTCGAGATGTCCCGGGAGCACGCGCTCGCCGTCGTGGGCACGCGGGGCAAGGGCGGGTTCACGGAGCGGCTGCTCGGTACCGTCTCGTCGGCGCTGCCCGCGCACGCGCACTGCCCGACGGTCGTCGTGCCGTACCGCGGCGGCGACGACGGTGCCGAAGCCGCCGAGCGGCGCGACGGTGACGTCGTCCACGAGGTGCGGCGCATCGTGGTCGGGGTCGACGGGTCGCCCTCCGCCGAGGTGGCCCTCAAGCACGCGGTCGCGCAGGCGAAGGCGTGGGACGCCGAGCTGGTGGCGGTGGCCGGGGTGCCGCTCGGTGGCGGCGCAGGCATCCTCGCCTGGCTTCCGTCGCAGATCGACCACGAGACGGTCCTCGCCGACGTCAAGGCCGGCCTCGACGTCACGGTCGACCGGGCGCAGGACGCCAACCCCGGCGTCACGATCAAGCGGCACGTGCTCGACGGCACGGGAGCGGAGCTCCTCACCGAGTTCTCGACCGGCGCCGACCTCGTCGTGGTCGGCTCGCGGGGCCGTGGAGGCTTCCGCGGCCTGCTGCTCGGCTCGACCAGCCAGGCGGTGCTGCACCACTCCGCCTGCCCGGTGCTCGTCGTGACGCGCAAGTGCGACGAGGAGCTCGGGGAGGACGCCGCCTCGACGACCGCCGCCTGACGCTGTGAGCGGGGGTGTGGGGTCCCCGTCGGGCAAGAGACGAGCACAAACGCCCACCCACAAAAGGAAGAGGGGCGGAGGGGGCCAAGAAAGTCGTTAG
>NZ_JBSGUW010000009.1:103526-104629 GCF_053608125.1 Isoptericola sp. NPDC055063 | reverse complement strand
AAGGAGGCTTGGGAGGAGCCTTCCCCCAGACCCCCCCCACTCCCCCATCAAACTCGTCCTCTCTCCTACTGCCCCCGCAACCGCGCCCCCACACCGCCCGCTCACACGCGCGACGCGGCGCGGAGGGCACCGCGGACTCGTGCGATGAGCTGCTCAGGCTGGCGGAGGTCCTCCGCGACGACGACGATGACGGTCCAGCCGAGCGCCTCCAGGAGTCGGCGGCGTCGGATGTCCTCCTGCCACTGCTCGCGATTCGTACGGTGGTGGTCCCCGTCGTACTCGATCGCGACCTTCTGTTTCCGGTAGAGCAGGTCGACCCGCTTGACGTAGGCCCCGTCGGGCGCGAGCACGACCTCGTTCACGCGGGGGCACGGAAGGCCGGCGTCCTCGAGCAGCAGCCTCGTGCGTGTCTCGGTCGACGAGTCGGTGTTCGGCCGCATCCGAGGGATCGCGTCCCGGACCTGGACGATGCCCTTGACCTTGTGCGTCCGCGTGCTGATGTCGAGGAGCTCGGCCGGCGACGTCAGCAGGTGCTTGCGCCGCATCATCGCGTCGCCGAGGACGACCACGTCGTCCGGGAGGCGGAGCTCGCAGGCGACATGGGTGAACGTCTGTGCGGGTGACGTCACGAGGAGCCCGTCGACCTCCACGGTGTCGAGGAACGACTGCCGGGTCCAGTGCGCGACGACGCCGGGGCGTTCGGCCCGGTCCTCGCTGCGCAGGGTGACGACGTGCAGGCGCGTGTCGTCCGCGTGGGTCCACGGGCGCTCGACGCGGAGCAGGTCGAGGGCGGTCGTGTGGCTGAACGCGACGTCGTCGTCGAGCGCGAGGGCCAAGGCCCGGCACCGGTCGTGGAGCTCCGTGACAGAGCCGGCGGGGAGCCGCACCCCCGTGAACGGCGCGTCCCACCGTCGTCCGGCGCGGAGCTGCTTGCGGCTCAGGCCCGTTCGGAGGGCGTCGGCCACGGTGAACGGGGACGGGCGGTCGCCGACGAGATCATCCATCGTGACAGCGTGCCGAGGGGAGGCGGAGTCAGGTGCGCGTCATCCACAGGTTCTCGTTGTGAGCGGGCGTTTGGCCCTGGTTCGCGACCGAACCAGGGC
>NZ_JBSGUW010000009.1:29606-103516 GCF_053608125.1 Isoptericola sp. NPDC055063 | reverse complement strand
AGCAGGCGGTCTGCCTCGGTTTGTACTAAACACGCGCACAAAACGCCCGCTCACAACGAGAACCTGGTCAGTGGCGGGTGCGGTACAGGTGCATCGTGACGGGGCCGAGGACGCCCGTGAGGACGACGGCGGCGACGAGCACCCAGACGATCTCGCCGCTGTCGGGGGTGCCCGCCATGAGGCCGCGGACGGCGGTGACGAGGTGCGTGACGGGGTTGATCTCCACGAACCGCTGCAGGGCGGCAGGCATCGTCGACGGGTCGACGAAGATGTTCGACGCGAAGGTCAGCGGCATCAGCACCATCATGGACACCCCCATCACGGCGTTCGGGGTGCGCAGCAGCAGCCCGAGGATGGTGAAGATCCAGCTCAGCGAGAACGCGAAGACCAGCAGGAGCAGCACCCCGAGCACGACGCCGACGACACCGCCGTCGGGCCGGAAGCCCAGGATCAGGCCGAGCCCGATGGTCATGACCGACGCGATGGAGTAGCGCACGGTGTCGCCCAGCAGGGCACCCACGATGGGCGCCGGCCGCCAGATCGGCAGGGAGCGGAACCGGTCGAAGACGCCCTTGGTGATGTCCGTGTTCAGCGTGTAGCCGGTGTACACGGTCACGATGACGATCGTCTGCACCAGGATGCCGGGCAGCAGGAACTGGATGTACGCCGACGTCGAGCCGGCCAGCGCGCCTCCGAACAGGTACGTGAACATCAGCGTGAAGATCACGGGGGAGACCAGCACGTCGAACAGCTGCTCGGGCACGTGCTTGATCTTCAGCAGCGCTCGCCACGCGAACGTCAGGGTCATCGCGAGCGGGGACGGGCGGGCCGGGCGCTCGGTGAGGGCGACGGCCTGACGCAGGGTGGTGGTCGTGATCTCGGCGGGGTCGGCGGACGTGGTCATCGGGACACCTCCTCCTCGACGGGCCGGGCGTCGTCCTCGTCGGCCGGCAGCGGCTGGCCCGTGATCGTCAGGAACACCTCGTCGAGGCTGGGCTGGCCCAGCGTGAACTCGGGCACGGCGATGCCGGCCTCGCCGAGCGCGGGCAGCAGCTGTGCCACGTCGGCCGTGCCCTCGTCGGGCACGCGGGCCGACAGGGCGTACGGGTCGGTGGGCAGGGTCGGCGCGGAGCCGAGCACCTTCTCGACGACGCTCGCGGCCGCGGCCCGCTGGGTCGCGTCGGCGAGGCGCATCGTCACAGCGCCCTGGCCCACCGAGCGCTTGAGCTCCGTCGACGTTCCCTCGGCGATGACGGTGCCGTGGTCGATGACGGCGATCCGGTCGGCGAGCTGGTCCGCCTCCTCGAGGTACTGGGTGGTGAGCAGCACCGTGGCGCCGTCCGCGACGAGCACGCGCACGATGTCCCACACCTGGTTGCGGCTGCGTGGGTCGAGGCCCGTGGTGGGCTCGTCGAGGAACAGCACGCGCGGGGCGAGCACGAGGGACGCCGCGAGGTCGATGCGCCGCCGCATGCCGCCGGAGTAGGTCTTCACCTGCCGGGCGCCGGCGTCGGAGAGGCTGAAGGCGTCGAGCAGGCCCTCGACGCGGCGCCGGGCGGCCGCGCCGCGGAAGCCGTACAGCCGGGCCAGCATGAGGAGGTTCTCGGTGCCGGTCAGGTCCTCGTCGACGGAGGCGTACTGGCCGGTGAGCCCGACGGCGCTGCGCACGGCGTCGGCGTCCGCGACGACGTCGTGCCCGAGGACGCGGGCGCTGCCCGCGTCGGGTCGCAGCAGCGTCGCGAGCATCCGCACGACGGTGGTCTTGCCGGCGCCGTTGGGGCCGAGGAGGCCGAAGACGCTGCCGGTCGGGATCTGCAGGTCGACGCCGTCGACGGCCTTCGTGACCTGCTTGCGCGTGGTGAAGTGCTTGACGAGCCCGTGGGCGTCGACCGCCAGGTCGGCGGGGCCGGCGGCGGGGACGCGGGGCGTGGGCGGGTCGGACATGGGATCTCCCGGGGTCGCCTGGGTGACGTGCGTCACGTCCCAGGCTAGGACAGCCCTCCGACGACGAACTCATCGGCCGCCCGTCGTGGCAGGGTGGCGCCCATGACCTCGGAGCACGCCACCAGCGACCTGTTCGACGTCGACCACCTCGCCGCGTGGGTCGCCACCCAGGCAGGCTTTGCGCGGGTCCCGGGCGTGCAGTACGCGGTCCGCGTGGGCGACGACCTGGTGCTCGACGACGCGTGGGGCGTCGCCGACGCCACGACCGGCGAGCCGCTGCGTCCCGACCACGTGTTCCGCGTCGCGTCGCACTCCAAGACCTTCACGGCGACCGCGGTGGCGCGCCTCGCGGACCGGGGCGCGCTGCGGCTCGACGATCCGTTCGAGGCCCACCTGGCGGAGCTCGTGGGCGCGCCCATGGGCCGGGTGACGCTCCGGGAGGCGCTGGGGCACACCGGAGGCGTGCGGCGCGACGGCCGCGACGCCGACTTCTGGCAGCTGGGCGCGCCGTTCCCCGACCGCGGCACGCTGGTGCAGTCGGTGCTCCTCGACGGCGCCGTCCTCGGCCGCGGCGAGGTCTTCAAGTACTCAAACCTCGCCTACGGGCTGCTGGGGCTGGTGGTGGAGGCCGTGACGGGCGCGTCGTTCGCGGACCACGTGCGGGCCGACCTCCTCGAGCCCCTGGGGCTCCGGCGCACGACGGCGGAGGCGACCGAGGGACCGGCGAACGTCGTCGGCCACTCCGCCTTCGGGGTCGCCGACGACGGCCGGCTGCCCGTCGCACCGGTGCGCACGGGCGCCCTCGCGTCGGCGACGGGGTTCTGCTCGACGGCGGCGGACCTCACGCGCTGGTTCGCCGCGCACGCGGACGGCTCGGACCTCCTGCGCCCCGAGACCCGACGCCTGCTGCACCGCGACGAGTCGGTGATCGACCGTCCGCACGCGCGGCCGCGCCGCTACGGGCTGGGTTTCGAGACGCGGGAGATCGAGGGGCGGCGCGTCGTCGGGCACGGGGGGTCGTTCCCCGGCCAGCTCAGCCGCACGTGGGCGGACCCCGCCGGGCGGGTGGTGGTGTCGGTGCTGACCAACGCCGTCGACGGCCCGGCCGAGACGATCGCGACCGGGCTCTTCGCCCTGGTCGCGACCGCGCTCGACGCGGGAGCCCCGGGCTCCGCCGCCGACGTCGAGGCGCTGGACCGCCGCACGGGCCGCTTCGCGAACCTGTGGGGCCAGACCGACGTCGTGCGGCTCGGCCAGGAGCTGTGGCTGATCGACCCGCGCCGCGAGGACCCGTTGGCCGGAGCCGAGCGGCTGGTGGCGGACGGCGAGGACCTGCGGCTGCCCGTCCACCCGGGGTTCGGCGCGCCGGGAGAGATCGTCGAGGTGCTGCCCGGCCAGGACGGGCGGCCGGCCGGGATCGTCGTCGGCGGGCTGACGTCCTGGCGGGCGGACGACTACGAGCGCGAGCGGAGGGCCCAGCTCGAGGCGCTGGGCGCTCGCGGGATCAAGGCTCGGGGAACGTCGGCGTGATCGGCTCCAGGCGCGGGGCGGGGGAGGGCCGCGGCTCGTCGAAGGTCTCGACCTCCACCGTCTCGGGCGCCAGGAGGCGCGCGACGGCGTCGGCCAGGTTGGTGCGGATCGCGGCGACGAGCCCGTCGGCGTCACGCGCCTCGAAGCGTTCGACGAGGTCGACGTGCGACTCGGCGGCGTCCTTGCGCACCGCGTAGTCCTCGCTGAGCGTGAAGCTCGCGATCCGGACCTCGACGATGAGGGTGGTCATCCAGCGCAGCAGCCAGGGGTTCCCGGCGGCGGCCACGAGCGACCAGTGCACGTTGAGGTCGGCGTCGCCGACGCGCCGGGCGTCCTCGCTGCGCTCGGCGGCGACGAGCGCGTCGTGCGCGGCACGGACGGCCGCGACCTGCGCGGCCGTGGCCCGTTCGACGGCGAGCGGTGCGGCCGACGTCTCGACGACCGTGCGCGCCTCGTACAGCGCGCGCACCCGGTCGGCGCCGATCCGCACCACGCTGAGGCCGCGGCCGGGGGTCGACCGCAGCAGGCCCTCCTGGACGAGGCGCTGTGCGGCCTCGCGGAAGGGCCCGCGACTCACCCCGAGCTGGCTCGACATCTCGACCTCGCGGATGGGCGACCCCACGGGCAGCGCCCCCGAGTAGACGGCGTTGCGCAGCTCGACGGTGATGAGGTCGACCGTCGACGGCCGTGTCACCGGCGACAGGAACGGCGCACTGCCGACGGGGACCCGTGACGACGGGGTCATCTGCTCTCCTTCCACGTGGTCGGGGACCGCCCCGACGGGACACATCATCCCGCGACCGGGCCCACCGGCCAGATCGTGACCCTCTTGTGACCATGCCATGACTGCGTTCGTGGGCCTCCGGGCAGCCCGGGTGCCGGATTCGGCGCGGTCGACGGCGTCCTGACCTGCGACGACGTCGAACCTGACGGGCTGAGCGGCGCGCCCTTGAGGATTGTAGACAATCCGACATGCGGATACATAGATTGTCATAGCGTCGGCATCGCGGCTACGGTGTCGCACCGTCCAGACCCAACAGCCCGGCGCGACTCCGCCCGGGCACGGAAGGGAGACACCGTGTCGTCCATCAGGACCACGAAGCGCCATCGGGCGGTCATCGC
This sequence comes from Isoptericola sp. NPDC055063, assembly GCF_053608125.1. Lineage (NCBI taxonomy): Bacteria > Bacillati > Actinomycetota > Actinomycetes > Micrococcales > Promicromonosporaceae > Isoptericola > Isoptericola sp. NPDC055063. Next base: position 98,920 of record NZ_JBSGUW010000009.1, on the reverse strand, counting down.
CGTCGGCGCCGTCCTCACCATGACCGCACTCACCGCCTGCTCCAGCGTCGATGACGGCGGATCGGGCGACGGCGGCAGCGGATCGACGCTGCAGAAGATCAAGGACGCCGGGACGGTCAACGTCGCCTTCAACGGTGAGAAGCCGTACAGCTACAAGGACGGCGACGAGCTCACCGGCGCGACGATCGCCCTCGACAAGAAGATCTTCGGGGCGCTCGGTGTCGACGACGTCGAGGGCACCCAGACGGAGTGGAACTCGCTCATCCCCGGCCTGAACGCCGACCGGTACGACACCGTGTCCGCGGGCATGTCGATCCTCCCGGACCGCTGCAAGGCCGCCGCGTTCGCCGAGCCCACCATCATGTACACCACGGCGTTCCTCGTGCCGAAGGGCAACCCCGACAAGCTCTCCGACTGGCAGTCGGTGGAGGACTCGGGCCTCACCATCGCCGTCACGAGCGGCGCGATCGAGGACGGCTACGCCAAGGACACGGGCGTCAAGACGATCACCGTCGGCGATTCGACCGACGGCCTGAACGCCGTCGTGACCGGCCGCGCCGACGCGTTCGCGCTCACGGGCATCTCGATCCGCGCGCTCGCGGACAGCACCGACGAGGACGTCGAGGCCACGGACGCGTTCGTCGCCACGATCGACGGCGTGGCACAGATCGGCGCCGGCTCCGAGGTCTTCCGCAAGGACGACACCGAGCTGCGGGACGCGTACAACACCGAGCTCGCCAAGATCACCGGCGACAAGGACAAGTGGCTCGAGGTCATGGAGCCGTTCGGCTTCACCGAGGCGGAGTTCCCGCCGGCGGGCCTGACGGCCGACATGCTGTGCGAGGGCGACCTCAAGGCGATCCAGGACGAGCTGGGGCTGGACTCCTGACCGCATGTCAGACGATCTTCAGGCACTGATCGACCGGCTGCCGAACCTCGGCGACGCGGTCCTCGTCACGCTCGAGATGACCCTCGGCGGCGCCGTGCTCGCGATGGTGGTCGCGCTGGTGCTGGGCTTCGGCTCGCGCACCCGGACCCTCTGGGTGCGCGGGCCGTCCCGGGTCGTGATCGAGTTCTTCCGCGGCACCTCGTTGGTGGTCCAGATCTTCTGGCTCTTCTACGTGCTGCCGCAGCTCGGCTTCAAGATGGAGGCGCTCACGGTCGCCATCGTGGCCCTCGGCCTCAACTACGGCGCGTACGCCGCCGAGGTGGTGCGGGGCTCCATCGAGTCCGTCCCCACCGGCCAGTGGGAGGCCGCGACGGCCCTCAACCTGGGCTGGTTCCACAAGGTGCGCCGGGTGATCTTCCCGCAGGCGTGGGCGCTGATGATCCCCCAGCTGGCGAACCTGCTGATCCAGCTCCTCAAGGGCTCCGCGCTCGCGTTCTACATCACCCTGCACGACGTGTACTGGTGGATCGACGAGCTCCAGCGGGACACCCGCGACACGTTCTTCAGCTACGGGATCGGCCTCGTCATCTACTTCGTGATCGCCTACGTCCTCACCTGGGGGATGAACTGGCTCGAGGAGCGGGCCAAGCGCCGGCTCGGTCGCGGCGCGCGTCCGCGGATGCGTGACGTGCTCGGCCTCAAGCCGGGCGTCCCGACCGAGATCGCTCGCGTGAAGGGGGGCGTGGCATGAGCGACATTTGGGACTGGGAGATCGCCTGGGACGTGCTCCCCGACCTGCTCCGAGGTCTGGTCGTGACCATCGAGGCGACGGTCGTCGGCATGGTCATCGCCGCGATCCTGGGGCTGCTCATCGCCCTGGCCATGCGCACGCCGACCCGTTGGGTCCGTGGGCCGCTGCGCTTCGTCGTCGACTTCATCCGCATGACGCCGTTGCTGGTGCAGCTCGTCTTCGTCTGGCTGCTGCTGGTCGACGTGCCGCCGCTGATCATCGGCTTCGGCGTGCTCGGCGTGCACTACGCGACGTACATGTCCGAGGTGTACCGCGCGGGGATCGAGGCCGTCCCGCCGGGTCAGTGGGAGGCGGCCAAGGCGCTCAACCTGCCGAAGGCGCGCACCTGGTTCGCGATCATCCTGCCGCAGGCGATCCGCAAGACCCTGCCGGGCCTGGGGAACTACGCGGTGTCGATGTTCAAGGAGACGCCGTTCCTCTTCGCGATCACCGTGGTCGAGATGTACTCGGCGGCCCAGGCCTACGGCGCACTCACCTACTCGTACATCGAGCCGATCACGATGGTGGGCTTGCTCTTCCTGCTGGTGAGCTACCCGACCTCGCTGCTCGTACGACGGATGGAGACCCGCCTTGCCTGACACGACGACCACCTCCGCTGGGAGCCAGACCATGACCACACCGACGAGCGCTCCCCGCACGGGGAGCACCCCCGCCATCGAGTTCCGGGACGTGACCAAGCGCTTCGGCGACAACGTGGTGCTCGACGGGCTGAACTTCTCGGTCGCTCAGGGTGACCGGGTCACGCTGATCGGCCCGTCCGGCTCCGGGAAGACGACGATCCTGCGCCTGCTGATGACGCTGGAGGAGGCGAACGGCGGCCTCATCCTCATCGACGGCGACCCCTACACGCACGAGTACAAGGGCGACAAGTGGGTCGAGATCTCCGAGAAGCGCCGCCGCGTGGTGCGCAACCGCGTGGGGATGGTGTTCCAGCAGTTCAACCTGTTCCCGAACATGACCGTGCTGGAGAACATCATCGAGGCGCCCGTGCACGTGCTCGGGCTGTCCAAGAAGGACGCGATCGAGCGAGCCGAGCAGCTGCTCGAGCAGGTCGGGATGTCGGACAAGCGTGACGCCCGCTGCACGCAGCTCTCCGGCGGTCAGCAGCAGCGTGTGGCGATCGCCCGCGCGCTCGCGATGGACCCGGAGATCCTGCTGCTCGACGAGGTCACGTCGGCCCTCGACCCGGAGATCGTCGCCGACGTGCTCGGCGTGCTCCGCGAGATCGCCCGGACCACCGACATCACGATGCTGCTCGTGACGCACGAGATGCAGTTCGCCCGCGAGGTGTCGAACCGCGTGCTCATGTTCGACCACGGGCAGATCGTCGAGGAGGCGGACCCCGAGACGATGTTCACGAACCCCAAGCACGAGCGCACGCAGGAGTTCCTCAAGGCCGTGCTCGGCTGAGCCCCGCCGCACCCCGGCAGCCGAACCCGGCTGTCGAAACCCGGGGTGCCGAACAGGCAGTTGACACCGTTATCGCGCCCCTCGAGGCGCGATCACGGTGTCAACTGCCTGTTCGGCGTCTGGGGAGCGTGGTCAGGACGCGGGGGTCGGCGTGGGCGTCGCGCCCTCCTGGGCGGAGCCGCCGGACGAGGTGCCGGCGCCCGGCTCGGCGTCGGTCGAGCCGGTGCCGCTGCCCGTGTCCGTGCCGCCGCTCGTGTCGCCGCCGTCGGTCGTGCCGTCGCCGGTCGTCCCACCGCTCGTGCCGTCGTCCGTGCCGCCGTCGGACCCGCCCGAGGTGCCGGAGTCGGTGCCGCCGCCCGTGCCGTCCGTGGGGTTGTCCGTGGTCCCGTCGGTGCCGTCGCCGGTCATCGGGTCCTTCCCGGAGTCGGTGCCGCCGGTGGTGTCCGGCGTGGGCTCCTGGGTCGGGGTGTCGGTGGTCCCGTCGGTGGTGCCGGTCGCGGGGTCGTCGGTGCCCTGGTCGGTGCCGGGCACGTTCGCCGGGTCCTCGGCGGGGCTGGACGGCGTCGGCTCCGGGGTGGAACCGCCGTGGTCGCTGGAGCTGCGGCTGATGCTCGTGCCGGAGCCCTCCTGGCCGCGCACGGCGTCGGAGAGCGGCTTCCCGATCGCGAGCTCGATCACGAGCACCACGCCCATGACCACGACGAACAGCGCCGCGGCGGACACGGCGAGCACCTTCTTCGTCCCGTGCTTCTCGACGAACCGCAGCCACGCGTTGCGCGGCTCCTCCGCGGGCTCCTCGGCAGACCCCTGCGGCCCGGTGGCGCCGTCGTCGGGAGGGACGTCACCGTCGTCGGGCGGGGACGGGACGGCGGACTCCGCGGCCACGTCCGTCTCCACCGTCGTGCCGCCGCCGGCGTCGGCGACGGTCACGACCGTGCCCCGCGAGGTCTCCGTGGTGCGCCGCGACTTCGACGCCAGCTGCGTCACGACGGGCTTGAGCTGCTCGTGCGTCTTCTCGATCGAACGCGTCCACAGGAAGTTGCCGATCACGGTGACGATGCTCGCGAGGCCGGCCCCGATGATCGTCCCGGCGACGCCGAAGAACGACATGAGGACCGTGGCGCTCACCGCGGCGAGCGCGCTGGCCACGACCTGCGTGAGCGAGAGCCGGGCCTTGGGGGCCTCGGCGCGCGGCTCGTCGGCCGGGCCGCTCGGGTCGGGGGTGCGGGGGGAGGAGGTCACGAAGCGTCGGGTCCAGGGTCGGGGGCGTCGGTCCGACGCCCGCCGCCACCGCCGGCACCTGGGCCGCGCGCCGCGGGCTCCGGCGTCTGCCGCGGGCGTCCCCAGCAGCCTAGGCCGAGCGTGTGCAGGACGCAGCGGGCCGTCGTGACCCGCCACGAGAGGAAGCGCGAAGATTGTGTGTTCCCGCAGGCCGAGACGTTGTGAGCGGGCGTTTGGCCCTGCTGCCGTCACGCAGCAGGGCCAAACGCCCGCTCACAACATCCGGGCCGGGGCGGGTGACGCGTCAGGACGCGGCGGCGGCCTCCGCGGCAGCGAGCAGCACGCAGGTGGCGACGCCGTCCATCGCGACGCGCACCTCGTCCAGCGGCGGCATCGAGGGCGCGAGGCGGATGTTGCGGTCGTGCGGGTCGCGGCCGTACGGGTACGTCGCGCCGGCGGGGGTCAGCGCGATCCCGGCCTCCTTCGCGAGCTGCACGACGCGCGCCGCCGTGCCCGGCACGACGTCGACCGACACGAAGTACCCGCCGTCGGGCCGCGTCCACGTGGCGACGCCGGCGTCGCCCAGGCGCTCGTCGAGGATGTCGACGACCGCGCTGAACTTGGGCGCGAGGATGTCGCGGTGCTTGCGCATGTGCGCCCGCACGCCCTCGGCGTCACCGAAGAACATGGCGTGGCGCAGGTGATTGATCTTGTCCGGGCCGATGGACCGGATGCCGAGGTGCTTCGTGAACCAGGAGACGTTGGCGGCCGACGACGCGAAGAACGCGACCCCGGAGCCGGCGAAGGTGATCTTCGACGTGGAGGCGTACATGAGGACGCGGTCGGGGTTTCCGGCCTCGGCGGCGAGCTCGATCGCGTTGGCCGACTTCGCCTCGTGCTGCGTGAGGTGGTGCACGGCGTAGGCGTTGTCCCAGAAGATGCGGAAGTCGGGGGCCGCGGCGGGCATCGACACGAGGCGGCGGGCCACGGCCTCGGAGACCACGGAGCCGTCCGGGTTGCCGTAGGTCGGCACGGTCCACAGGCCCTTGATCGTCGGGTCGTCGGCGACGAGCGCAGCCACGGCCTCGGCGTCAGGGCCGTCGGGCGTCATGGGCACCGTGACCATCCGGATGCCCAGCTCCTCGCAGATCGCGAAGTGCCGGTCGTACCCGGGCACGGGGCAGACGAACGTGATCTGCTCCTCGCGCGACCAGGGCCGCTCCGACCCGGGCACGCCGAACAGCAGTGCCTGCACCACCGTGTCGTACATGAGGGTGAGCGACGCGTTCCCCTGGGCGAGCAGCTGCTCCGTGGGCACGCCGAGCAGCTCGGCGAAGATGCGCCGCAGCTCGGGCAGCCCGGCGAGGCCGCCGTAGTTGCGGGTGTCCGCGCCGTCCTCGGCCAGGTGGTGGCCCTCGCCCGGAAGGTCGAGCATCGGCTCGGCGAGGTCGAGCTGCTCGGCGGACGGCTTGCCGCGCGTGAGATCGAGCTTCAGCCCGCGGGCCTGCAGGTCCGCGTACTCGCGGCGCAGGGCGTCGAGCCGGGCGACCAGATCTGCGGCCGGGGCGGCGGTGGTGGACGACGGCTGGGTGGAACCCTCGGTGCTCACGTCACGTGACTGTACCGGCCGGACCCGGGCGCGCGGCAGGGCGTCCCACCGGTCAGGCGCGGTCAGGCGCAGTCAGCTGTGCCGGGCGAGGAGGCGCGCGAGCCGCGCCAGCGAGACCTGCATGAACCCGCGCAGCGCCAGCCCCGTCAGCGGGTCGGTGACGACGCGCGGCAGCCGGCCGGCGAGGTACGCCTCCTCCCACCACACGACGCGGCAGCGCCGGGAGTCCATCGGCACGACGTCGAACCCGGCCTCGCCGAGCAGCACCGGCCCGAGCTTGCGCAGCCGCGTGCGCCCCACGCGGGCCGCGGACGTCGACGGCCGCTCGAGCTGCTCCACCACCATGCGGTCGACGACGACGAGCCGTCCGACGGTGGTGCCCGGGTCGCGGCGCACGCCCGGCCCGCTCGCCATCGCGTACCGGTCGCCCACCTGGGGCCCGCCGCCGGCGGGGCCCTGGAGGCGCGTGGCGACGATCCACCGCGGGTGGGTGCGCAGGTCCGCCACCCAGGCGTACGCGACGGACGCCTCCACCGGGACGACCCGCGCCACCTCGACGCGGCGGGCCGGGTGGGCGTCGGCCGGCGCCGTCACGAGGGGTCGTCCTCGTGCTCGTGCCCGTCCTCGTCCTCGTGCTCCGCTGCGCGGCCGCGGCCCCTGCGGCGCGGCAGCCAGCGGCTCGGCGACGTGCGCCGCGGCGGGTCGAGGGCGCGCAGGGTGGGCGTGTCGGCACCCGGCTCGAGCACCAGCTCCACCACGCGGGGGAAGTGCTCGGGCGGTGGACCGAACGCGCGCCGCGACTGCGCGACGACACCGTGCCCCAGCGCCCGTCCGCCCGCGACCCCCACGACGAACCCGACGCCGAACGGCAGCAGCCGGCCCAGCGCCAGCGACCCCTGCTTGGCCACCTGCCGCTTGAGGAACTGGCGGGCGAGCGTCTTGTTGACGCGCTTGATCGTGGTCTGCGGCATGGACGTGAGCAGCACCTTGCCCCACGCGACGGTGGAGCCGCCGATCGCGTTCTCGACGTCCTTCGCGCCCCGGTCGCCCAGCACGGTCGCCAGGAGCAGGGCGCGACGGCGTGGCACGTCGTCGATCTCGATGCCGTGCACGTCGGCGACGGCGAGCGCGAACGCCGCCGAGGCGCCGAAGAACGTCGCCACGTCGCCCGTCGTGAGGGCCGTCGCCGCCGCCGTCCCGACGGACGGCGCGGCCGCCGCCGCGCCCACCGCGCCGCCCGCCGTCGTGAGCAGCGTGAGGTACTCCTTCTCCAGGATCCGCACGATGCCGGCGGGGTCGGCCTCGGGGTTGCGGGCGCGCAGCCGGTCCACGTGCTTGTGGATCGCCGCGGACGGGATCGTCACCGCCTTGTCGAGGAGCGCGTCGAGCAGCGGCGTCGACCGGTACTCCGTCCACGCCTCGCGGCGCGCCGCCTCGTCCCGGCGCTCGACGTCGCCGCCGCGCTCCTCGTGCGGGACGACCTCGCCGCCCGTGGAGCCCTTGCCGCGCGTCACGATGCGGGGCCCTCCGCGCCGTCGCCCCCGGGCCGGTCGAGCGGGGGCTGCTCGAACACGGGCTGCTCGAAGACCGCAGGGGGCACCAGGGCGCCCGCCTTGAGGGTGCGGCCCACCGTGCAGGCGCGGTCGATCGAGCGCTGCGCCAGCAGCAGGGTCTTGTTGCGCGCCGCCTCGTCAAGGCCCGACAGGTCGATCTCGAACCGCTCCGTCAGCACCGGGTAGCGGTCCTCGTCCAGGTCCTTCGCGTCCTCGACGCGGATCACGGCCTCGTAGGCGTCGCCCAGCACGCGGGCGAACTTGGTGTCGCTGCTCATGCCCGCGCACGCGGCGAGCGCGATCTTGAGCAGCTCGCCGGGCGTGAACACGGCGCCGGCCTCGACGGGACCGATCTCGACGCTCGCGCCGCGTGCCGTGTGCCCGCGGTACGTGCGGCTGCCGGTGCGCTCCACCCACAGCGGGTCGGTGGGCGACGGGGTCACGGGGGCCGCCGTGTCGGTCTCGGGGCCGGCGGCGGTCTCGGTGGTGGTCTGGTCCGTCATGAGGTGATCCTCCCACTGCGTTCCCGGTGGCGTCCGGGGGTTCCGGGGGAGAACGTGCGGAGGCGCGGACCGATTCCACGGGCCGGTTCCGCAGGCCCCGCCGCGAACCCCGTGGCGTGACCGGGATCACGTTCCCCGGGGTGTCACGGAACGACCCGGGCCGCGGTCGAGAGGGTGTCGGGCGGCCACCGGGCCGCGCACCGCAGAGAGGACACTCGCATGAAGATCGTGGTCGTCGGTGGGACGGGTCTCATCGGGAAGCAGGTCATCGCGCACCTCACGGAGGCTGGGCACGAGGCCGTCGCGGCCGCGCCCAGCACCGGGGTGGACACCCTCACCGGCCAGGGCGTGGACGAGGCGCTCGCGGGCGCCGACGTCGTCGTGGACGTGTCGAACTCGCCGTCGTTCGCGGATGACGACGTGCTGCGCTTCTTCACCATGTCGACGCGCACGCTGCTCGACGCCGAGAAGCGCGCCGGGGTGGGGCACCACGTGGCGCTGTCGATCGTCGGCGCCGACCGGAACCCGGACTCCGGGTACCTGCGCGCCAAGGTGGCGCAGGAGGAGCTGGTGCGCGACGGGGGCGTGCCGTGGACCGTCGTGCGGGCCACGCAGTTCTTCGAGTTCGGGCCGCGGATCGCCGACGGCGCCACCGTCGGCGGCGTGGTGCGGATCCCGCCGGTCGCGTTCCAGCCCATCGCGTCGGCGGACGTCGCGCGGTTCGTGGCGGAGGCCGCGGCGAGCGCTCCGCGGGGCGGGAGGTACGACATCGCCGGCCCGGACCGGGTGCGGTTCGACGAGTTCGAGCGCGCGGTCCTCGCGGACGCGGGCGACGAGCGCGAGGTCGTCGCCGACCCGGCGGCGCCGTACTTCGGCGCCCTGCTCGAGGAGGACTCGATCGTGCCGCTGGGCGACGCCCGCCTCGGCGAGGTGACCTACGCGGACTTCGTGGCGCGCTCGGCCGCATGACTCGCTCCGCCGGCGCCTGCCGCACCCGCCGGCCGGGGCGTAGCGTGGCCGCATGACGTCGCGCCCCGCCGCGTCCGAGCGCCCCGGCACCCTCGACGAGACCGAGGACGCCGGGGCGCTCGACGTGTTCCTCGCCGTCCGTCCGCAGCTGTTCGGCATCGCCTACCGCATGCTCGGCGGCGTGGCGGAGGCCGAGGACGTCGTGCAGGACGCCTGGGTGCGCTGGCAGGGCACCGACCGGGAGGCCGTGCAGAACCCGGCCGCGTTCCTCACCACCGTGACGACCCGGCTCGCGATCAGCGCGGCGACGTCGGCGCGGGCGCGCCGGGAGACGTACGTGGGGCCGTGGCTGCCCGAGCCGGTCGACACGTCCGACGACCCGGCGCTCGGCGCCGAGCGGGCCGAGGCCCTCGAGCTCGCCACCCTGCTGCTCCTGGAACGCCTCACCCCGCTGGAGCGTGCCGTCTACGTGCTGAGGGAGGCGTTCGGCTACCCGCACCGCCGGGTCGGGGAGATCCTCGGCCTCAGCGAGGCGAACACGCGCCAGCTCGCGCGCCGCGCCCGCGAGCGTCTCGGCAGGCGTGAGGCCGTGCCCGTCGACCCGGGCGAGCACCGGCGCCTGCTCGACGAGTTCGTGGCCGCCGCGCACGAGGGCGACCTCGCCCGCTTCGAGCGCTTTCTCGCGGACGACGTCGTCGCGCGGCCCGACGGCGGCGGGCGGGTGCACGCGTCGAAGGTGGAGCTCGTCGGGCTGGCGCGGGTGTCGCTGTTCCTCGACAACGTGTGGCGCAAGTACTGGGCTCTCGGCGAGGTGCGGGTCGTCGACGCGAACGGCTTGCCCGCGCTCGTCGTGGAGCGCGACGGCGCGGCCGTCGCGCTCCTGGCCCTCGACGTCGCGGGCGGGCGTGTGGAGCACGTGTACGTGCAGGTCAACCCGGACAAGCTGGCCGGGTTCGGCGCTCGCTAGGCGACGAGCGTCGCGTCGCGGGCGGCGTCGGCCTCGGGGCTGCTTGCCTCGGCGAACGCCGCCCGGGGCGACTGGACCGACGCGAGCGAGACGACGTCCCGCCCGAACGCGACGGCGGTGAGCCAGACGGCGAGCACACGGGCCTTGCGCTCCCACGTCGGGATGGCGAGCAGGTGGTAGCCGCGGTGCATCAGCCACGCGAGCCGACCCTTCACCACCAGCCGGCGGACCTGGAAGATCCCCGAGCCCAGGCCCAGCGTCGCGATGACGCCGAGGCTGCCGTGCACGTAGGGGCGCGTCGGGCGTCCGTGCAGGGTCGCGACGAGGTTGCGTGCCAGGCGCCGGCCCTGCCGCACCGCGTGCTGGGCGTTCGGCACGGCCAGGGCGCCGGGGCGCGGCACCGCGAGGTCGGGCACCGCCGCGCCGTCGCCCGCGGCCCACGCGTCGTCGACAGGGGCGTCGTCGGTGCCCACCCGCAGGTCGGGCCGCACGACGACGTACCCGCGCGCGTCGACCGGCAGGTCGGTGTGGGTCGCGACCACCGGGTTCGCGGCGTTGCCCGCCGTCCACACCAGCAGGCCCGACGCGAACGACTCGCCCGTCGAGAGGGTGACGACGCCGTCGACCGCCGACTCCAGCGCCGTACCGAGGTGCACGTGCGCGCCGCGCCGCTCGAGCTGCTCGACCACCCAGCGGCCCGGGCGCTCCGTCACCTCCGGGAGGATCCGCCCGCTGCGCTCCACGAGGTGGAACCGCAGCTCGTCGGCGGCGATCTCCGGGTACCGCGCCAGCAGGTCGTGGGCCAGGGACAGCAGCTCGGCGAAGCCCTCGACGCCGGAGAACCCGCCGCCGACGAACGTCACCGTGAGCAGCCGCTCCCGCTCCGCGCCGCGCGGCAGGCTCGCCGCCCGGTCGAACGACGTGAGCAGCCGGTCGCGGATCGCCACCGCCTCCTCCACGTGCTTCATCCCGATCGCGTGCTCCGCCACCCCGGGGATCGGGAACACGCGCGTCACCGCGCCCGCCGTCACCACGACGGTGTCGTACGGCAGCCGGAAGGTCGCACCCGACCGCGGCCGCACGACGACCACCCGGTCCGCGTGGTCGATCCGCACGACCGACCCGTCGACCAGCCGCGTGCGACGCAGGTGGCTGCGGTGTGCCACCGCCGCGTGCCGCGCCTCCACCGAGCCGGCCACCACCTCCGGCAGGAACGGCTGGTACGTCATGTAGGGCCGCGGGTCCACCAGCACCAGCTCGACCTCGCCGCGGCGCAGCTCGCGCCGCAGCCCCTTCTCCAGCTCACGGGCCGTCGTGAACCCCGCGTAGCCGCCACCGACGATCACGATGCGTCGCATCACTGCCTCCTGTGCCGCGCCCGTCGGGCGCTCTCACCACGTCGACCGCGCAGCGGGGCGCGTCGTGACAGCCGGGCGGTGTGACGTCGGAGACGCGCGGGTCGGGTGCGCCGACGACGCTGCCCGCGGGGTCGTAGGGTTTCCGCATGGCCGCGATCCCCACCCCGTACGAGGACCTGCTGCGCGACGTGCTGACCCGCGGCACGCACAAGGAGGACCGCACCGGGACGGGCACGCGCAGCGTGTTCGGCCGGCAGCTGCGGTACGACCTGCAGCAGGGCTTCCCGCTGATCACCACCAAGCGCGTGCACCTGAAGTCGGTGGCCTACGAGCTGCTGTGGTTCCTGCGTGGCGACTCCAACGTGCGCTGGCTGCAGGAGCACGGCGTGTCCATCTGGGACGAGTGGGCCTCGCCCGAGGGCGAGCTGGGCCCGGTCTACGGCGTGCAGTGGCGGTCGTGGCCCACGCCGGACGGGCAGCACGTGGACCAGATCGCGGGCGTCATCGACCAGATCAAGGTCAACCCGGACTCCCGCCGCCTCATCGTCAGCGCGTGGAACGTGGCCGAGCTCGCCGACATGGCGCTGCCGCCCTGCCACCTGCTGTTCCAGTTCTACGTGGCCGACGGGAAGCTCAGCTGCCAGCTCTACCAGCGTTCCGCGGACCTGTTCCTCGGCGTGCCGTTCAACATCGCGTCGTACGCGCTGCTCACCCACATGGTGGCCGCGCAGACCGGGCTCGAGGTGGGCGAGTTCGTCTGGACGGGCGGCGACTGCCACATCTACGACAACCACGTCGAGCAGGTGCGCACCCAGCTGGAGCGCGACCCGTACCCGTACCCGACGCTGCGCCTCGCGCCGCGCGACTCGATCTTCGACTACGCGTACGAGGACATCGAGGTGCTCGGCTACCAGCACCACCCCGGCATCAAGGCCCCGGTCGCGGTGTGATCGGGCTGATCTGGGCCCAGGCGCACGACGCCGCGGGCCGCCCCGTCATCGGCGCGTCCGGCGACATCCCCTGGCGCATCCCCGAGGACTTCGCGCACTTCAAGGCCACCACGGCAGGCCACCCCGTGGTCATGGGGCGCCGCACCTGGGAGTCGCTGCCGCGCCGCCCCCTGCCCGGCCGCACCAACGTCGTCGTGACCAGGCAGCCCGGCTGGGCGGACGACGGCGCCGTCGTCGCCCCCTCGCTCGAGACGGGCCTGGCGCTCGCGGCCGCCGCACCCGGCGGCGACGAGGTGTGGGTCATGGGCGGCGGCGAGGTCTACGCCGCCGCGCTGCCCATCGCCGACCGGCTCCTCGTCACGGACGTCGACCTCGCCATCGAGGGCGACGCTTTCGCCCCCGCCATCGACGCCGGGGTCTGGGAGGTCGTCGACGACGGCGGCTGGGCCACGTCGTCCGGCCCGGGCACCCTGCGCCACCGTGTGCGCACCTACGCCCGCGCCCACACCCCCGCGACGTAGTTCCGATCCCGTCGAGGTAGTTGGTTTCTCCGCGAGGTAGTCCCGATCCCGCCGAGGTAGTCCAACTTCCCACGAGGTAGTGCGCAATGTGCGCCCTGGCGTGGACTACCTCGGCCAGATCGGGACTCCCTCGGCGAAGTCTGGACTACCTCGCCAGAGTTCGGACTACCTCGCGGAGATGTGGACTACCTCGGCGTCCTTGCGGGCTGAGTGTTCACGATCTCGACACCGATTGTTGGAAGGCGCTTGCCCATCGCGGTAATCGTCCGGTAGCGTCCGAGAAACCGGTTACCGGACGCGTCCCACCAGGGAGCGCGACCAGCTCGAGGAAGAGCAGAGGGGCACGCCGATGGTGGTAGTGACGTACGACGTGGGGCCGGCGCGATGAGCGCCGTCACCGCCGCCCAGGCGGCGGCGCCGGAGGCAGCACCCGCACCCGAACCCGCGCCGTCGGGCCCGCGCCGGAAGCGCTCGTCGGCGCTGTGGAAGCACAAGGCGCTCTACCTCATGGCCGTGCCGGGGATCCTGTACTTCCTGGTGTTCAAGTACGCGCCCATGGGCGGCCTCGTCATCGCTTTCCAGGACTACATGCCGTTCCTCGGCATCGGCGGCAGCCCGTGGGTCGGCTTCGACCACTTCGTGCGCTTCTTCTCCGAGGACACGTTCTACGTCCTGCTGCGCAACACGCTGATGATCTCGCTGGGGATGCTGATCTTCGCGTTCCCGGTGCCGGTCGTCCTGGCGCTGCTGCTCAACGAGGTCCGCACGAAGTGGTTCCAGCGCAGCATCCAGTCGGTCGTCTACCTGCCGCACTTCCTGTCGTGGGTGATCGTCGTCTCGATCTTCTACGTGCTGCTCACGACCGACGGCGGGTCCGTCAACAACCTGCTGGTCTCGTGGGGCCTCGACCCCGTCCCGTTCCTCACCGACCCCGACTGGCTCCGGCCGATGTACATCTTCCAGGAGATCTGGAAGGGCGCCGGCTGGGGCACCATCGTCTACCTCGCCGCGATGACCGCGGTCGACGTCCAGCTCTACGAGGCGTCGGAGCTCGACGGCGCGGGGCGGCTGCGCCAGGCCTGGCACATCACGCTCCCGGCCATCCGGCCCACCATCATCGTGATGTTCATCCTCGCCATCGGCGACTTCCTGGAGCTCGGCTTCGAGCACATGTTCCTCGTGATGAACTCGCTGAACCGCGACGTCGCCGACATCTTCGACACCTACGTGTACACGGCGGGCATCGAGAACGGGCAGCTCAGCTACGCGGCCGCCGTCGGCCTGTTCAAGGGCCTCGTCGGCCTGATCCTCGTGGTCTTCGCCAACCGCATCGCCAAGCGGTTCGGCGAGGAGGGCGTCTACTGATGTTCTCCTTCGAGGGCTTCGTCCGCATCGACGCGATCTGTCGCGGCATCTTCCGGGTCGCGTGCCTGAGCGTGCTGTGGCTGGCGACGACGCTCCTCGGGCTCGTCGTGCTCGGGTTCGGCCCGGCGTCGTACGCGATGGCGAAGGCCATGGACCGCTGGCTGCGGCACGGCGAGACCGCGCCGCTCGCCCGCGCCTTCCTGGCCGACGTCCGCGAGCGGACGCTCGAGGCGATGCTCGCCGGCTGGGTCGTCCTCGGGGCGGGCGGCGTGATCGTCACGAACGTCTTCCTCGCCCCGACGTGGATCCTGCAGGCGGTCAACGTGCTGGCGCTCGTCGTGCTGGGCGTCGCCACCGCCTACGTCTTCCCCGTCATGGTCGCCACCGACATCGCCACCACGCGACGCCGGTTCGCCGCCGCGCTGCTGATCGGCTTCGGCTCGCTGCACTGGACGATCATCGGGGCCGCCGCCGTCGGCGTCGCCTGGTGGCTGCTGTGGACGTACGCCACACCGCTGCTCCTGCTCTTCGGGGCCGGGCTGCCGGCGTTCGTCGTCGGCCTGGTCACCCGCGTCGTGTTCCGCCCCCTGGAGGAGACCCCGGAGGTGCCCGCGCCCGCCCACCGTTCCCTGCACCACCCGATGATCGCGCCTGCGACGGAGCAGGTGTCATGAGAGGAGCAGTACCCATGCGCAAGACCCTGTTCGCCAAGGGTGCGGCCGCGGCCGCGGTGACCGCGCTCGCGCTCACCGCTTGCGGCAGCAACGGTTCGGGCGACGACGGCGCGGCCGACGACGGCCCGATCACCTGGATGTCGATGCTGCACACCCCCGTGACGCCGGACGCCGACGGACCGATTCAGACCGCCCTGGAGAAGTACACCGGCCAGGAGTTCACGATGCAGTGGGTCCCGGACGCGTCGAAGGAGGAGAAGATCAACTCCGCCCTCGCGTCCGGCCAGCTCGCCGACATCGTGTCGCTGACGGTCACCGACAGCACGACCGTGCGCCAGGCGCTCAAGGCCGGTCAGTTCTGGGACGTGGAGCCCTACCTGAAGGACTTCCCGAACCTGGCGAAGATCGACGCCGACACCCTTGACGCCGCCAAGCTCGACGGCACGCTCTACGGGGTGCCGTTCCAGAAGATCAAGACGCGCTACGGGGTCGTCGTCCGCCAGGACTGGCTGGACAACCTCGGCCTCGAGGTGCCGCACACGATCGAGGACCTGGAGAAGGTCGCCGTCGCGTTCACCAAGGACGACCCCGACGGCAACGGCAAGAACGACACCACGGGCTTCATCGACCGCGAGGAGAGTTTCCTCGTCGGCTTCCGCTCGCTGACCGGGTACTTCGGCGCGGGCGACAAGTTCTCCGTCGACGACTCCGGCCAGGTCCACGCCGCGTTCGCCGGCGACGAGTTCAAGCAGGCGATGGAGTGGTACCGCGGCGTGTACGAGCAGGGCGCGGTCAACCAGGAGTTCGTCACGGTCCAGAAGCAGAACCAGCAGGACGCCATCGCCCGCGGCAAGGGCGGCATCGTGGTCACGGGCCTGTTCGAGGCGAAGAACTACATGGACCTCGCGCAGAGCGCCGACCCGAAGACGCCCATGACGTGGGCGCTCGTCAACGACCTCACCTACGACGGCCAGCCGCACCACATCATCACCGACACCGGCGGCGGCATGGGCGGCTGGCTGGCGCTGCCGAAGTCCGAGGTGAAGAACGAGGCCGAGGTCCGGAAGGTGCTGGGCTTCCTCGACAAGCTCATGGACTCCGAGCCGTTCGGCCTCATGACCAACGGCGTCGAGGGGGAGCACTACTCGATCGACGGCGACGGCGTGGTGACGATCGAGGACCAGACCGCCTGGGAGCAGGAGGTGCAGCCGTACTCGTCGTCGCGCCCCTCCGAGAAGATCGTGACCTACAAGAGCACGAAGCCCTACGTGGACGAGGCCAACGAGAAGATGGCCGCTCAGGAGCCCGACGCCGTCATCAACCCGACCCAGTCGCTGAGCTCGGAGACCTTCGACCGGCAGTGGTCGACGATCGAGGACAAGGCGATGGACGCCTACAACCGCTACCTCACCGGCCAGATCGAGATGGCCGACTACGAGGCGGTCGTCGAGGACCTGCGCGGCCAGGGCCTGGACGACATCGAGGCGGAGTTCACCGAGGCGTACGCCAAGGTCAACGGCTGACCTTCCCCGACGTGGTGGGCGGGGGACGTCCCGCCCACCACACCACGCACCACCGAGAGGCGACACGTGCACACCCTCGACGACACCCTCGAGACGACAGCCCTGCAGGCCGCGATCGACGACGCCGCGGCGTCGGGCGGCGGCACGGTGGTGGTGCCCGCCGGGACCCACCGCACCGGCGCCCTGCGCCTGCGCTCGCACGTCGAGCTGCACCTCGAGGCGGGTGCGCGGCTCCAGTTCGTGCCCGACCCCGCGCTCTACCCGCCGGTCGAGGCGCGCTGGGAGGGAGCCAGCTCCACGATCCACCAGCCGTGCCTCTGGGCGCACGGCGAGACCGACGTCGCGATCACCGGCCGGGGCACCGTCGACGGGGGCGGCGCGGCCTGGTGGGACACCTTCCGCCACGACCGGGAGTCCCTCGCGTACCCGCGACCCACGCTCGTCGGGATCCACGAGTGCACCAGGGTGACGATCCGCGACGTCACCCTCACGAACTCACCCGCCTGGACCGTGCACCCGCTGCTGTGCGAGGACGTGAGCGTGTCCGGCGTGCGGATCCACAACCCCGCCGACTCGCCCAACACGGACGGCATCGACCCGGAGTCGTGCCGGAACGTGCGGATCAGCGACTGCCACATCGACGTCGGCGACGACTGCATCGCGATCAAGGCGGGCACCGAGCGCACCGCCGAGCGCGTGCCCTGCGAGAACGTCACGATCACCGGCTGCACGATGGTGCACGGCCACGGCGGCGTCGTGCTGGGCAGCGAGATGAGCGGCGGCATCCGCAACGTCGTCATCACCGGGTGCGTGTTCTCCGGCACCGACCGCGGGATCCGGCTGAAGTCGCGCCGCGGGCGCGGCGGCGTCGTCGAGGACGTGCGCGTGACGAACGTGATCATGGACGGGGTGGTGTGCCCGTTCGTCATCAACCCCTACTACTTCTGCGGACCCGACGGCAAGGAGCCATGGGTCGGCGACCGGTCCCCGTACCCGGTGGACGACCGGACCCCGGCGTTCCGGCGGATCCACCTGGCCCACGTGACCGCGCGGGGGGTGCACGCGGCGGCCGCGCACCTGTACGGGCTGCCGGAGGCGCCGCTGAGCGAGATCACCCTCGACGACGTCGCGATCTCGTTCGCCGACGACGCCCGGCCGGGCGTCCCTGCGATGGCGGCGGGCGTCGACGCGGTGACGCGGGCGGGCATCCGTGTCGGGTACCTGGCCGACTCCGCCTTCACCCGGGTGCGGGTGGTCGGGGCGGTCGGTCCGGAGGTGACGGCTGAGGCCAGCCCCACGCTGCGGCTGACCGACGTGACCGGCCGGGTCGAGCGGGTCGACGACGCCGTCGCCCCGGGTCGCCCCCTGTCCTCCGCGGCCCCCCGCGGAGGTGGACGGCTGACATGGCCCTGACCGAGACGTCCGCCCGCCGCGACGCCGACGGGGTCGCGCCCGAGCCCGTCGGCCCGCCGGCCACGGTGCGGCGCACCGTCGAGCTCTGGGTGGCCGGGGTGGCGGCGGCCCTGACGACGCTCTCCCTCGGCGCGTTCACCCTCGTGGTGAACGGCGTCGACGAGGCGACGTTCGCCGACACCCTCTACCCGCTGCTCGCCGACGGCGGGGTGGCCGGCGCCGCGGGCGTCCCGCTCGACGCCGCCTACGAGGCCACCCGCACGCTCGCGGCGTGGTTCAGCGTCACCGTGCCGGTCGTGCTCGGGCTGACCGTCGCCGGCTTCGCGCTCGCGCGCCGCCGCCCCGCCCGACGCTCCGCCGGGTGGTGGTTCCTCGCCGCGGGGCTCGCGTGCCTCGTCGGCAGCCAGCTCCTGCTGTACCCCGTGGCCTTCGGCTTCTTCGTCAGCGCGGGGCTCTTCGCGCCGCGCGCCACCGACCAGCAGTCCGACCAGCATTCCGACCAGCCCCGAACCGGGAGTCCCAGATGAGCAAGATCGCCGTGGCAGCCGCCGCACGACCCCTCCGCGGCACGGGTCGGTCCCGCAAGCCCTCTGTCGGGGTGCGCGTCTTCCAGGTCGTCAACGTGGTCGTCCTGACGGGCTTCGCGCTGCTGTGCCTGATCCCTTTCCTCAACGTCCTCGGCAGCTCGCTCGCCACCCCGGGCGAGATCGCCACCCGGCCGTTCATCCTGATCCCGCACACGTTCACGCTCGACGCGTACCGGTACATCCTCTCGACGTCGACGATCTTCCAGGCGATGGGGGTCTCCGTCCTCGTCACCGTGGGCGGGACGTTCCTCAGCCTGCTGGTCACGGCGCTCATGGCGTACGCGCTGTCCAAGCGCTACCTCAAGGGCCGCCGGGTGATCAACTTCCTGGTCGTGTTCACGATGCTGTTCAGCGGCGGCATGATCCCCACGTTCATCGTGGTGCAGAAGCTCGGGCTCATCGACTCGCTGTGGTCGCTGGTCCTGCCGGTCCTGATCAACGCGTTCAACTTCGTGATCATGCGCAGCTTCTTCCAGGGCATCCCGGACAGCCTGGAGGAGGCCGCGCGCATCGACGGCTGCTCGGACCTGGGGGTGTTCCTGCGGATCGTGCTGCCGCTGTCGCTCGCGTCCATCGCGACCATCGGCCTCTTCTACGCCGTCTACTACTGGAACACCTACCAGGCGGCCATCCTCTACATCAACGACTCGGAGAAGTGGCCCATCCAGGTGCTGCTGCGCCAGATCGTCATCGTCGCGTCCGGCATGAACGCGGACGAGGGCTCCGTCGACGTCGTCCCGCCCGCCCAGTCGGTGAAGATGGCCGTCATCTTCGTGGCGACGCTGCCGATGCTGCTCGTGTACCCGTTCATCCAGCGGTTCTTCGTCAAGGGCGCGCTGATCGGCTCGGTCAAGGGCTGACCCGGGGACGTGCTGGCGCGGTCAGCGGGCGTAGGCGGCGTGGAACGACCAGCGCGGGTCGAGCGTCTCGCCGAAGCCCTGTGACTGGACGGCGAGCGTGCCGTCGTCGGCGAGCGCGATGCGCAGCCGGAGCGTGGCCAGCTCGTCGCCGTGGGTCCCCGCGCGGACGTCGAGGACGCCGGGGCCGGTCCAGCCTGCGGTGACGACGGCCGGCTCGTCCCCGATCCGGGTCGTCAGCGGGCCGGCGGTGTCGAGCGCGATCGACCAGCCGTCGGACGACGCGATCGTGCCCCCGGCGGCGTCGACGTCGAGCGTGAGGCCCGCCGGGCCCGAGCCCGGGGTGCGGCCGGCCCAGCGGCCGACCAGCGGGCGCGCGTGCGCGGGCTCGTGGGGCGGCGTGGGCCAGGGGAGCGGGGCGACGACGGCGCCCGCCGTGGCCGCGCCCCCACCCGCCCGCGCCAGCTCGCGCGCGGGCTCGACGAGGTGGTCGAGGACGAGGTCGAGCAGCTTCTGGTCACCGCTCGCCGCCGCCTGGGAGTCGGCGGTGACGACCACGGTGACCCGCAGCCGGGGGTCGCCGTAGACGATCTGCCCGCCCATCCCGAACATCAGCCAGCCGCCGGCGGGCGGCAGCCACAGCTGGTACCCGTACGCCGCGCGGAACGGCCCGCCCCAGGTCTGCGTCGCCGGGTCCGACTGCGGCGACGTGGCGGCCGCGAGGTATTCCGCCGGGAGCAGCCGCGCGCCGTCGTGCACGCCGCCGTCGTTGAGCAGCCGGGCCAGCCGGGCCAGGTCGTCGGGGGTGCAGATCAGGCCGGAGCCGCCGTGGCTGAAGCCGTCCGGGCCGGGCAGGAAGCGCAGGCCGGGGGAGACGTCGAGCGGGTCGAGCACCCGCGGCCGCAGGTACTCGGCCAGCGAGGTCCCGGAGACCCGCTCCACCAGGGCGGCCAGGGTGTACGCGGCGCTGGTGTCGTACGTGAACAGCGTGCCCGGCGGGTGCGTGGGCGGCACGCGGAAGTACGACTCCAGCCAGCCGCCCTCGCGCACCTGGTACGTGGTGGCGCGGTGCGGGCCGACCATCGCGAGCATGTGCCGCAGCGTCGTGGCCTCGAGCCACGGGTGCGCCGGGTGGCCGTCGAGGAGGTCCGGGAAGTGCCCGACGACCGGGTCGTCGAGACCGAGAGCGCCCTCCGCGGCGAGCAGCCCGACGGCGAGGCCCGTCACCGTCTTCGACACCGAGTACATCCGCTGCGGCACGTCGTGTCCGAGCGGGGCGCACGCCGCGGCGAGCAGGCGCTCGCCGCCCGCCCGGACGTCGACGGTGTGCACCGCGACGTCCAGCTCGCGGGCCCGCGCGACGACGGTCGCGAGGCCCGCGGCGAGGGTGGGGTCGGCGGCGGGCGGCGTCACGGGGCTCAGATCAGGTCGCGGACGGCGGCGTACTGGGCGCGCACCTCGGGCCGGGGGGCGGCGGCGAGCGTCGTGGCGACCGTCGTCGACCACGCCGGCGCGGCGACGTCCGGGTCGGCCGCGGCGGCGAGCACCCATGCGGCCTGCCGTGCGGCGCCGTCGGCCACGTACTCGCCCGGCTCGGGGACCCCGATCTCGAGGCCGAAGACCTGCGTGGCCACCTGCTGCACCGCGGGGGACTGGGCGGCGCCGCCGATGAGCATGACGCGCTCGATCGGCACGCCCTGGGCGCGCAGCGCGTCGAGGCCGTCGGCGAGGCCGCAGAGCATGCCCTCGACGTAGGCGCGGGCGAGGTGCTCGCGGGTGGACGTCGCGAGGCGGATGCCGTGCAGCGTGCCCGTGGCGTCGGGGCGGTTGGGGGTGCGCTCGCCCTCGAGGTAGGGCACGAGGACGAGGCCGTCGGCGCCGGGCGGGGCGGCGAGCGCGAGGTCGGCGAGCTCGTGGACGTCGACGTCGAGCACCGACCGTGCCGCGTCGAGCACGCGGGCGGCGTTGAGCGTGACGGCGAGCATGAGGGCGTTGCCGGTGGCGTCGGCGAAGCCGTTGATGGCGCCGGACCCGTCGGCGGTGCGCGCCGGCGCGACCGCGGACACGACGCCCGAGGTACCGATCGAGATCGCGATGTCGCCGGGGGTCATGCCGAGCGCGAGCGCGGCGGCGGCGTTGTCTCCCGCGCCGGGGCCGACCAGGGCGCCGCCGTCGACGTCCGCGCCGGCGACCGACGCGTGCGCGACGCCGCCCGACTCGGACGGCCCGAGCACGCGGGGGAGCGTGACGTCGTCCCGCCCGAGGGCGAGCCTCAGCAGGTCGGGGCGGTAGGCGCCCGCGCCGTCGTCCGCCTCGGCGTCGTAGTAGCCGGTGCCGGACGCGTCCGAGCGGTCGGTGACGAGCGCGTCGAGGCGCGGCCCGAGCGGCGACTCGCCCTCCGGGCCATAGCCGGCGATGCGCCAGGTCAGCCAGTCGTGGGGGAGCGCGACGGCGGCGACGCGGGCGGCGTTCTCGGGCTCGGTGTCGCGCAGCCAGCGCAGCTTGGTGACGGTGAGCGACGCGACGAGCACCGACCCGACGGAGTCGGCCCACGCCTGCGCGCCGGCGTCCCGGTCGCCGTCGCCGAGCTCGCGGATCAGGTCCTCGGCCGCGGCGGCGGAGCGGGTGTCGTTCCACAGGAGGGCGTCGCGGATCACGCGGCCGTCGGCGTCGAGCGCGACGAGGCCGTGCTGCTGGCCGCCGACGGAGATCGCGGCCACGTCGTCGAGGCCGCCGGCCTCCTGCGCGGCGGCGAGGAACGCGTCCCACCAGTGCCGCGGGTCGATCGACGTGCCGTCGGGGTGCTTCGCGGTGCCGGAGCGCACCAGGGCGCCGGTCTCGGCGTCGCGCACGACGATCTTGCAGGACTGCGTGGACGTGTCCACGCCGGCGACGAGGGGCATCGTTGCGTCTCTTTCAGGCAGGGCCGGGGGATGCTGTGAGCGGGCGTTTGGCCCCGATTCGTGACCGAATCGGGGCCGAACGCCCGCTCACAGCACCCGGCTGGGTGGGTGGTTCGCTCAGCCGATGAGGTGCTGGAGCGCGAGCTGGTGCAGGCGCACCAGGCCGTAGTCGCGCTCGGCGACGGCGTCGACGTCCAGGTCCTCGTAGGCCGAGCGGTCGGCGAGGAACGCGTCGAACGACTCGCCCGCGCCGAGGGTCGGCTCGTTCAGCTCGAAGATGCCGGCGTGCTCGAACGCCTTCTGCACCTCGGGGTCCTCGCGGTAGGCCTTCGCCTTGGCCGCGAGCATGTCGTAGGTCGCCATGTTCGCCTTCGCCGACTCCCACACGCCGTCGAGGTACTCGGTGCGGCTGGGCTTGTAGTCGAAGTGGCGCGGGCCCTCGTAGCGCGGGCCGCCGTTGGGGAAGCCGTTCTCGAGCAGGTCCACCGTGAAGAACGCGCTCAGCAGGTCGCCGTGGCCGAAGACGAGGTCCTGGTCGTAGCGGGGCCCGTGCTGGCCGTTGAGGTCGATGTGGAACAGCTTGCCCGCGTACAGAGCCAGCGCGAGGCCGTGCGTGTAGTTGAGGCCCGCCATCTGCTCGTGGCCCGTCTCCGGGTTGAGGCCCACGATGTCGCCGTGCTCGAGCGTGTCGATGAGGGCGATCGCGTGGCCGATGGTCGGCACGAAGATGTCGCCGCGGGGCTCGTTGGGCTTGGGCTCCAGCGCGATGCGCAGGTCGTAGCCCTTCTCCTTGATGTAGGCGGCGACGGTGTCGATGCCCTCCGCGTAGCGGGCGTGCGCGGAGTGCAGGTCCTTGGAGTTGTCGTACTCCGTGCCCTCGCGACCGCCCCACATGACGAACGTCGAGGCGCCCATCTCGGCGGCCAGGTCGACGTTGGTGAGCACCTTGCGCAGGCCGTAGCGGCGCACCGCGCGGTTGTTCGAGGTGAACGCGCCGTCCTTGAAGATCGGGTGCGTGAAGGTGTTGGTGGTGACCATCTCGCAGACGAGGCCGGTCTCCTGGGACGCCTTCTTCACGGCGTCGATGTGCTTCTGGCGCTCCGCGCCCTCGCCGCCGAACGGGAAGACGTCGTTGTCGTGGAACGTGAAGCCCCAGGCGCCGAGGTCGGCCAGCTTGCGGATCGACTCCGCGGGGTCCAGGTCGGGGCGGGTGGCGGTGCCGAACGGGTCGGCGGCCGGCCAGCCCACGGTCCACAGGCCGAACGAGTACTTGATGTCGCTCACGGGGTTCTCCTCGTCGAGTCGTGTGTCGATGGTGGCCGGAACGTCGTGCCGGGCCTTCCGCCGCGTCCGTGCGGCGTTTTGTTGTACGGCTGAACTATTGCGCGTCGCTGGGCTAGAGTCAACACGTGCCAGCCACTTCGACGACGACGCCCGAGCGGGTCCCTCGCGTGCCCGACGGCGCCGCCGCCTCGCGCCAGCACACCCTGCGGGAGCGAAACCTCCGCCTCGTCGCCGGGGCCGTCTTCGGCGCCGACCGGCCGCCGTCGCGCGCCGACGTCGCCGCCGCCACCGGACTCACGCGGGCCACCGTCTCGACCCTCGTCGACCGGCTCGTGGCCGGCGGCCTGCTTGCCGAGCTGCCGCCCGTCGTCGCGCAGCGGGCCGGTCGTCCCGCCGTCCCGCTCGTGCCCGCCGGCCGCACCGTCGTCGGGCTCGGGCTCGAGGTGAACGTCGACTACCTCGGCGTCCGCGCGCTCGACCTCGTGGGCGACGTCGTGGCCGAGCGTGTCGTCACCGGCTCCCTGCACGACTCCGACCCGCGCGACGTGCTGGCGCGCCTGCGCGGGCTCGCCGTCGACGTCGTCACCGAGGTCGAGGCCGGCGGCATGCGCGTCGCCGGCGCGCGCCTCGCGCTGCCCGGCCTCGTCGACGTGCGCGGGGCGCGGCTGGAGGTGGCGCCCAACCTGGGCTGGTCGTCCGTCGAGCCCGTCCCCGAGCTGGACCTGCGTACCGGCAGCGGGGAGCCGCTCGACGTCGAGGTGGCCAACGAGGCCAAGCTCGCCGCCCTCGCCGAGCTCGCCGGCGAGGTGCCGCCGTCGTTCCTCTACGTCTCCGGCGACGTCGGGGTCGGCGCGGGGATCGTCGTGGACCGGCAGCTCTTCCTCGGCGAGCGCGGCTGGAACGGCGAGATCGGGCACGTCGTCGTCGACCCCGCCGGCCCGCGCTGCTCGTGCGGCGCCACCGGCTGCCTGGAGCAGTACGCCGGCAAGGAGGTGCTGCTGCGCGGCGCCGGCCTGCCGTCCTCGGCCCCCGTGCACGCGATCGTCGACCTGCTCCGCGCCGGCGACGCCGCCGCCCTCGACACCGTCCGCCGCGCCGGACGGGCGCTGGGCTCCGCGCTGGCCACCTTCGTCAACCTCGTCGACGTCTCCACCGTCGTGCTCGGCGGCGCGTACGCCGAGCTGTTCGGCTGGGTCGGGCACGTGGTCGCCGGCGTCGTCGAGGAGCGCGCGCTCGCCGCGCCGTTCGCGCCGGTGGACGTCCGCCCCGCCGCCGCCGGCCCGCACGCCGCCCTCACCGGCGGCGCGCGCGAGGTGCTGCGGTCGGTGGTCGCCGATCCGGCCGGTTGGGTCTGATTCAGGCCGACGGTCCACCGGCCGCTAGGCTTGTGCACGTCGAGGCCCCGGGTCTGGACGATCGGTCGCCTTCGGTGGCCGCGCCTGCGTAGCTCAGTGGATAGAGCAACCGCCTCCTAAGCGGTAGGTCGCGCGTTCGAGTCGCGCCGCGGGCACCTTGCTCGAAGAGCTCCGTCACGCTCCCGCTCTGTGTCGGTGGTGTGCGGGACAGTCGTTCGATGGCGCGGTTTGCGACGTTCCGATTCTGCCTCGACCCGACGGTCGAGCAGATCGCTGCGCTCGAGCGGCACGTCGGAGCCTCGCGGTTCGCCTACAACCAGTGCTTGCGGATGGTCTTCGACGCCCGCCGGGCCAAGGAGTCCGGCGCGCCGGTGAAGGTGCCGCGCACGGGCTACGACCTCGTCAACGGCTTCAACAGGTGGAAGAAGTCGGCGGCCGCCGGACGGGTCTTCGCCGTCGACGGCGCGGGTGTCGCTTCCGTGAGCGAGACGGGACTTCGCTGGCGCCACGAGGTCTTCCAGCAGGTCTTCGAGGAGGCGGCCGTCGACCTCGGGCGCGGGCTCGCGGCATGGTCGGAGTCGCGGCGGGGCGAGCGAGCCGGAGCCCCGGTCGCCCACCCCCGCTTCAAGAAGAAGGGGACGGCAAGGCCGTCGTTCCGCATCCGGAACCAGTTCCCCAAGGCCGGGAAGCCGGCGATCCGCGTGGGGGGCGACGACCACCCGAGGTCGGTGCGCGTCCCCGGCGTCGGGGTGATGCGTGTCCGCGAGGACACGCGCCGGCTCCGGCGCATGGTCGCCAGGGGACGGGCACGGATCCTCTTCGCGACCGTCACTCGGGGGCGCGGTCGATGGTGGGTGTCATTGAACGTCGAGGCAGCCGACCTGCACCCGGCCCGACAGCACGCGGAGCCCGAGGCCGCCACGCCGTGGGTGGGCGTCGACCTCGGTCTCGCGTCGCTCGTGGTCGCGGCGCGGAGCGACGGGACGGAGGTCGACCGCATCGACGAATGGCCGCGCACGCTCACCGTCACCGCGCGCCGCCAGCGTCACCTGCATCGTGCCGTGACCCGTAAGAAGCCCGGCTCCAGGAAGCGACGCAAGGCGGCCGACCGGCTCGGTCGCTACTACTTCCGGACGGCGGAGATCCGTCGCCGGCACGCACACGAGGTCTCGAACCGGTTGGTCAAGAACCACGCCCGGCTGGTCATCGAGCACCTTGACGTCCGCGGGATGCTCGTCCGCAACCCGAACCTCGCGAGGGCGATCCACGACGTCGGCTGGGGGCTCGTCCGGCGCCAGATCGCCTACAAGCAGGAGTGGCGCGGCGGGGAGCTGGCCGTCGCCGACCGGTGGTTCCCGTCCACGAAGACGTGCTCCGGATGCGGCGCGGTCCGGGACATGGGCGGAGTTGCCCTGCGGACCTACGTCTGCCGCGTCTGCGGCCTGATGATCGATCGCGACCGCAACGCCGCGATCAACCTCGCCGTCTGGGCCGAGCTGCACCACGGTGCGGATGCCCAGGCCCGGGACCTTCACGCAGAGGGCCCGGACATCAAAGCCCGCCGATGGGAACGCACTGGCCGCCGCCTCCGCAGCGGTGAAACGGACCCAGGTGACGTGGGAACCGACGCCTGGACCTTGCCGGTCTGAGCGAAGGACGCCCGAGAAGGGCGGTGCCAGCAGGAGTCGCACGCTGAAAGACCAAGGACGCTGGCTCGCGGCAAAGAGGGGGTCGTGGGGTCCCCGGGTGAAGTTCGTTCGTGTCGGGACGCTCCGTGATGCCCCGTTGAGAGCCCTGGGCTACGGTCCGGAAAAGTCCGTCGACAGCAACGGAGCTGGCGTCATGACCGAGGAACAACCCTGGCACGAGGCGCGACTGATCCCGACGTCGGGCATCAACGGAGCCGACGAGCAGGAGCGCCGGGCGACGTCGGCGCTGCTCGCCGTCATGGTCGCCGTGCGCGAGTTCGGCCGCGCCCTGACGAAGCCGTTCGGCGCCCCTGCGGGGCAGGTGGAGGCCTTCATCGAGGTCCCCTTCATGCTCGGCGAGAGGCGGCTGTATCCGGACGGGCTCGTCCGGGTGAGGCGTGGGCAGAAGTCCTGGACCGCCCTGATCGAGGTCAAGACGGGGCGCAACGAGCTCGCCCGCGACCAGATCGAGAACTACCTGGACATCGCGCGGCAGCAGGGGTTCGACGCGGTCGTCACCATCTCGAACGAGATCCCCCCGGTCGTCGGGCAGCACCCGACCAAGGTCGACAAGCGCCGCCTGCGGAAGGTCGAGCTCCATCACCTGTCGTGGACCAAGGTGCTGGCTGAGGCGGTCATGCAGAAGGAGTTCCGCGGCGTCGCGGATCCGGACCAGGCATGGATCCTCGGCGAGCTGGTGCGGTACCTGGAGCACCCACGGTCCGGCGCGTTGGAGTTCGAGGACATGGGTGAGAGCTGGGTCGCGGTCCGCGACGCGGTGCGCACCGGGACGTTGCGGCCGAACGACAGGGGCGTCGAGGGGGTCGCTGCCCGGTTCGACGCGCTGCTGCGCTTCGCGAGCCTCGAGCTGGGCCGCACTCTGGGCGCTGAGGTGGCCACCGTCGTGTCACGGAAGGAGCAGGCCGATCCCGCACTGCGGACCCAGGGGCTGGTGTCTTCCCTGGTGGACGGCGGTGTACTGAGCGGTTCGATCCGCATCCCCGACACCGTCGGGGACCTGGTCGTGACGGCGGACCTCCGGGCCCGGACGATCACCTGCCACGTGGACGTGGACGCGCCGCGCGAAGGTCGGCCGGCGACACGCGTGCGGTGGCTGGTGCGTCAGCTCAAGAACGCGCCGGACGCTGTGCGGGTCGAGACGTTCGTCGCTCACGCCCGAGGCTCGGCGGCAGCCGAGCTGCTCCGCGACGTGCGCGACGATCCGACGCGGCTCGTCGTCGACCCCAAGAAGGAACTGCGTTCGTTCCGCGTCGCGATGGCGGCGCCGATGGGGGCCAAGCGGGGGCGCGGACAGGGCGGCTTCATCGACTCCGCGCTCGACGTCGTCGACGCGTTCTATGCCGAGGTGATGCAGCATCTCAAGGCCTGGTCTGCGGCTCCTCCCAAGGTGCGGCCCGTTCCCGACGACGACGCCGAGGCACGTGCCGGGGAGCCGCTCGTGTCGACCTCGTTGTCCTCCCAGGACGGGATCGAGCACGACTGACCGAGGGTGTATCCACCCCGTCCTAGGCTCACCACATGCCACCACTCGACGTCGAACCGCGCCTGGACTCCGCGGACCCGGCGGCGCAGTTCGCCGCCTACCTCGACTACTACCGCGCCGTCGTGGCGCGCAAGGTCGAGGGGCTGACGGACGCGCAGCTGCGGAGCAGCCTGCTGCCGTCGGGGTGGACGCCGCTGGAGATGGTGTCCCACCTGGCGCACATGGAGCGCCGCTGGTTCGTGTGGGGCTTCCTGGGCGAGCAGGTGGACCGGCCGTGGGGCGACAACGCGGACGACGCCCCGGAGGGCCCGTGGTGCGTCCCCGACGGCGTCGGCCGCGACGACCTTGTCGCCGCACTTCACGCCGCCGGTGAGCGGACGCGTGCCGTCCTGGCGAGCCACGACGTCGCCGAGCGGGCCGCCGTCGGCGGGCGGTTCACGACCGACGACGGCACCCCGCCCACGCTGCTGTGGATCTGCTTCCACGTGCTGCAGGAGTACGCGCGGCACGCCGGTCACCTCGACATCGCACGGGAGCTCGCCGACGGCTCGACGGGGGAGTAGCCCGAACTACCTCGCGCGGAACCGGACTACCTCGCCAGGATCCGGACCACCTCGCGGTCAGTCGGCCTGGGCGTGCGCGATGTGCGCGAGCTGGCGCCACACGAGCGCGAGCGTCAGGCCTGCGCCGACGAAGCCGAACCACATCGGCGCGGTGAGGCCCCAGTGCTCGGCCAGGACGCCGCCGACGGCGTTGCCCACGACGATGCCGCCGAACACGCACATCATGTAGGCCGACCCGACGCGGCCCTGGAACCGGGTGGGGGTGGCGCGCTGGCGCACGGTGTTGGACACGGTGCCCCAGACGAACGAGTACGCGCCGAAGACGAACAGGATCACCATGGCGACCCAGCCGGTCGTCGCGAGGGCGAGCGCGAGGTGGAACAGCACCTCGAGCGTCAGGCACACCTTCATCAGGGTGGCGAGCGAGTACCGCCGCTCGAGCCTGCCGTAGGAGAACGTGCCGATCAGCCCGCCGACGGCGGCGGCCGTGGTGAGCAGCCCGTAGCCGACGGGGCCCATCTGCAGGTAGTCCAGCGAGTACTTCACGAGGATGCCCCAGGGGGCGGCCCACGTGGCGTTGAAGACGAGGATCACGAGGGCGAGCGTGCGGACCGGCGGGTTCGTCCAGATCCAGCGCAGCCCCTCGGCGATGTCGTGGCGCACCTTGCGGCGCTCGCCGTCGAGGCGCGCACCGGGAGCGGGTGGCACGGGCGTCAGGACCACCTTGCTCACGAGCAGCACGGCGAGCACCACGGTGAGGACCTGCACGGCGAAGGGCCACGCGGCGCCGGCGGCGAAGAGCGCGGCGCCCAGCGGCGGCCCGACCAGCTGGTTCGCGGTGAGGAACCCGGCCTGCAGGCGCGAGTTGCCGATGCCGAGGTCGGCGGGGCGCACCAGCATCGGCAGCAGGGTCTGGGAGGTGGTGTCCGCGAAGACCTCGGCCACGCCCATGAGGAGCATCGCGGCGAGGACGACGCCGATGTTCACGTGCCCGGTCACGATGACGACGCACAGGGCGGCGACGACGACGGCACGCAGCAGGTTGGCGACGATGACGAGCCGGCGGCGGTCGAGCCGGTCGGCGAGCACACCGGCCCAGAGGCCGAAGATCAACCAGGGCAGGCGCTGCAGCATGGCGGCGAGCGCGACGAGGATGGCGGAGCTGGTCTGCGACGCGACCAGCAGGGGGCCCGCCGCGAGCGCGACGCCGTCGCCGATGTTGCTCACCCAGGACGCGGACATCAGCCACCGGAACCCGGTGCCCATGCGCGCGGGCGCGACCGCCTCGACCACTCGTCTCACGGGCGACCAGCCTAGGTGCCCGGGGCCGGGCGTCCGCCTCAGATCTTCCTCACATGGGTTGCGAGGTTCGCCCTCCTCGCATATTGACGGCATCGGCGGCGGGCGGCACACTCTCGGTGACGGCGCGCATCGCCCGCCCCCTGCGCGGTGCGCGCTGTCCCTTGCCGGGCCGAGCCCGGCCCGACGCCCCTTCGGACCCCCCGCCGAGGGGGCGTCTACGTGCCCGCCGGTCGCGACCGACCAGTCGCGGCGGCCCGGCTCCGGCGCCTGCTCCCGCCGTTCCCCGGCGCGCCGAGCCCGGACCGAGGGGTCGGCCGTTCTACCGTGCTGGCGTGAGAGCCGCCCGACGATCCACCGCCACGACCGCGGTCGACCCCTCCGCCGGGGCCCCCGCCGCGCCGGCCACGTCCTCCGGGACGGGCCAGGACGGCGACGGTCCCCAGGGCGCAGGAGCCGACACCCCCGACGCCGCGCGCGGGGGCCACGACCAGCAGCACGACGCCGGCCCGGGGGACCGCCCGTCGGGCTCCGGGCCGCACGCGCGGCGGTCGGGCGAGAGCGCGTCGTCCGCGGCGGCCGCGGCCGTCGAGACGGCGACCCGCCGCTGGCGCGCCTCCCTCGTCGACATGGTCGGCGGCTCCTCCCTGTCGGACGTCGGCCTGCTCGGCGAGGCCATCGTCGACCTGTCCAAGGCGCACCCCAACGGCGTCGCGGGGCTGTTCGCCGGCCGCCCGACGCGCCTGTCGAACCTGGTGCGCGAGGGCGAGGCGCTCCCCGCGGCCCGTCGCCGCGCCCGCGCCGTCGCGGCCCGCGCCGCGGAGCACGCGTCGCGCTACGGCGTCGCGCCCACGTACCTCGCGATCGGTGTGGCCACGTGGGTGGAGCACGACGACGAGCCGGAGGTCCCCTTCGGGGGCGGTGGGCCGCAGCGGCACGACGTCGCCGCGCTCGCCCGGGTCGCGTCGTCGGGCGCGACGGCGGCCGTCACCGCCGAGGCGGGCGAGGCGCTCGACGACGACGCGACCGCGGACGACGGAGCCGGGGGAGCCGCGGAGGCAGGGGCCGACGCGTCCGGCGCCGCGGGCGCCGAGGAGACGACCGGCTTCGCCGACATCGACACCGGCGAGGGCCCCGCGCTGACGACGTCGATCCCGGTCGTGTCGATGGCGTCGCGGGAGCGGTCCGCCGCGCCGCGCGCCACGCCGCCGGACCCCGACGAGGCCCCGCCGGCCGGCCGCGTGGTGCACGCGCCCGTGGTGCTGCGGCCCGTCACGCTGACGCCGCGCGGGGACGGCGGCGCCGACTACGACCTCACGCTGGAGCCGACGGTCGAGATCAACCCCGTGGTGGCGCGCACGCTGCGCGCGCACGGGGCGCTGCTGGACCCGGCGGCCCTGGCCCGCGCGACCTTCACCCTGGCCGGGTTCGACCCGACCGACGTGCTGGCCCGCGTGGCCGCGCTCGGCGAGGCCGTGCTCGAGGACTTCCAGCTCGACCGACGGGTGCTGGTGGGCACCTTCGTGCACCCCGGGCAGGCGCTGGTCGACGACCTCGACCAGCTCTCGCCGTCGCTGCACCGGCACGAGGTCGTGGCCGCGCTCGCCGGGGTCGACGACGCCGCGCAGCGACTGGCCGCGCTGGACCTCCCGGCCGTGCGCCGCGGCGACGCCGACCCGACGCGCGAGCGGGGAGTCGGCGACCTGGACCCGCAGCAGCGTTCCGTGCTGGACGCGCTCGCCACGGGCGGGCACCTGTTCGTCGACGCGCCCGTCGGGTCGGACGTCGCGGGCACGCTCGCGGCCGTGGTCGGCGAGGCGACCGCCGCGGGCCGGTCCGTGCTCTACGTGACGGGGCACCGCCGGGCGGCCGACCGGCTGGCGCTGCAGCTCGACGGGCTGGGTCTGGAGAGCCTGCTGCTCGACGTGCCGCCGTACCCGACGTGGCGCGAGGACGTGACGCGGCGTCTGCTGTCCGCGATGGCGAGCGAGCCGGAGCAGGTGGACGTGGACGGCGCCGCGCGGGTGCGTGACGCGCTGATCGGCACCCGCTCCCAGCTCACGGGCTACATCGAGGCCCTGCACCAGCCTCGCTCGCCGTGGCAGGTCTCCGCCTACGACGCGCTGCAGGCGCTCGCGCGCCTCACGTCCGAGCGGCCGGCGCCGTCGACCACCGTGCGGCTCGCGTCGGAGTCGGTGCTGGCGCTCACCCCGGAGCGGCGCCGCGAGATCTCGGCCGGCCTGGAGCGCGCGGCCGCGCTCGGCGCGTTCACGCTGCGGCCGTCGTCGACCCCCTGGTACGGGGCGCACCTGCTCACGGACGACGACGCGCAGCAGGCGCTGGTGCGGGTGGAGCGGCTGCGCGACGTCACGCTGCCGCAGCTGCGCCGCCAGCTCGCGTACACGGGCGAGGTCACGGGCCTGACGACGCCGACGACGGTGCGCGGCTGGGGCGAGCAGCTCGCGATGCTCGGCGGCATGCGCAGCACCCTCGACCTGTTCCACCCGATGGTTTTCGAGCGCACGGCCGCCGACCTCGTGCAGGCGACGGCGTCCCGGCGCTGGCGGGCCGAGCACGGCATCGAGATGGGCTGGTTCGCGCGCCGGCGGCTGCGCAAGCGCGCCAAGGACATGGTGCGCCCCGGGGTGCGGGTGCCGAACCTGCACGAGGCGCTGGTGCAGGTGCAGGAGCAGCGCGACGTGTGGGCCGAGCACGCCCGCCGCGGCGGGTGGCCCACCCTCCCTGAGGGGCTCGCGTCGATCGAGGACACGTACGAGGCGGTGCGCATCGACCTCGAGGCGCTCGAGCCCGTGCTGGCCCCGACCACGCTGGGCGGCCACCTGTCCGAGCTCGACCTCGACGGGCTCGCCGAGCGGCTCCAGCGCCTCGCCGGTGCCGCGGACACGCTCGCGACGCTGCCGGAGCGCACCCGCCTGCTGCGCGAGTCCCGGACGGCGGGCGTCGGCGACCTGGTGGACGACCTCACCGACCGGCGGGTGCCGGGCGACCTCGTGGGGGCGGAGCTGGAGCTCGCCTGGTGGTCGTCCGTCTTCGAGCAGCTTCTCGCCGCCGACCCGGTCCTCGCCGGGCAGGACGGCGTGGGGCTCGACGCGCTCGCCCGCCGCTTCCGCGACCTCGACCGCGAGCACCTGGCGGCGCTGTCCCAGCCGGTGCGGGTCGCCGCACGGGCCCACCTCGGTGCCGCGATGCGGGAGGACCGCGACTCCGCGGAGGCGCTGTTCACCGAGCTCATGGAGGGCCGGATGACGACCCTGCGGGACGTCGCCGAACGGCACGGGGACGTGCTGCGGCGCCTGCGTCCGGCGCTGGTCGCCACGCCCACCCTGGTGCCGCACCTGCTGCCCGAGCACCGCACGGCGGACGTCGTCATCCTCGATGCGGTCCAGCACGTGCCCACGGAGGTCGTGGTGCCCGCGATCGCGCGCGGCCGTCAGATCGTGGTGGTCGGGGACCCGCGCTCGGCATCGGGCACCAGCGTGCACGAGCTGGCCGCCCTGCTGCCCACGGTCACGCTGCAGCCGCACGAGAACAGCCGCGACCCCGAGCTGACCCGGCTGCTCGCCGCGCACGGCTACGAGGGCCTGCTGCGGCCGGCACCGCTGCCGCGCGCGGAGGCGCTCGTGCACCTGGACGTGGTGGACGGCACGGGCATGCCCGACCCGGTCTCGGGCAGCGTCGAGAGCACGCAGGCCGAGGTGGACCGCGTGGTCGAGGTCGCCATCGAGCACGCCCTGACCCGCCCGGAGGAGACGTTCGCCGTCGTCACGGTGACGGCCGCGCACGCCGACCGGGTGCGCGAGGCGCTGCTCGCCGAGGTGCGCGCCAACCCCGCGCTCGCGCCGTTCTTCTCGGGCTCGCGGCCCGAGCCCGTCGTCGTCGCCGACATCACCGGCGTGGCCGGGCTGTCCCGGGACACCGTGCTGCTGTCCGTCGGCTTCGGCCGCACCCCGCACGGCCGCGTGCTGCACCGCTTCGGCGTGCTGGGCGAGGCCGGGGGAGAGGCCATGCTGGTCGGCGCACTGGGCGCCACCCGCAAGCGGCTGCACGTCGTGTCCTGCTTCCGGGCCGACGCCCTCGACCCCGAGCGGCTGCGCGGCGCCGGCCCGCGGCTGCTGGTCGAGACGCTGGACCTCGCCGAGCGGCGCTCCGGCGTCGCCGACCAGGTGCGCCTCGGCAACGGCGTCGACGTCGGCCGCGCCCCCGACCGGCTCCTGGTCGACCTGGGCGAGCGGCTCTGGAAGCTCGGCTACCTCGTCGAGACCGACTACGGCGCCCCGGACGGCGACCGCATCCCCCTCGTCGTGGGGCACCCGGACCTGCCGGGCGAGCTGCTCGTCGCCGTGCTGACCGACGACGCCGCGTACGTGGCCGAGCCGTCCGTGCGCGTGCGGGACCGGCAGCTCGCCGAACGGCTCGAGCGGCTGGGGTGGGTCGTGACGCAGGTCTGGTCCGCCGCCGCGTTCCTCGACCCGGACGGCGAGGCCGACCGCGTGCGCCGGCTCGTCCAGCGGGTGCGCGACGAGCGCATCGGCACCGCCGGCGGCGTCGTGCCGCCGCGGGAGGTCGTCGTGCCGGTGCTGCCGGACGAGGACGAGCCGGCGGTCGACGTCGCCCCGGCCGTCGAGGTCGTCGACGTCGCGCCGGAAGACGACGCCGAGGCCGTCGACGCAGCGATCGTCGATGCCGCGGCCGTCGATGCCGCGGCCGTCGACGCCGTGGGCTCTGCCGCCGTCGAAGCGGCGGCCGAGGAGGCCGGGCTGGTGACGGACGACGCCGCGGGCGACGTCACGGTCGACGAGGTCGAGGCCACGACGGAGGGCGCCGGGGTCGCGCCGGACGACGCCGCGGTGGCTCAGGACGGCGCCGAGGCAGGCCCGGAGGACATCGGGGTGGCCACGGACAAGGAGACTGCGAAGGACGACGGGTCGCCCGAGGCCTGACCGTGCGGGGCGCGGCGGCCCGCTGCACGGCGTGACGGACAATGGCCGGGTGAACGATTCCCCCGAGCGGGCCGCCACGCCGTCCGGCGCCGAGCCGGACGAGACCGCGCCGAGCACGGCCGCCCCGCGCCGCAGGCGTCGCCGCGTGGTGCGTCAGGGCACGGAGCGGGAGACGGTCATGGGCCAGACCTCCGACGACCGCGGCGGGCACGACGACAACGACGACCGGCTGCTGCGGGACGTCCCACCGCACTGGGGTCGCCGCTGACGCCGGCACCGACGCCGGCGCCGACGCCACCGACGCTGACGCCGCCGACGCTGACGCCGCCGCCGCTGACGCTGACGCCGCTGACGCTGACGCCGCCGACGCTGACGCCGCCGACGCTGACGCCGCCGTGTGTGGCGTCCCGGGACGTCAGTGCCGCGCGGGCCCGGCCTGCGCGGCGAGGAGGTCGCGGATCTCCTGCAGCAGCACGGTGTCCTGGGCCAGCGGCTCCGGCTCCTCCACCTGGCCGCGGGCGCGGCGCTCGGCGAGCTTGTTCAGCGGCAGGACGATCGCGAAGTACAGCGCGGCCGCGATGATGAGGAAGTTGAGGACGGCGTCGAGGAAGCCTCCGATGGACATCACGGACGCCGCGACGTCGCCGTGCTCGGGTCGGAGCGTGATGTCCCACAGGTTCGTCAGGTCGGGCTTGCCGAAGATCGCGCCGATGATCGGGTTGAGGATGTTGTCGACCATGGCGGTGACGACGGCTGTGAACGCCCCGCCGATGATGATGCCGACGGCGAGGTCGACCACGCTGCCGCGCATGATGAATTCCTTGAAGCCTGCAAGCATGCTCTTCATGTGATGCCCCCTGGTGGTGCGGACGCGCCGGGAGAACCCGGCGGCTGACGGTCGCCGATTCTCGCGGGCGAGTCCCGGCGCCGCAACGGCGGGGCGGGTGTGTCACGGCGACGGCGCACGTGACAGGGCTCACCTCGCCCGGCTCACTCACCCGGCTCAGCGCACCCGACTCACCTCACCAGGACGGCGCCGACGGTGCCCCCGCCCGACGCGGCGGACAGCCCCGGCGCCTCGTCCTCGGACACGGCCACGAGCGTGACGTCGATGCCGTCGGACGCCCCCACGGGGCCGCCGAGGAGGCCACCGCCGGCGTCGGTCGCAGCTCCCGCAGCGGGGCGGGGGAGCACGAGGGCCCGCCGTGCGAGATACGGCGCGGGATCGCCATCTGCGTCGCTATTGAGGTCGGTGCGCGACCCGCCGCCGGCCTCGCCCGCCCGCACGAGGTCGACCCGGTCGCCGGGGCGCAGCCAGCCGGCGGCGGTGGCGTCGAGGCGGACCGGCACGACGACCGTGCCGACCGGCGCCTGGGCCACGACACCGCCGCCGGGAAGCAGCTCGGCGCGCAGCGGGAGCCCGGCGGGCAGGGCGGTGGCGGGCGCGCGGCCGACGAGGTCGGCGGGGGAGGCGACGGCGCCCTCGGGGGCGAGGGCTGCGGCCACGGGGACGGTGGTGAGGTCGGCCGCGGACACCGGCTCGCCGGCGGGCAGCTCGCGCACGGGGACCACGACGTCGACGGAGGGCGGCGGCGCGGGACGCACCGCCTGGACGACGGCGACGGCCGCGAACCCGCAGCACACGGCGGCCAGGACGAAGCGGGATCGCCAGAGGGCGGCGCGCAGGCGGCGCAGGGCGCGGCGGCCGGGCGGGGAGCCGCGGTCACGGGGACCGGCGGGCTCGTCGGAGCGGCGTCGGGAGGGGCGGGTCAGCATGTCGGGCAGCGGCATGGCGGCGACGCTAGGTCCCCGTCGTGCGCCCGCCCTGACCCGTCGGCGCGCCTGTGGACGACCGACCCCTGGGGGCAGCGCTCAGGCCAGCGCCCCGGTGCCGGCGTCCTCGCGACGGGTCAGGAGGACGCGGCCTTGGAGGCGCCCGACGACGACGAGCTCGACGAGGAGCCGCTCGACGACGAGCTGCCGGACGACGAGGACGACGACGACCCGGACGACTCCTTGCCCGCCGACACGGTGCTGGAGGAGGTGCCGGTGCTCTTGCCCGACCCGGAGCGCGAGTCCGTGCGGTAGAACCCCGACCCCTTGAAGGTGACGCCGACGGAGCCGTACTGCTTGCGCAGCGCGCCGCCGCACTCGGGGCAGACGGTGAGCGAGTCGTCGGTGAACGCCTGGTGGACGTCGAAGGCGTGGCCGCAGTCGGCACACCGGTACGCGTAGGTGGGCACGTGATCTCCTCGGGGCGGACGCCGGCACCTGCCGCGGGACGCGGGATGCTGGCACTCAGGTGATGCGAGTGCCAATCATACGCCGGACGGTAGTCTCGCCTGCGTGTCAGCGACCGCCACCCCTGCAGCACCCGGAAGCCCGTCCGAGCCGGACCCCTCGTCGGACGGTACGGAGAACGAGGAGACGGGGCCCCGTCCGGCCCGGCGCTCGCGGCTCCGCAGCGCCGTCGCCGGTGTCGCGGTCGTCGTCGTGCTGGCGCTCGTGGCCACCACCGTCTTCACCGTCGTGACGCTGCGGCGCCCCCTGCCGGACCACGAGGGCACGCAGCAGGTGCCGGGCCTCACCTCCGCCGTCGAGGTGCGCCGCGACGCGCAGGACGTGCCGCAGGTCTACGCGGACACCCCGGAGGACCTGTTCCAGGCGCAGGGCTACCTGCAGGCGCAGGACCGCTTCTTCGAGATGGACTACCGCCGGCACGTGACGGCCGGGCGGCTGGCGGAGCTCGTCGGCGACGTCCCGGAGGCGATCGAGGCCGACAAGGTGACGCGCACCTTCGGCTGGCGCCGGGTGGCGGAGCAGGAGTGGCACGACATCTCCGACGAGTCCCGGGAGTACCTCCAGGCGTACGCGCAGGGCGTGAACGCCTACCTCGACGGGCGCGACGCGGAGGAGCTCGGCGTCGAGTACACCGTGCTGGGCGCGACGGTGGACGTGCAGGAGCCGGAGCCGTGGGACCCGGTGGACTCGCTCGCCTGGCTCAAGGCGATGGCCTGGGACCTGCGCGGCAACTACGACAGCGAGCTCGACCGCGCCCTCGCCTACAGCACCCTCGGCGAGACGGACCTGGTCGACGAGCTGTTCCCGGACTACGACGCCAGCGGCAACCACCCCGTGCTGCGCAACCGCGACCTGGCGAACCGGGTCACCGGCGACGCCTCGCAGGAGGGCGGCCCGGCGTCGGACGCCGAGCTCACGTCCGCCCTCACCGGGCGCACCACGGGCGCCGGTGCGGCGACGGACGCGCTGGGCTCCGCCGTCGACTCCGCCCGCAGCGCGCTCGACGCGGTCCCGGTGCTGGTGGGCCGCGGCGACGCGGCGGGCTCCAACTCGTGGGTCGTCTCGGGCGACCACACGGCGTCCGGCAAGCCGATGCTCGCCAACGACCCGCACCTGGCGCTCTCCGCGCCGGGCATCTGGTCGCAGGTGGGCCTGCACTGCAACCAGGTGAGCGACGCGTGCCCCTTCGACGTCGCGGGCTTCTCGTTCGCGGGCTTCCCCGGCGTGATCATCGGCCACAACGGCGACCTCGCCTGGGGCCTGACCAACATGGGCGCCGACGTCACCGACTTCTTCATCGAGCGGGTGCGCGGCGACACCTGGCTCAAGGACGGCGATGCCGAGGACTGGGAGCAGCTCGACGTCCGCAAGGAGACCATCCGCGTGGCGGGCGGCAAGCCCGTCGACCTCACCGTGCGCAGCACCGAGCACGGCCCGATCGTCTCGGACGTGCTCGACGTCGGCGACGTCGTGGGCGCGCCCACGCAGGAGGGCACCGAGTTCGGGGAGTACGCCGTCGCGCTGCAGTGGACGGCGCTGCAGCCGGGCCGCACCGCCGACGCCGTCTTCGCGTTCGACACGGCCAAGGACGCCAAGGACATCCGCGCCGCCGCCGCGCTGTTCGAGGTGCCGGCGCAGAGCATCGTCTTCGCCACCACCGACGGGCACATCGGCTACCAGGCGCCCGGCCGCATCCCCGTGCGCGCCAAGGTCAAGGGCCCGGTGCCGTCCGGCGGCACGTGGCCCCGGCCCGGCTGGGACCCGCGCTACGACTGGAAGGGTTGGGTGGACCCGGACGACATGCCCCGCGCCCTCGACCCGCAGGAGGGCTTCGTCGTCGCGGCCAACCAGGCCGTGCTGCGCAGCGGCACCCAGCCGTACCTCGCGGACGACTGGGACTACGGCTACCGCTCCGAGCGCATCCGCACCCTGCTGACGGAGCAGATCGCGACGGGCCGCCCCTTCACCGTCGAGGACATGAACCGCATCCAGAACGACGACTGGTCGGCGTTCGCGGAGGCCCTCGTGCCGGCGCTGCTGGACATCGACCTCGACGACTCGTACGTCGCGGCCGGGCAGGACCTGCTCGCCGACTGGGACTACCGGATGGACGCCGACTCGCCCGCCGCCGCGTACTTCGCCGCCGTGTGGCGCAACCTTCTGCAGGAGGCGTTCTGGGACGACCTGCCCACGAGCATGCGGCCCGACGGCGGCTCGCAGTGGCTCGTCGTCGTGACGTCGATGCTGGACCGCTCCGACGACAAGTTCTGGGACGACCGCACCACCGCGAACGTGGTCGAGTCCCGTGACGAGATCCTCACGCGCGCCCTCATCAGCGCGCGGCGCGACCTCACGGTCGAGCTGTCCAAGGAGCCGTCCGACTGGGACTGGGGCACGCTGCACACCCTGCGCCTCGAGCACCCGGTGCTCGGCGGCGCGGGCGTGCCGAGCCTCGTGCGCGACCTCGTGAACCCGGACCCGGTGAAGATGCCGGGCGGCTCGTCCATCGTCAACGCGACGGGGTGGGACGCCGGCACCGGCAGCTTCGCGGTGACGACCGGGCCGTCCATGCGGATGGTCGTGGACATGGCCGACCTGGACGCCTCCACGTGGGTCACCGTCACCGGCACCTCGGGGCACCCGGCGTCGTCGCACTACGACGACCAGCTCGACGAGTGGGCCGCCGGCGAGACGTTCGACTGGCCGTTCTCCCGCGAGGCGGTCGAGGAGTCCGCGGAGACGCGCGCCACGCTCGTGCCCTGACTCCGCGAGGTAGCTCGAGCGTCGGCGAGGTAGTTCGTCGAAACTCGAGCTACCTCGCGGTACGGGCGACCTCCAGCCAGCCCTCGGGGGTGACGACGGCGTGCACGGGCACGTCGTGCTCCTCGGCGGGCAGCGGCTGCTCGGCCGAGTCGTAGACCTCCTCGGGGAAGACGAGCGCGACGACGGGCACGCCCGGGCGGCGCATCTTCAGGAGGCGGTCGTACCAGCCGCCGCCCTGCCCCAGCCGCACCCCGCGGTCGTCGACGGCGAGCGCGGGGGCGACGACGACGTCGGCCCGGGCGATGGCCTCGGCGCCCAGCGTGGGACCGCTCGGCTCCGGCGGGCGCCCGGGGGCGCGCTCCAGCAGGTCCTCGGGGCCGGCGTACCAGGCCCAGTCGCGCGCGAGGCCCGCCCCGAGGACGGGCAGCAGCACCTGGGCGCCCCGGGCGGCGAGCTGCTCCAGCAGGGGCTGCGTGCCGGGCTCGGTGGGGCGGGAGACGTAGGTGGCGACCACGCCGGCGTCGCGCACGGCGGGCACGGTGGCGAGGACGTCGGCGAGGGCCCGCGCGGCCTCGTCGCGGAGGCGGGGGGAGCGCTCGGCGCGGTGGGCGCGGATGGCCCGCCGGAGCTCCTCCTTGGCGTCCTCGACCTCCATCCCGGCGACGACGGGGTACGGCCGGTGTGCTCTCGATCCCTTGCGGTCGCCGTGCATGGGGCCATTGTGGCAGGGTCCCGTCGGGGGAGTCCCGGCGCGCGCCGGTGACGCCGAGAACGGCACGGGCGATCGGGCGCGGGCCGGAGCGTCGGGACGGAACGAGGTGGCATGACGCACAAGCTCGCCCGCGGCTGGACGGTGTCGCGGCCGTGGCCCGTGACGCTGCGCGAGGACGGCCCGACGGGCGCCGTCGTGCTGCGCCCGCTGCGCCGCAAGGACGGCCCGGAGTGGTTGCGCCTGCGCGCCCGCAACGCGGGCTGGCTCGAGCCGTGGGAGGCGACGTCGCCGGGGGAGCGGCCCGCCGCGTCGACGTTCGGCGACTACCTGCGCGTGCTGTCCGCCCAGGCCCGCGCGGGCACGACGCTGCCCTTCGCCGTCGAGCTGGACGGCGCGCTCGTCGGTCAGCTCACCGTCTCCCAGATCGTCTACGGCTCGCTGTGCTCCGCGAGCATCGGGTACTGGGTGTCGCAGGACGTCGCGGGCCGGGGCGTCATCCCGACGGCCGTCGCGATGGCGGGGGACTACTGC
This sequence comes from Isoptericola sp. NPDC055063, assembly GCF_053608125.1. NCBI lineage: Bacteria > Bacillati > Actinomycetota > Actinomycetes > Micrococcales > Promicromonosporaceae > Isoptericola > Isoptericola sp. NPDC055063. Next base: position 57,876 of record NZ_JBSGUW010000009.1, on the reverse strand, counting down.
CTCGCCGTGCTCGGCCTGCACCGCCTCGAGATCAACATCCGGCCCGAGAACGCGCCCAGCCTGCGGGTGGTGGCGAAGCTCGGCTTCCGCGACGAGGGGCTGCGCGAGCGGTACCTGCACATCCAGGGCACCTGGCGCGACCACCGCACGTTCGCCATCACCACCGAGGACGTCCCCGAGGGGCTCCTCGCCCGCTGGCAGCGCACCCGCGACGGCGACTGACGGGTCCCGACGAGTCCCGACCACGGACACGCCGCGGCGGCGTGCGTCCCCGGCGTCGCCACGTCCCCTACCGTCGCGTGTGTGGAAACGTCGGCGGCAGGACTCGCGGTGCTCGCGCTGTTCGTCCTGTGGCTGGGCTTCTGGGTGCCGCACCGGCTGCGGCACCGTCAGCAGCTGCTCGACGCGCGGATGGACGACCGGTTCTCCGGCGGGCTCCGGGTGCTGGCGGTGGCGGAGGCGGGCGGACCGCGCGGGGTGACGGCCCCGGCCGGCGGGTCGGTGCCGCTGCTGATGTCCGGCACGCCGTCGGACGGCGGACGAGGGGAGCGACCGATGGGTCTGGACGACGACGGGGGCGCGTCGCGCGCCCTGACGGACCCGCGCGCCGAGGCCCTGGCGCCGAGCCGGCCGCGCGAGTCGCGCCTCGCGATGCTCGAGCAGCGTGCCGCGCGGGCGCGCCGTCGGCTGCTGCTCACCGTCCTCCTGCTGCTGGTGACGGTCGCCGGGTGGGTCGTGGTGGGTCTCGGCCTGGTGACCTGGGTCGCCGGCGCGGTCCCGACGGCGCTGCTGCTCGGCGTCCTCGTGCTGGGCCGCGTCGCGGTGCTGCAGGCGCGGCGCGCCGACGCCCGCTGGGCGGCGGAGCGCAAGGCCGCGCGGCAGCAGGCGACGCAGGCGCGCGCCCTCGCGAACGGCGGCCCGCACGCCCCCCGCAACCGGCCCCGCGTCACCGGCCACGCCGTGCGCCCGTCGGCCACCCACACGCAGATGATCCCGCGCGTCGCGGCCCCGGCCGCGGCGTCCCCGCCCCGCCCCGCCCCGCGTGCCTCGTCTCGTGTCGCCGCCGGTGCGGTGGGCGCGCGCGACGAGGAGACCGCGGAGCCCGAGCCGGTCGTCTCCCGGGCCGCGCCGTCGTCCGGCCGGGTCGTCTTCGACGTGCGCGCCGACGAGGAGCCCGCGGAGCCCGAGCCCCTGGTGGTCGTGGACCCGGAGCCCGGCCCGGCGCCGCTGCCCGGCCCGCCGCCCGTCGGCAGCGAGCCGTGGGAGCCGGTCCCCGTGCCCCTGCCCACCTACGTCACGAAGCCCGCGGCGCCCCGCCGGGAGCCGCGCCCGCTCGTCGCGTCGTCCTCGACGGCGACCGGGCGGGCCGTGCCCGTCTCCGACCCCGCCCGCGTCGCCGCGCTCGCCGCGACCATGCAGGCGGCGCTCGGCCCGACGGCGACGCCCGCGGGCGCCGACGGGGCCCCCTCGACCGCCTCGCCGGCCGCCGACGCGGCCGCGCCCGAGGAGCCACGGCCCCGCACCGAGACCCTCGGCCTGCCGCTCGACGAGATCCTCGCGCGCCGTCGCGCCGCCGGCTGAGCCGATTTGGCGACCTGCGGTGACGGGGTGCTAATGTTGGCACCGCTCTCGGGGCTATGGCGCAGTTGGTAGCGCGTCTCGTTCGCAATGAGAAGGTCGGGGGTTCGAATCCCCCTAGCTCCACCGGCTGAGGACCGCTGACCACCAGGTCAGCGGTCCTCTTGTTTTCCCCGGGGCGCCCTGACGAAGGGCGAGAACGATGGAAATGCCACGCCTTGTGCCACGCGAAGGGCGCGGTTCGGAGACTGCGTCCGAGGACGATCCGGCGGTGAGGTACACCGGATCACACCTACGGGGCATGGAAGCCAACGATCCCGGGACCAACTTGTCCCATACCCCGATGTGGACGCTCGACGAGCTGTGCGAGAAGTTGCACACGACGCCGCGCGTCGTCCACGCCTGGCGCCGTCGCGGGACGGCGCCGAAGGCGTACAAGGTCGGCCGGCACCTGCTGTTCGACGAGAACGACATCGCGACCTGGCTGTCCGACCACGCGTCGGAGCGTCCTGGGAACCGAGCCGCCGCCGACGGCGTCGACGACGGCGACGGGTCGGGATGGTGATCGCGATGTCGGCGAGAAGGCTCAAGCCCGGCGAGCACGGGGAGATCTTCGTCTATCGGACCGGCGCCAAGTGGCGCGCCAAGGTGCGGGTGCGGCTGCTGGACGGCGACGACACACAGGTGTCGCGCAGCCGCGACTCTGCGGTCGAGGCGAGACTGGCGGTCCAGGCCGCGATCGTCGAACGGCTCGGCGCGGCACGGGGATCATCGGAGCTGCGTCCGGACTCCAAGGTGGGGCTGGCGTGCCGGCAGTGGGTGAACGAGATGCGGGCGCGTACCGCGTGGCCGAACCCGCCGGTGCTACCCCAGACCGTCGACGAGTACGAGCGGGTCCTGGGGAACCACGTCGTGCCGCACCTGGGCAAGCGGCGGCTGAATGAGCTGACCCCGGCGGCGTGCCAGCAGTGGCTGGACGGGGTCCTGGCTCGCGGCCGGGCCGGTGGGAAGCACGACATGCTCGCCACGGCCATCCAGGCGCGGGCCGCGCTGGTCGCCGTGCTCGACCGTGCGGTGATCCACGACGCGCTCCGGGACAACCCGGCCCGCAAGACGATCGCGCCGGCGAAGAAGAGGCCGGAGCCGGTGGCCATGTCCGCGCTCGACGTGGCGCGCCTGCGCAGGGCGACGCGCGACTGGCAGGCCTCGAGGCAGAGCCAGCCGGGCCCGAAGCCGACAGGGCACCTTCCGGCCGTGGTCGACGTCATGTTGGGCACCGGCCTACGGATCGGTGAGGTGATGGCGCTGCGATGGGGCGAGGTGAATCTGTCGCCGGACGGGCTGCCGACGATCGCGGTGACGGCCACCATGGTCGACATCAAGGGGCAGGGCACCGTGCGGCAGGAGCGGCCGAAGACCGACGCCGGCCAGCGTTCGATGATCGTGCCGCGGTTCACCGCCGAGGCCCTGGAGTCGATCCGCCCGGCGGTCACCAGCGCGGACATGCCGGTGTTCCCCTCACGGACGTTCCGCGACGGCCGCAACGTCGGCAGGCCGCAGACCCCGTCGAACCTGCGCCGGTCGCTGCGCGCGGCGCTGGCGGCGGCGCAGCTCAGCGGGGTGTACCCGCACCTGCTGCGCAAGACGGTGGCGACGGTCGTGGCTCGCAGGATGGGCGTCGCCGAGGCCGCGGCGCTGCTCGGTCACAAGATCGACGCCGGGGTGACCGGGCGTCACTACATCGAGCGGCTCCGTCTGGCGCCGGACACCTCCGCCGCGCTGCAGGAGATGGTCGAGATCGGCGAGGCGGAGCTGATGCGCCAGGAAGTCGGGGACGCGAGCGGCCTCGGTGGGGGACCTGTCGACGAGGTGCGGCGCTCGGCCGTCGCTGTGCCGGGGGCGCCCGTCGCCGCACCGGCCGGATGGGTCCAGCCGACGCTGCCTGACGACGCGGGGTGGAGGGTGGTAGTCCGCGACGTGCGGATGCGCGACCAGGCTCAACGCCCGTCGTGATCAGGCGCTCTTCGGCGCCGTTCCGCGACGTGTCTCGGTGGCGACCTCGAGGAAGACTCGGAGGGACTCGACCGTGCGATGGAGCGTCGCCCACGTGTCCTCGTCGAGGTGCGGGCCGACGACGGCGGGATCGAACCGGAGGATCGCCGAGGCGGCATCCAGCACCGACGAGAACTCGAGCGCGGACCTGCGTCCCTGGGCTGCTGTGACTGCTGGGTGGTGGGAGGCGCGGGTCGGTTTCTGCGCGTACTCCAGTTGTCCGCGCTGGTCGCTCTCGACGAGGGTTAGGTGCTCCGCCTCGTCGACGTCCGCGGGAGTGGCGTCGACGAGCGTGGAGGCCCACGACCGGTGCTTGCGCTCCGCGTCCTCCTCCGCCTGGCGGATCGCTGCCCTGATCCGGTTGACGGCCGGCGCGACCCCGGCGCCCTGTCGTAGCTCCTCGACCTCAGTGGAAGCGAGCTCGCGCACCGGCTTGGGAAGGTCGAAGTCCTTGGAGACGCCAAGCATCCAGTTGATCCGCTCCAGGCGGGTGTAGGACGCCGCGCCGGTGACCGTGTGAGCCGCGATACGCCGCACGTCTCCGGCGCCGCGCGGTGCCGCCGCGTGGGCGGCACCATCCGACCCACCGAACCGCGACGACTCCTGCCGCGCCCGGGCCTCCTCCGCGAGGACGTCCTTCAGCTCTGCGTAGAGGGCTGCCGCCTCGACCTGGTTCAGCGGCTCGCGCAGCGCGTTCTCGTCGCGCTCGGCCATCAGGATCGTCAGCCGGTCGGACAGTCCCGTGCGGATCCAGACCGGCACCGACCGCCACTTCAGCTGCCTCGCGGCCATGAGTCGGCGGTACCCGCACAGGAGCACGTTGCCGTCGGTGATCGTGATCGGCTGCAGCATCCCCACCTCGGAGATCGATGCTGCGAGGGCGTCCAGGTCGCCGAGGTCCTTGCGTTGCCGGTGCCCGACGACGATCCCGTGAATCGCGCACTTGGAGTGGAGATAGTTGTCGGACGGCCGGTTCATGGCGACGCCCCCGTGGTGGATCGGGACTGACGAACCTGAGGCTGTACGCGCCCCGGCCGGGCCGAACAGCGGATCCCGCACCAGCGGCGGGTGAGTCACAGCGTTGTGCTTTCCCACGATCGTGCGCTCGGCTCGTCCGCAACGTCAAGGGCCGGATGCCGCGCCGCGGCGACCGCACGCCCGGTCCGCGAGTCCCTCGGGTACAGGCGATCACACCTGTCCATCGGAGGTGATCGTCGTGTCCACCGATCGCAGAGATCTCACACCTCAGGCAGTTGTGGCCTTGGGCCGTGGGACGGCTTCTGATTCGCGCTCGACGCTCGGGCGTGTCCGCGGCGGTGTTCGATGACGGTGTCGGTGCGCAAGATGAGCGCGGGCAATGGGTATGAGTACCTGACGCGCTCGATCCGCAACGCTGACCTGGACGCCGCGCCGGCACGGGGCGCCGCGGCGGGATCGTGGGTGGATCCGGTGGCTGCCTACTACGCGGAGGCGGGCACTCCGCCGGGCTTCTGGCTCGGGGCAGGCCTGCCGGACCTGGGCGGTGGCCGCGCGTTGCGCCCGGACGATCCGGTGACCACGACGCACCTGCAGCGGCTGTTGGGTGAGGGCGTCGATCCCGTGACTGGTGAGCCGTTGGGGCGTCGGTATCCGAGATTCGTCCCGGTGCGGGAGCGGATCGCAGCGCGCGTCGCGCAGCTGGAAGCGGATCTGTCGGACGAGGCGCGACAGGCAGCGGTGGGGGCGATCACGGCTGAGGAGGTGAGGACGGGGGACCGGACCGCGACGGCGGGGTTCGATCTGACCTTCTCCGTGCCGAAGTCGGTGTCGGTGGTGTGGGGGTTGGCCGACCGCCGGACCCAGGGCCTGATCTTGGCGGCGCACCATCGGGCGGTGGCCGAGACGATCGGGTTCATCGAGCGGCAGGTGGCGGCGACGCGGGTGGGCGCGGATGCGGGGGACGGGTCGGTCGTGCAGGTGGACGTCACGGGGTTGGTGGCGATGGCCTTCGATCACTGGGACTCGCGGGCCCACGACCCGCAGCTGCATACCCATGTGGTGGTCGCGAACAAGGTCCGCGCCGTCGTGGACGGGAAGTGGCGCACCCTGGATTCGCGGGCGCTGTTCAACGCGAACGTGGCGTTCTCGGAGTTCTACAACGCGGTCCTGGCCGACAGGCTCACCGGCACCCTCGGGGTGACGTGGTCGCGCCGGGCGCGCGGCCGTGACCGCAGCCCGGCGCTGGAGATCGACGGGGTCCCGGACGACCTGATCCGGGAGTTCTCCTCGCGGTCGGTGGAGATCGAGCACTGCGCCGACGACCTGATCCGCGAGTACCGGCGGGAACACGGCCGGCACCCGTCGCGGCGGACGATCGTGCGGCTGCGGGCGCAGGCGACGCTGGCGACACGGCCGCCGAAGACGCTCGAGTCGCTGGGCGAGCTGACCGAGACGTGGCACGACCGGGCGTCGCGCGTCCTGGGGCGGGACTCGAGGGAGTGGTCGCAGGGGCTGATCGCCAGGGTGGTCGACGGCCTCGGAGCGGGGCGGTCCTTCACTGCCGGCGAGGTGCCGGACGACGCCGTCTCTTCCGCGGCGGGCGTGGTGCTGTCGGTGGTGGGGAGCAAACGCGCGACGTGGCGGCACTGGAACCTGTGGGCCGAGGCCGAGCGGCAGACGAACACGTGGCGCTTCCAGACCGCGCAGGACCGGCTCAAGGTCGTGGGCCGCATCGTCGCCGCAGCGGAGGCCGGGTCGGTGCGGCTGACGCCGCCCGAGCTGGCGCCGACGCCGGAGTTCCTGCGCCGCGCCGACGGCACCTCCAGCCTGCGGCCGCGGCACGCCACCGTCTACACCTCCGAAGCCGTGATCGCCGCCGAGGAGAGGCTGTTGGCGTCGAGTGCCGACACCACCGGTCCCGGCCTCGCGGGAGCCTTCTCGGGAGTGGTGGCGGACGACGCCGTCGCCCAGGGCGTGGTGTCCAGGTCCCAAGCCGATGCCGTCGTGTCCGTCGCGACGTCGGGGCGGGTGCTCGATGTGCTGGTCGGTCCGGCGGGCACCGGAAAGACCACGACCATGCGTCTTCTGCGCACCCTGTGGGAGACCACCCACGGCACCGGGTCCGTCGTCGGGCTGGCACCGTCCGCGGCCGCGGCACAAGTCCTTGCCGGAGACCTGCGGATCGGGTGCGAGAACACCGCCAAGTGGTTGTACGACCACGCGGCCGGTACGAGGGCCCTCCGGCCGGGGCAGCTCGTCATCGTCGACGAGGCATCCCTCGCGGGCACTCAGACCCTCGATCGACTTGCCCGGCATGCCGCCGACGTCGGGGCGAAGGTGCTGCTCGTCGGGGACCCCGCCCAGCTCTCCGCGGTCGAGACCGGCGGCGCCTTCAAACTTCTTGTCGGAGAACGACGGCGTGTCACTGGCGCCGTGCCCGAGCTCGTCGAGGTCCAAAGGTTCGCCCACGACTGGGAGAAGTCCGGGAGCCTGCGCCTGCGCGACGGCGACGTGGACGTCCTGCCTGTCTACGAGCGCCACGGCCGCGTCATAGCTGGCACGACGGACGAGGTAGTCGATGCCGCGTACACCGCCTGGCTGGCCGACCATGCCTCGGGGAAGAACTCCATCCTGATCGCCGCCGACACCTCCACGGTCACCGATCTCAACCGCCGCGCCCGCGCCGAACGCCTCCTCGCCGGGACCATCGACGACCGACGCGCCGTCATGCTGGCCGGGGACGTCGAAGCCTCAGCCGGCGACACGATCCTCACCCGCCGCAACGACCGTCACCTGCGCTACGGCCGCGACGGATGGGTGCGCAACGGCACCCGGTGCCAGGTACTCCACGTGCACCGCGACGGCTCCGTCACCGCGCAACCCGTTGGAGCTGGACAGGGGACCGACGCGGCTTCTCCGCGAAGCGCGTCGCCGAGGCTTCCGACCGTGCGTCTGCCCGCCGCCTATGTCGCCGAGCACGTCGACCTCGGCTACGCCACCACCGTCCACCGCGCCGAGGGCATCACCACCGACACCGCTCACCTGATCGCCACCCCGAGCATGACCCGCGAGCTGACCTACGTCGGGATGACGCGAGGTCGAGCCACCAACACCGCCTACGTCCCGCTCGACCACCCCGACCGGGAGGACAACCACTGCAGCCCCACAGGGAAGACGACGGACGACGGACTCTCGGAGCGGGCGCATGCCCGAGCGATCCTCGCCGGGATCCTGTCCAGGACTGGTGCCGAGCTCTCCGCCCACGAGTCGGTGCGGACCGAGCACGACCGACACCTGTCGATCGCCAGGCTGGCCGCCGAGTACGACACCATCGCCAACCACGCCCAGCGCCCCCGCTGGACGCACCTGGTCACGCACAGCCTCCGCGACCAAGGACTCGACGAGAACGCGATCGCTCGGGCGTTCGAGTCCGAAACGTTCGGACCGCTGTGCGCCGAGCTACGTCGCGCCGAGGCCGACGGACACGACGTCGACCGAATTCGTCCCCGCCTCACCGCGAACCGGCCGCTGCGCGACGCCGACGACGTCGTGGCCGTCCTGCATCACCGCCTCGCGACCGCCACGGCCGGCCTCAGGACCCGCCGGCCCGCTCGAATCGCGGGCTTCATCCCCGAAGCCCGCGGACCACTCCCCGACGACGTCGCCGAAGCACTGGCTGTCCGAGCAGAACTCATCGAACGTCGTGCGAGAGCCATCGCAACCGGGCATTGCGCGGCGAGGAACCATGGACGCGTCGACTGCCCCGGCCCCCGCTCGCGAACGACGCAGATCGGCGCCGCCTGGTCGTTGCCATTGGTGCCTACCGGGATCGATACGGCGTCACCGGCGATCAGCCTCTGGGAAGCCCGTCGAGCAGTCTGAGCCAGCGCGATGATGCTGGGCGTCTGGCCGCCCAGCTGAGACTCGTCGTCAGCCGACTCCAACGCGGGCCTCACCCTGAGGCCCGACAGCTTGGCCGGCGCAACCCCAGGCTCCAGGGGATGAAATCCCGGCGACACGATTCAACATCTCAGGCTGACGTGTCGAGGAGCGTGTGAAACGAATCTGCCAAGCGGTGCACGTCCTCACCGGCTCCGTGGTGCGTCGTCGTCGAGAAGGTCCACGAGTCATCGTCGTACGGTCTGTTCGTCACCTCCTACGGGATCGCAACCCGCCGAAGATCGCTGTCCGCAACGTCGTTGGGCTGCGGAGCTGTCTCGTCGGATCGTCCTCAACGCCACTCTTCCCACTTCTCGATTGCCTCAGAGGCTGCCGCCGCGTCTCCGAGACGGATCGACTTCGGGCGCGGGGTTCGCTCGGCGCGGCTCGTCCACGTGGGATGCACCATTGCAAACGTGCCGTCAACCAAGCTGACGATGACGTCGTCGGAGGGCCAGTATCGGGCCTCCACACGCACGATCTTGCCCGCCAACTCGTGATCGGGACTCAGTTCCAGCTCGATCTCGTCGAGCACAGCAGCGAAGTTGCTCTCAGCAGGCGGACCGGAGCCTTCACGGCTCCACCACTCGCCCGAGAGCCTCAGCACAGTCACACGCCGATCGTGCCACTTAGGCCATGTCTCCTGATGGCCGGCGGGGCAGGATGTGCCCGTGGAGCACCTCGTTGACCTGGATGTCCTTGCGGACCGGCTGCGGCCGGTCGTTGAGGGGTGGAGACGTGAGGTCGATGTCGGCCCGTTGACCTGGCGCGACTACGAGGCGGGTTGGCCGAAGCCGATCACGCCCGATCGGGCCAGCGTTCGGGTCCCCGAGTCGCTGGGGCTGACCCTTCGGAAGCGCGCCGTCGGCGACGTGCTCGAGATCGTCGTCTACACAGGCGGCTGGGCTGATGTCGAGTACCTGGTCGGCCTCGAGGTCTACACCTTCTGTCACGAGTTCCGGGACGCAGACGGTGCGTACTCGGCGGTGATGTCGGGGGTCACCGACTTCCTTGCTTAGGCCCACCGCAGCCAGGTGATGATTGCCGCGACGACGACCCCTGCGCGGTCGTCCTGGCCGCAATCATCGTCTGGTTGTGTTGCTGAGCCACGAACCGTCAGTAGAGCTCAACTTCCCAGTGCTCAAGTGCTGGTTCGCCGGGCGGAAGGCTCCCAGTGCAGTACTGGTAGATCCACGTTGCGGCCCGCCGCTCGGCGTACTTCTCGTTCACGGGTTCGCCATCGTCGTCGAGTTCCAGAACGTTGGCGAACACCGCGAAAAGGGTCTCCATCTGGCTCGGCGAGTCCCGCAAGTCGTCCCAGTATTCGATCCCATCCAGGAGCGGGCGACCGACCGAGCCGCGAGCAACCCAGCCCGCGAAACGCCGCAGCGCGCCAGACGCCCCGTGGGGCAGGTTCGTGGTCACACCCGGACTCTAGAGCTACCGGTGATGGCTGAGCCGGATGTCAAGAGACACGGCCTAGAGGCGTCCGTCGATGGTCACGGCCCGCTCGGACGGCTCGAGCCCGAAAAGCGTGCGCAGCTCATCCGTGATCACGGCGACCTCTTGCGGGTCCGTCGTGCTCCCGAATCCCGTGGTGACGGCGCAGGCCAGAAGCCCACGAGGCACGGCACCGGCGTCGAGCAAGGCCCGCCACTCGGCGGGCCCGGTTTCCAGGTACTCGAGCGAGCCGAGCCCTCCGAGCTCGAGGGGGTCCTTGATCGAGCCGGGGACCGAGACGAGCGTACGCAGCCGCGGCAGTCCGGCGGCTTCCGCCACGGTCGCCGGGTCCTCGGGGCGCTTGACGATGTACAGGACCTCGAGCTCGGGGGAGGCGACGTCCGACACGGCACGGCCGTTGGCCACGGTCACCTCGCCGTACTCCGGCAGGTCCTCGGTCCACCCGGTCACCATTCCGTCGCCCTCGTGTCGCTCGCCCCGGACGAAGGCGAGGAGCGAGTCCGCCAGGACCCTGGCGCCGAAGGGCTGGTCACCGCGTGACTCGTCGCTCCAGCCGATCACCTGGCCGACCTTGCCCGCCGGTCCGGGGACCGTGTCGATGGCGATCGTCACGGTGTCCGCGTTCCCCAGTACGAACCATTCGGGCGGCTGCGACAGGGCCTGGATCGCGTCGTCCGACGCCGTGTTGCCCGCGGTACGGGCCAGGGTCGACCAGCCGTGGTAACGGGTACGCGGCTCCGCGCGCCACGGCTCGTCGAGGGCCCATACGTCGAACGGGACGGGAGCGTTCCAGTCGAATTCCGCCCAGTCTGCGTACTGCTGACGCCCTCGCGTTGCGCTGTACAGGACGCGGGCCTCGGGCGGCAATGCCAGTCCCGAAGCCGTCTCGTACGCGTCGAGCTCGGCGTCCGACATCCCGGTCTCGTTCGGCCACAGGGCACGCAGGATCTGCTCGAGCGCCGGCAGGTCGACGGGGCCGCGGGGTTGCCCGGGAGCCGGCGGTGCGGGTCGGCGTCGGTACGGCTCTGGCATGGCGCCCTCGACGAGCGTGAGGTGCCCGAGTCGCTCGGTGCGTTCCTGCCCGGCAAGCACCGCGCGAACCGTGACGGCACCGTCCGCGCGGTAGTTCACCTTGAAGTCGACCCCCATCAGGCCGTCGGCCCGCAGTGCCTCGCGGACCGTCTCGAACGGGGCGTGCTGCTCGGCGTAGTCCTCGACCTGCATCGCGCGCCCGGGGACGAAGGGCGGCTGGGGGAACTGGACTCCGGAGACGCCGTGCCCGCCGTTCACGCCGACCGACCCGCTGAACCCGCTTGCCTCACGCAGATACGGCCGTGCGTATGCCACCAGTGGTTGCCAGGCCGCGAACTCCTCGGTCGCCACGCGGTGCTCCCCATCGTCTCGGGCGTTGTCAATCGGGCGAACTGGCCCTCGATGCGTAGATCGCGACGCTTGAGGCCGGTGAAAGTGCTGTGGGCAGTGCGCTCACGCAGCCGTGTTGGTGCAGGTGCACTGAGTGGTGGCCGGGTGATGGCGGGCGGCGCGCTGACGTGGACCGCGGGCCGCACGTCGGGCTCCGGCGGTGCGCATGCGGTCGACCTCGTTCAGCACGATGTCGCAGGAGGCGAGGACGGTGCGGCCGCTGTCGGTAAGGGTATAGCTGCCGTCGTCGACGCGGCGGACGAGCGTGACGCCCAGCTCCTCGCTGAGCGCGCTCATGCGCGTGCTGACGGAGCTGACGGCGACGCCGAGCTCGGCGGCAGCGCCCTTCATCGAGCGGTGCTCGACGACGGCCTGGAAGGTCCTGAGCTGAGCGAGTGATACCACTGAAGCCTCCTCGGGGCCGCACTGCCTGGCGGCGAGAAGGTACCTGCGACCGTTGCGGTCGTCAACTGTGCCGCTGTGAGCGGCTTGTCCGGTTTCAGGTTTTCCGAAGCCGAGTACCTGGCCAGGAATTTCACCCGCTACGTTCAGCCCGCTTGGATCGGCCTGTGCTAGGGGGCCGGCCGGCGTCTTTCCACAACCGGTGCACCGCATGGTCGCGTGTGCCCGAGGCCAGGAGTGTTGACGTGAGTTCATCGGTTCGCCGCCGCAGCATGCGGGCGCTTGTCGCCTCTGCGCTGAGCGCATCCCTCGTCGCGACGATCGTGGTGGGTGGTCCAGCATCCGCGATCGCGGCCGAGGAGCCGGACGCGTCGTCACCGGGCGAGCAGCTGCCGGCCGGTACGGACAGTGGTGGCTTCTGGGGCAAGCTGTTCGGCGGCGAGAAGGCGCCGGAGAAGGCGCCGACGTCTGCGGAGGGTGTGCCCGCGCGTGAGCATCTGCCGAAGGGTGAGGTTGCCCCGAAGGCGGAGCGGGTGCGGGAGCTGAAGGGTCGTCGTACGACGAACTCGCGCTCGTTCCTGATGAGCAACGGTCAGGTGCAGGTCGAGGTGTCGGGGGAGCCGACGTCGTTCGAGGCGGCGGACGGTTCCCTGCAGGACATCGACACGACGGTCGAGCCGACGGCGAAGGGCTCGAAGGTGCGCGGTCACGGCTGGGCGGCGTCGAACCGGAGCAACGTGGCGAAGTCGTTCTTCGGGACGTCGTCGGACTCCGTGCTGCGTGTGGAGGCCGACGGCGGCAACGGGGTGACCCTGGGCCTGGCCTCCGACAAGGAGGACGCGCTGGAGCCGGTCGTCGAGGGCTCCCGGGTGACCTATCCGGACGTGGACGCGCTGGCCGGCGGTGACCTGGTCTATGACGCGGAGCCGGGCCGGGTGAAGGAGTCGATCGTCCTGGACGAGGCGCCGACGGACCCGGTGAGCTTCGAGTTCACGCTGTCGGGCCTCGACGGGCTGGAGCCGCGTGCGGCGAAGGACGGGTCGATCGGGTTCTACGGCCAGGGCACCGACCCGGTGCTGACGATGCCGGCGGGGGTGATGTTCGACTCCGCGAAGGGTGCGTCGTCCGAGGGCGGCAAGGTGGCGCCGGCCGACGACCAGGGGCGTGCGGTCTCGACGGGGGTCGACTTCGACCTCGCCCAGGGCGCGGACGGCGGCTGGGCCTTGACGGTGACGCCGGACCACGAGTGGCTGGCGGCGAAGGAGCGCGTCTTCCCGGTGACGGTGGACCCGACGATCATCGTCGCGCCGACGCCGACGACCAGCAAGGACACGTTCGTCCACTCGCTGAACCCGACGACGAACTACGGGACGTCGGAGCGGCTCTCGGTCGGGCGTACCGACGGCGGCGGCATCGTGCGCGGCCTGGTGACGTTCCCGCTGCCGACCGTCCCGGCCGGGACGAAGCTGACGGCGGCGTCGCTGCAGATGTACTACTCCCAGACGCACACGAGCTACACGACGGACGTGGCGCTGGAGGCGCACCGCGCGAAGGCGTCGTGGGACTCGCTGTCCGCGACGTGGAACTCGACCAAGGACCTGGTGGGCGAGCTGTCGGGCACGCAGATCGTGGTCGACAACGGGGATGCGGGTTCGGCCGCGACGGGGTCGTGGACGGCGTCGGGCAACCCGGACCTCACGCAGTACGCGATCGGCGGGGACTACCAGTTCGCGACGGGCGCCCCGGCGGGCGACTCCTACACGTGGCGTCCGACGCTGCCGGCCGCGGGCAACTGGCGCGTGGACGTGCACCACGTCCCGGCCAATGACCGGATGACGAACGCCCCGTACACGGTGGCGTACTCCGGCGGGTCGAAGACGTACTCGGTGGACCAGCTGCGCGGCACGGGTGGCGTGTGGACGACGCTCGGCTCGCACCCGTTCAAGGCGGGCACGACCGGCACGGTGGTCCTGAAGGACACGACGTCGACGACGGCGACCGCGGTGATCGCGGACGCGGTGCGGTTCACCAAGGGCTCGACGGTGATCAAGCCGTCCGGCGAGCTGCAGAAGTGGCACTCCTACGACGTGACCGACACGGTGCAGGGGTGGCTGGACGGCACGTTCCCGAACTACGGGTTCGTGCTGAAGGCGGCGGACGAGTCCGCGAACGGACCGCTGGGCGGTCCGCGGTACGACGCGAGCGAGTACACCTACGGCGGCGAGACGCGCAACCGGCCGAAGCTGGTGCTGACGTACGGGCGCCCGGGTGTGGTGCTGGACATCCCGGACACGATCCACGCGACGGGCGCGGAGCTGGCCTGGTCGACGTACGCGGACCCGTCGACGTCGACGGCGGACGACCTGGTGGAGTACCAGGTGCACCGCAGCATCTATCAGACGTTCACGCCGTCGGCGGCGACGCTGGTGTCGCCGGTCGCGCCGGGGACGACGACGTTTACGGACACGACCGCGGTACCCACTCCCGCGGACAGCACGGACCCGTTGGGCCGGGCGTACTACTACCAGGTCGCGGTGAAGACGAAGGACGGCACGGTGGTGCCGTCCAGCACGCAGCTGGTGCGGCTGCCGAAGGCGGGGCACACCACCAAGGAGATCCTGGCCACGGGTGACACGTCGCTGTCCTCGGGCAAGCCGACGACGAACCTCAACGTGATCCAGGATGCGGGCCCGCAGAGCTGGGACATGGTCGGCAACGACTCGTCGTACTACGGCGACGTGCGGATGGTCGCGGAGTTCGACGACTGGGGCATCCCGGCCGGCGCGCGGATCACGGACGCGTCGTTGCGGATGTGGAAGACGGTCTCGGAGATCACCACCGCCGGTGGCGTGTACGAGGCGCGTCAGCTGACGACCGACTTCGACGAGACCACCGCGACGTGGAACGCCCCGAAGACCGGGGCGACGTGGACGAAGGCCGGCGGTGACTTCGGTACGACCGCGCTGGGCACCAACGCCGACTTCCCCGACGGGTCCGAGCGGGTGGGCTGGGACGTGAAGTCCCTGGTCCAGAAGTGGGCGGACGCCCCCACCGCCTACCGCGGCGTGATGCTGAAGATGGCGAACGAGACGCTCGCGCAGGAGCACACCCTGTTCGCGTCGCGGGAGCTGGAGTCCAAGGGCGGGCTCGAGCATTCGGGGCCCCGTCTGGCGATCACGTACCTGGACACGACGCCGGAGGGCACGTTCTACGCACCCGAGACGCCGTCGCGCATGGAGTCAGGCGCGTCCTACAGCGCGGACGTCACGGTGACCAACACGACGACGGGCACGTGGACGACCGCCGCCCAGCAGCTGCGCGCAACGTGGACGCTGCCCGACGGGTCCGCGGTCGCGGGGGCGCAGCCGACGACGGCGGCGCTGCCGCAGGACATGTCGCCGGGGGAGTCGCGCACGATCACCGCGCAGGTGAGCCCGCCGCCGGTGAGCGAGGGGAACAAGCGCAACGACGTGACCCTGAGCTGGCAGGTCGTCGCGGCCGGGACCTCGACGCCCGCGCCGGGGCTGCCCTCGGGTGGTCTGAAGCAGAACGTCGCGGTCGAGGACCCGACGTCCGACGAGCTGGGCCTGGAGTCGTTCTACACGTACGCGGGGAAGAACACCGGTGCGGGGTCGTCGGTGATGACGAACGTCGCGTCCGGGAACGCGGTGTGGTCGTACGACGCGTTCACGAACCCGGGCCGCGGGCTGACGTCGTTCGCCAGGTTCGCGTACAACTCGATGGACACGTCCGACACAGTGACCGGGTACGGCTGGTCGGCACAGCTGGCCGGCCCGGTCCGCCTGGGCGCGCCGCTGGACTTCCACCCCAACCCGCACCCGACCGAGGTGTTCCTGCCCGACGGTGACGGCACCACGCACGTGTTCCGCCTCGACGACACGACCGGCGAGTGGGTCGCACCGGCCGGGGTCAACTACAAGCTGTCGGCGAAGCCGGGCCTGGACTGCACGCCGGGCAAGGGCACGGACGAGGTCACCGACGCGTGGACGATGCTGCGCCCGGACGGGACCCGGTTCCTGTTCGACTGCGACGGGTACCTGACGTCCACGGTGGACAAGAACGGCAACACGCAGACGTTCACGTACGCGCAGCGCCAGTCGAACAACAAGCCGACGAAGTTCCTCACCTACGTCACCGATCCCGCCGGCCGGCAGGCCCTGAGCGTCGAGTACTGGGAGAAGGGGCAGACGGGGTACAAGTACGTCGACGCCTCCGGCGCGGTGGTCTCGGCCACGGGCAAGCTGTCGAACTCCAAGATCTACGACCACGTCAAGGCGATCACGGACGTCTCCGGCCGCCGCGTCGAGCTGTACTACACGGACAAGGGTCTGCTGGGGCAGCTGGTCGACGGCGCCGGGTCCGGCAAGGCGAAGACGTTCGGCTTCGCCTACGACGCCACGCAGGGCAACAAGAACGTCAAGCTGGTGAAGATCACCGACCCGCGCGGCAACGCGACCGCGATGGACTACTTCGCGCCGTCGGAGGGCGACGACCAGGCCGACCACTGGAAGGCCCAGACGATCACCGACCGTCTCGGCGGTGACACCACGTTCGCGTACGCGCCGAACGCGACCGACGCGACGCTGCGGGACGCGACGATCACGGACGACAAGGGCAAGGTCACGTCCTACACCTCGGACGTGCGCGGCCGCGCGCTGTCGGTGACGAACGCGAAGGCCGAGAAGGTCGCGCTGACCTGGGACGCGGACAACAACGTGCGCACCCTGACCGAGGCGAACGGCGCGGTCACGGCGTACTGCTACGACCCGAAGACCGGGTACCCGACCTGGCAGCGTGACGCCGAGCAGAACAAGGCGAACGGCGGTGCGCCGGCCGCGAGCGAGTGCGTGCGCGGGATGACCGCGGCCCAGGCGCCGAAGGGCGCGGCGGTGTACGAGTACGCCACCCGCGCCGACGGATACGCGGCGGACCTGTTCCGCACCACCTCGCCGGCCGGGCGGGTCAACCAGTTCGGGTACGACGCGTTCGGCAACCTGACGTCGGTGACGGACGGTCTCGGTCTGGCGACGTCGACCGCGGGCGACTACACCACCACCTACACCTACGACGCGTACGGGCAGCTCAAGACCGCGACGGACGCGAACGGCAACGCCACGACCTACTCGAGCTTCACCCCGACCGGGTACCCCGAGAAGATCGCCGACGCGCTGAGCAAGGTCACGACCAGCTCGTACGACGTACGCGGCCAGGTCCTGAAGGTCACGGATGCCACGGGCGGGTGGACCACGCAGGCGTACGACGTGTTCGGGCGCCCGCTGGAGTCCGCCACGCTCAAGTCGGGCAGCGGGACGAGCGCGGTGACGATCACGACGCCCGCTCCGGTGTACGACGCGAACGACAACGTCACCACGTCGATCGCACCGAACGGCGCGACCAGCACCGCGACCTACGACAAGGCGGACCAGGTCACCAGGACCACGGCGCCGAAGGACACCGACACCTCCGGTGAGCGGGCCACGACGTACGTGTACGACACGGTCGGGAACCTGACGGCGGTGACCGAGCCGAAGGGTGTGGCCACCACCACCGTCGCGGACGACTACACCACGACGTACACCTACGACGACTTGTACCAGCTGACCGCGGTGACGAACGCGGCCGGGGACCGGATCGAGTACGACTACGACAAGGTCGGCAACACCGTCGAGGTGCGGGACCCGAAGAAGGTCGCCTCCACGTCGACCACGGACTTCACCTCGCGCACCGGGTACGACCTGAACCACCGCCCGATCACGGCCACGGACGCCGACGGCAACGTCACGCGGACGGGGTATGACGCGGACTCGCTGGTCACCTCGGCGACCGACGCGGACGGCAACGTCACGACCACGAAGTACGACGCGCGTGGGGCGCAGGTCGAGGTCAAGGTGCCGCACTCGGGCACGGGTGACGCGATCGTGTACCGCACCACCAAGTACGAGTACGACGAGGTCGGCAACACCACCCGGGTGATCACCCCGCGGGGTGTGGACACCGCGGCGGCGGACGACTTTGCGCTGCGGACCGAGTACGACAAGCTGAACCGCCCGGTCAAGCAGTTCCAGCCGTACGACCCCGCCGACACCCGGTACAACAAGGCGGACGTGTTCACGGCTACGACGTACGACGCCGTCGGGCGTGTGGCGTCGACGTCGATGCCGGCCTCGGACGGGCAGACGAAGCGCAACACGACCACGTTCGAGTACTTCGCGAACGGGTGGGTGAAGAAGTCCACCGACCCGTTCGGGATCGCCACGACGTACGACTACGACGAGCTCGGCCAGCAGACGGCGCGCACGCTGACGTCCGCGGGTGGTTCGGCGAACCGCACGATGACGTGGTCGTACTTCCCGGACGGGAAGCTGAAGTCGATGGCGGACGACGGTGTCCCGGTGGGGTCGAACGAGGTCCTCGCGGACAACTCCGACCGCCAGTCGACGACGGTCAAGGGCACCTGGGCGACCGGTGACGTCACCGGTCAGCAGGGCATCGACCACCGCACGCACGCGGCGACGGCGACGCCGGGCGCGGACGCGTTCACGTGGAGCCTGGACGTGCCCGCGAACGGGACCTACGACCTGTACGTCGCGTACCCGAACGTGACGGGTGCGGCGAAGGACGCCGCGTTCACCCTCGCGCACGGCGACCCGGAGGTTGCCGCGGGCAGCGACGGCGCGCAGGTCGTGGAGCCGAAGGTCACGGTGGACCAGTCCGCCGGGGCGGGGGCGTGGAAGAAGGTCGGGTCGTACGAGCTCGACAAGAACGAGACGACGTCCCTGTCGCTGGTGCCGTCGGCCACGGGAGTGGTGGTCGCGGACGCGGTGAAGCTGGTGCGCGACAACAGCGCTGACGCCGACACCGAGCGCAAGACGTTCACCTACGGGTACGACCTGAACGGCAACCTGGAGACCATCGACGACACGTCCAAGGACGCGGGCGGCGCGGGTGCGGGGATCGACGCGTACAAGGTGGTCTACGACCAGCTGAACCAGGTGTCGTCGGTGACCGAGAACCCGGCCGCGACGTCGAAGGTCGTCACGTCGTACGTGTATGACGTGAACGGGCAGCCGACGAAGGTCACGCACCCGGACCAGGTCAGCGAGTACACCTATGACACGCGCGAGCTGCTGGCGACGGTCGGGGTGACCGACACGACCGGCGAGACGCCGGGGTCGGTGAAGACCACGACGTACGGGTACACGGCCCGGTCGCAGAAGGCGTCCGAGACGAAGCCGAACGGGAACGTGACCTCGTACGCGTACTTCCTGGACGGGGCGCTGAAGTCCACCAAGGAGTTGAAGAAGGACGGCAGCACGCTGGTCGCGTCGCACGCGTACACGTATGACGCGAACGGCAACCAGGCCACGGACGCGGCGTCGAAGATGAACGCGGACGACCATGGCGCGTACCTGGACTCGTCGACGACGTACACGTACGACCCGGTCGACCGGCTCGCGAAGAAGGTCAAGACCGGCAACGGGGCCTCGGACGAGGTGTACGTGCACGACGCGAACGCGAACGTCATCTCCCAGACGCTTAAGGGCGCGACGACGACCTACGCGTATGACCGCAACCGGCTGCAGACCGCCACGACCGGCGGGCAGACGGCGAACTACACCTATGACCCGTTCGGGCGCCAGCAGTCGGTCACGTCGGCGGGGAAGGTGATCTCCCGCAGCACGTATGACGGGTTCGACCACGTGGTGAAGTCCGAGAAGATGGACGACACCGGAGCCCTGGTCGCCACGACCTATCGGTTCGATCCGCTGGACCGCACCACCTCGTCCACCTCGGGTGGCAAGACGACCGACTACACCTACCTGGGTCTGTCGTCCGAGGTCCTCACCGAGGAGGTCGCGGGCGAGCTGTCGAAGTCGTACCAGTACTCCCCGTGGGGCGGGCGGCTGTCGCAGATCTCCCACCAGGCCGACGCCGAGGCCGGCGTCGAGGTGGGAGAGACGGCGTACTACGGGTACAACGCGCGCACCGACGTCGAGACCCTGACCGACGAGACCGGCAACACCACGGCGACCTACGGGTACACCGCCTACGGGTCCGACGACACCACCGAGTTCTCCGGGATCGACAAGCCCGAGGCCGGCGACCCCGCCGCGGCGGAGCCGTACAACGCATACAGGTACAACTCCAAGCGCCTCAACGCCGGCTCCGGCACCTATGACATGGGGTTCCGCGACTACGACCCCGGCCTCAACCGGTTCACGACGCGGGACATGTACAACGGGGCGCTCGCGGACATGGGTCTCGGAGGCGACCCGTACACCGGCAACCGCTACGCGTTCACGAGCGGAGACCCGATCAACCTAGTTGAGATGGATGGCCATCGTCCCGACGACTGCGCGACGTACTCGTGTTCAAAGTCTGGTGGCGAATGGCAGTATGGCGAGAAGTTCGAGAACACCGGAACGGTGGTCTCCATTGGAGAAGCCGAGACCGGTGGAGGGTTCGACGCAGCCGCTTGCGCGGACGTGGCACCCATGTACACAGGGACCTGGGTCTCAGGGGCACTTGCTTGCGACTTCGCAGCGGCGGGCGAGGAGGACCCTCACCTGACACTCGATATTGCTGGCCAATTGCCGGGGGCAGGCGTCCTTGCCGATACTGGAAACTGTGCGTGGTATTGGGCTGAAGGTAGCACCGTCGATGCGAGCATTTCCTGTGGTGCCGCAGTTCCCGGTCCTTATGGAATGGCCGCTTCGGCGGGAAGGATCTCCAAGCGAATCGGTGAGATCGCTGAGGCTGCCGACGATGCATCTGACCTAGCCCGAGTCTTCGGACGATTCACGCCGGCTGACATTCGTGCCGCCGCGGGCGCACCAGACAAGGCGGGCCTGACCAGGGTCGGGCGCGCTTTGCAGAAGCACTCCGACCGTCCTGGTAGCGTCTTCCGCGGGATGTCGACCGGAAACCCCGCCGCACGCAACCAGCAGGGCATGGACCTGCTGGATGAGATGCTTGGGGATCCCGGAGTGCGGACGGAGGTGCTGGACAACGTGACGAATATTTGGGATTCAAGTGGGCGCGGAATGCGTCTTAACAACAACGGTACGTTTATGGGGCTTCTGGAGCCGAGATCATGATTGCCGGATACCGATTACTTTTGGTGAGTTCGGTCGGTGAGCGAGATGGGATGGCGTTAGAAGTCACACACGACACTGGCGCGAGGGTGGCCGAAGTGTTCGAAGATGATGAAACCGGAATGAGGACGGTCAGCCTCTTCGAAGACGATGTTCCGTTGGGCGTAGTCGAGTGGTTGCTCTCCGAAGCGCGCGAACAGTTGTGATCGCTCTTCGCATACCGCAGGTTGGTGTCAATCGGCCGTAGCAACGGATTGCGGGCACTGTCGAGGACGCAGTTGATTCCGTCCGCGTCTCCGCAGAGTACTGAATAGCCCCGGGCTCGGTGGAGGCTCGGTTACCTGGCTCCGGCTGCGAGTTCGACCGGGTTGTCTGGAGCGTAGTGGTGCTGCCAGAACTTGTCCTCGAACTCGGCCGGCGGGACGAGCCCGGTCTCGCCGTGCAGGCGTCGGTGGTTGAACCAGTCGGTGTACTCTGCAATGGCGACTCCACGTCCGTGACGGACTTCGAGCCCTCGGCCGGGCGCATGACGGGATTCGGATGGACTCGGCCTTGAACAGCGAGTTCAACGCCTCGGCCATCGCGTTGTCGTACGAGGTCGCCCTTGGAGTCGACCGAGACCAGGGCGTCGGCGAGCCGCTCGGTGTACTGAATTGCCCGATATTGGACTCCGCGGTCGCTGTGGTGCGACGCTCCTTTGGTTCGTCAAGCGGTGATCGGGGCTGCCTCGAGTAGGCGGTAGAGGTCTCGGGCTATGTAGCGCTTGAGACAGCGTCGGATCTCACGGTCGGTCTTACCTTCGCTGGTGCGGCGGGCGACGTAGTCGCGGGTGCGGTCGTCGTAGCGGATCCGGGACAGCGCGATGGTGAAGCGCCCAGGTCCTCTGCCGCTCCTACGCGGGCTGAACCCTGGGGTGCTTCAGGCTGCGCGGTTGAGTAGGTCGTGGCGCCGGGTCGTGTAGACCTCACCTGCTCGGCCGTGACCGCGAATTGGGCTGAGTTCGGCCGCGCGCGAGGCGGTCCACTCTTGCCAGTGCGTCGGGGATCCGGTTCGGCCCTGTCATCGCCTTGACGATCCGCGCTGCCTCGGCAACGTCGAGCCCGGTGGCGGTGACGTAGAGGGGGCGCGTCGCGATGCCGCGGAGCACCTCGGCGGCGTGCGTTGCGGTGCGGAACGGAGTCTTGGCGACGCCGATGACCGGGACTCCGATTGTCTCGGAGGCGTGCGCTCCGAGCCCGGCGCGGCCGTGGGGGTCGAGGGTGGCGTATCCGTCGATGACGAGCAGGTCGAGGTGGGGGCCGAGGTCGAGGACGGCGTGGATGCATGGGAGTTCCCGCTTGAACAGTGCCCCGGGCTCGTAGGGCTCGACCTCGGCGATGTCGGTGACGTGCTCGGACTTTGTTGTAGAGAGTGTCAGGTCGCGGCACACGACGAGGGCCGACCTGGCTCCGCCCTGGTCGTCGTAGTGGACGTCGACCGCGCCGACCGTCGTGGTCGTGGTGTGCTCCATTCCGGGCTCAGCTGGCGTCGGTGATGAGGGCGGCGAGGAGTGCGTTAGGGGTAGCAGGTCGGCGTTCCGTCGGTCTCGGTGAGCTGGCCAAGGTCATCGCTCTTGCGGTTCACATCGTGCCACGCGTCGTGCCACGGATTGGGGCTCGTGCCACGCGATTGCCGCGCTCCGGCGGTGCATGCGCGAGCACGGTTGCCCCTGGTCTTGCCCCGCCTGAGGGTGGCAGAATCGGGGTACGCGATCCGCGAGATTTCAGCGTTTCTGCGGCTCCGCGAGTCATGAACAGAACAAGACCACACGCGCCTCGGTCGGCTGGAGTCGGGCCCGAGCTTCTTGGAGAAGGTCGGGGGTTCGAATCCCCCTAGCTCCACCGAAAGCCGAAGGCCGTCGCACATCGTGCGGCGGCCTTCGGCGTGTCCGGAGCGCGGCGCACGCGCACGGCCTCGGGGCGGGGCGCCGTCCGCGGCCCGTCTCAGCGCAGGCGCGGATCGTCCAGGTCGACGTGCTCGACGGACCGCGCGATCGTCCGCATCGCGTCGAGGGTGTCGACCTGCGCGACCAGCCGGTACCGCACGCCCGACCGCACCCACCGCAGCTCGGCACCTCCCTGCCCCTGGGGCGTCCAGACGGCGCGCACCCCGTTGAGGTCGACGAGCTGGAGCCCGAACTCGGCCACCTCCGCCTCGACGGGCGCGATCGCCGGGGTCGTCACCTCGAGGAGCGCGGACGACGGCCCGGGGACCTCGACGTGCCCACCGTCCGCGTCGCGGGTGACGACGCGGTCGTCCGGCCCGTACTCGACGGACCAGCGGTACGTCGACCGTTCCCCGACCTCCGGGTCGATCACGGGCGCGCTCTCGAAGCCGGCCGGGACGCTGGCCGGGTCCAGGATGCCGTCGGCGTCGAACTCCAGGGCGTCGAGCAGGGTCACGGTCTCCTTCTCCGCCATGCCCTCGGCGACGGCGTACCAGCGGACGCCGCTCCCGTCGATCCACGTGAGGCGCTGACGGGGGACGTCCGGGTCGTTGACCCACGCGAGCACCCAGCCGTCCGCGCCGCGGAGCGTGACCTGGTCGGCCGAGCCGAGGTCCTCGATCCGGGTGAGGGGCCCGGCCGCGACGTCGCGATAGACGTTGAGCCCCTGCACGGCGCCGGGGGCGTAGACCACGGCCGACGCGACCGCGACCGGGCAGTGCCGGAAGTTCTCGAAGGCCGTGACCCGGCCCGCGCGCCCCTGCCCCACCACTGCCGCGACGTCCGCGACGGGGCTGTCGGCCCAGGTGTCGCGCGGCATCGGCGTCGACAGGTCGGCGTCCACCTCCGCCGCGCTGCAGGACGGGTCCGCCGCCGCGGCGGCGGGGACCAGACCGAGCGGGCCGGACGGCGCCTTCCCGGGGTCCGCACCAGGGGTCGCCACGACGGCGACGGCCAGGACCGCCGCGGCCGCCGCGGTCGCCAGGCCGGCGGTGAGCGCGAGCCGGGACCAGGGGACCGACGCGCGACGACGGCCGTCGCGGTGCGGTGCGGGCCGACGCCGGGCGTGATCGGCGCGACCGGCCTCGGCGCCGCGCCGAGCGGCGGCCAACCCCTCGGGGTCGACCGGAAGGTTCGGCGCGAGAGCCGCCACACGGTCGAGTGGGTCGCGAGTCATCGGTGACCTCCGGCGGGACGATCGGGAAGGGGGTGGGTGGCGAGAAGATCCGGCGCAGGGGGACGGCGTGGTGGCGCGGCCGGGCTCGGGACGGCCGAGCCCAGGTCGTCGGCGTCGAGCAGCTCGGTGAGCCTGCGGCGGGCCCGGGAGAGGCGGACGTCGAACGTGCCCAGCCGGCAGCCCGCGACACGGGCGGCCTGCTCCCGCGACAACCCGTCCCACGCGACGAGGAGGAGCGCCTCGCGATCCTTCTCCGTCAGCCGCGCCAGCGCGAGGAGCACGTGCGCGCGCTCCGCCACCGCGGAGTCGGGGGCGGGGGCCGCGGCGTCGCGCCCGGCAACGGTGCCGAGCCGGGCGACGAGGGCGGCGGACCGCCGCGTGGACCGGTGAGCGTTGCGGATGACGTTGCGGGCCACGCCGACGAGCCACGGCAGCACCTCGTCGTCGGGAATCTCGTCCGTCCCGGCGCCGTGCCGGCGCCACGCGACGAGGAACGTCTCGGACACGACCTCCTGCGCGGCGTGGGCGTCGACGTGCCGCATCGCGTACGCCTGGACGCGCGGCGCGTGACGGCGCCACCAGTCGGCGACCCGGGCCTCGTCCGGGGGCACGCCGTCGCGCGGCGGCGACGGCGCCCGAGGAGAACTGTTCATGCCGGGAGATGTCCGTCCATCCCGAGGAACTTACCGGCGGGTCTCGCGCCGACGCCGTCGCCGCGGGGCGCGACGCCCGCGGCGCCGTCGCAGGTGACGACGCCGCGTGGCAAGGCCCGGGCGCGGGGGCCGCACGCCGACGGCCCGGGACGCCGGACGGGACGACGTCGACCCCGGCCGCAGGATGCGCAAAGATGAGGGAGTGCCCCTCCGGAACGTCCGATTCGTCCTGCCCGTCGTCGTCCTGACCGGTGCACTCGCCCTCGCAGGCTGCACGGCGTCGCCCCCCGACGGTTCGTCGGCCTCCCCGGCGGCGGCGTCGTCGGTCGCGGTGCGCGACCTGCCGGACCACACCGTGCTGCTGGACTCCGCGGACCCGGTCGAGCTGGCGCTGACCACGAGCCAGACGGTCTACGCGCGATCGGAGATCGTGGTGCTGGCGGACGCCGACGACCAGGACGCGCTGCCCGCCCTCGCGGCCACGGCCGTGGCCGTGCACGCTCCCGCGCTGCTGACCGACGGCACCGGCGCGGGCGTGACGGAGGAGCTCGGGCGGCTCGGCGCGCGCGTGGCCGTGGTCGTCACCGGTGACGACGTCCGCGGCGGCGAGGACGGCACCACCCGGGACGAGGACGACGCGGCGTCGCGCCAGGCCGCGGAGGCGGCCGGCGTGCAGGTGCTCGACATCGCTCCCGACGTGCTCGACGGCGTCGACGGCGCGGGCCCCACGCTCGAGGACGACGACCTGGACGACCTCGCCGACCAGCTCGACGGGATGCTGGGGGGCGACGTGACGTCGTCGCCGTCCGCGTCCGACGGCGAGGGCGGTTCCGAGCCTGGCGGGCCGCGGCTCCTGCGGGAGGTGCTGGCGCTCATCGACCCGGCGGAGGGGCAGGAGGCCGCGATCGCGTCCCTGCGCGCGGCCGGCGCCGTGACGACCCGGGTGCCCGGCGGGGATCTCGGCTCGCGCGACGTGGTGCAGACCGTCGACCGGGCGCAGGCCCTCACCGTCGTGGGGGTGGGCCGGTCGTTCGGGGACGCGGCCACGTTCGCCTGGCGTGTCGCGGCCGCCGAGCGGGCCGCGCTGCTGCCCACCGGCAGCCAGCACCTGCTGCCCGCGCGGTACGTCACCGTCCCCGCGACGGTCTGGGACGACCCGGCGACGGCGGTCGCGCGGGCGCAGGCCGCGGCCGCCGCGTACACGCCCGCCGACGGGACCGACACCGGGACCGACGGGGGCGACGACGTGGGCCCGGTCGTGCCGACGCTCGTGCTCCCCGTGAGCACGACGGCGACCAGCCCCGGCGACGACGGCGACTGGGTCACGCAGGAGGACGTCGAGGCGCTGCGCCCCCTCGTCTCCGCGGCCCGCGACGCCGGGGTCTACGTGCTGCTCGACATCGGGGCCGGCCCCGCGCCGGTCGCGGACCAAGTGCGCGCGGCGGAGCCTCTGCTGGGTTCGTCCGGCGTCGGCGTGTCCGTGCGGCCGGAGAAGCGGGTGGGGGACGGAGCCTCCACCACCTCGCACGAGATGACCGCCGACGAGCTCGACGAGGTCACCGCCTACCTGGCCGACCTCGTCTCCCGCGAGGGGCTGCCGCCGGCGCTGCTCGTCGTGCACCAGACGCGGCCGGAGTCGGTGCCCGACCGCGAGCTGCTGCACTCGCTGCCGCAGGTCGAGGTCGCGGTCGTCGCCGACCGGACCGGCGGCGTCACGACGGGCGAGTGGGTGTGGAACCAGGTGAGCGCCGACGTCCCGAAGGGGGTCCGGCTGGGCTGGTCCGGTCCGGCCGTGGGCGTGCTCGACTCGGTGCTGCCCGCCGACCCGGCGCCGGTCGTGATCGACACCTACTGAGCGCGCCCACGCCCGGGCGCCGGTGGTGCGGCGTTGTTGGAGCGCGCCTCGGACAGCGTCGTTGACACGGGTTCCTCCTATTCGGCAGGATCGTTAACGTAACGATTCGACCCGCGTCTGGAGACTGATCCCCGTGCTGCCTCTCATCCCGTGGCCCACCGTCGTCGAGGGCGCTGCCGTCGAAGGCCACGACGCGCCGTCGCTCGCCCTGGACGCGGCCGTCGTCGTCGCCCCGGACGACTCCCTCTCCGCCCTGGCGGCCGAGCAGCTCGCGGCCGCCGGCGTCCGCGTCGTCACCGACGGTGCCGGCGAGGACGGGGCCACCCCGGTGGTGCTGCGGCTCGACGACGCGGCCGGGCCCGAGGGCTCCGACAACCCCGAGCGCTACACGCTGCGCGTCACGACCGCGGGGGTCGAGGCGACCGCGGCGGAGCCCGTCGGGCTGCTGCACGCCGCGCGCACGCTCCGTCAGCTCGTCACGACCACGGCCGAGGGCGCCCGCGAGGTGCCCGCCGTCGTCGTGCACGACGCGCCGCGCTACCGCTGGCGGGGCCTGTCGTTCGACGTCGTGCGGCACTGGTTCGCCCCCGAGGACATCCGCGCCGTCGTCGACCTGGTCGCGGCGTTCAAGCTGCGGGTGCTGCACCTGCACCTCACCGACGACCAGGGCTGGCGGATCGAGACGCCGTCGCGCCCCGAGCTGGAGAAGGCGTCGGACAACCAGGTGGGCGGCGGCACCGCCGGCTTCCTCACCACCGACGACTACCGCGAGCTGCAGGAGTACGCCGCGGCGCGGTTCGTCACGATCGTGCCGGAGTTCGACATGCCGGGGCACATCAACGCCGCGCTGCAGGTCTACGGCTCCCTCACCCAGGACGGTCTGGCGACCGAGAAGTACGACGGCATCGAGGTCGGCTTCTCGCGCCTGTGGTTCGACAACCCCGCGACGGAGCCGTTCCTGCGCGACGTCATCGGCGACATCGCCGCCATGACCGACGGCGACTGGGTGCACGTGGGCGGCGACGAGGTGCACACGATGGAGGTCGAGGAGTTCGCGAAGTTCGTCGAGCT
Organism: Isoptericola sp. NPDC055063; assembly: GCF_053608125.1. Lineage (NCBI taxonomy): Bacteria > Bacillati > Actinomycetota > Actinomycetes > Micrococcales > Promicromonosporaceae > Isoptericola > Isoptericola sp. NPDC055063. The sequence goes on along the minus strand of NZ_JBSGUW010000009.1, from coordinate 30,188 downwards.
CGCGGGCCGCATCGTGCGCGAGCACGGCAAGACGCCGATCTTCTGGCAGGAGGGCGCCCGCGGACCCGTGGAGCCCGGCACGCTGTTGCAGTACTGGGAGCCGAAGGGCGAGGAGTTCGCCAGGTTCGTCGCCGCGGCCGAGGCCGGCGCGCGGTTCATCATGTCGCCCGGCAACCACGCCTACCTGGACATGAAGTACACCCCCGAGCACGAGCTGGGCCTGCACTGGGCCGGCTACGTCGAGCTGCGCGACTCCTACGAGTGGGAGCCCACCGCCGTCATCGACGGGCTGCCCGCCGACTCCGTCGAGGGCGTCGAGGCCGCCGTCTGGACCGAGACGATCACCACCCGCGACGAGCTGTTCTCCATGCTGCTGCCGCGCCTGGGCGCCGTCGCCGAGGTCGCCTGGACCGCTCCGGAGCGCAAGGACTGGGACGCGTTCCGCGCCCGCGTCGCCGCGCAGGCGCCGGGGTGGCGCGAGACCGGCTGGGCGTTCCACGAGACCCCGCAGGTGGACTGGCCCACCGCCTGAGCGTTGTGAGCGGGGGGGTGGGGGAGTGTCTTTTGCCGGAAAAAAGGAAA
>NZ_JBSGUW010000009.1:1797-29563 GCF_053608125.1 Isoptericola sp. NPDC055063 | reverse complement strand
GGGCGCGGGGGGGGGCGGGGGCCGGCGGGGGGGGGTGGGGGGGGGGTGGGGTGTGCATGGTCGGCAACAAAGCCGCAAGCCCAACCCCCCGCTCACAACGTCTCGGGGGCTAGATCCAGGACTCCAGGCGCATGACGTTCTGCCAGTAGGGGTACGGCACCTGCATGCCGGTCCACAGCGGGTAGAAGATCGCCGACACCGCGAGGATCACGAGCAGGACGGCGAGGATGCCCGCGACGACGAGGCCGCGCTCGCGGCGACGCCCCTCGGTGCGTTCGAGGGCCACCACCATCGGGTAGACCAGGGTCAGCACCACCCACGGCGTGAACGCGATCGTGTAGAAGGTGAAGATCGTGCGGTCGCTGAACGGCGGCGCGTACGCGAACCACGGCAGCCAGCCGGCGGCCGTACCGCTGAGCACGGCGACGGCGCGCCAGTCGCGGAAGCGGATCCCCAGCCAGATCGTCGCGACGATCGCGAGCGCCGCCAGCAGCCACAGGAGCGGGTTGCCGAGCGACGTGACGGCGCGGGCGCACGCATCCACGGCGTCGGACGGGCAGGTGCCCTCGCCGGGCTGCTGCTTCTCCCAGAAGAACGACGTGGGGCGCCACTGCACGATCCAGCCCAGCGGGTGCGACGCGTACGGGTGGTCGGAGGAGAGGCCCGTGTGGAAGTCCCACATCTGCCGGTGGTACTCGAGCAGGCTGCGCAGCGGGTCGGGCAGCCAGGTGACTCCCTCGCCGGGATGCTCCGCGGCCCACTGCCGCAGGTACGAGCCGGCGTGCGTGAACCACGACCACCACGACGCGAGGTACACGACGAACGCCGTGGGCACGATCGTGAGGAAAGCCGGCACGGCGTCCACGACCAGGGAGTCCTCCCACCAGCGGCCGACGCCGGCCGCGCGGCGCGCCGCCAGGTCCCACAGCACGGTGAGGATGCCGAAGACGGCGACGAACCACAGCCCGGACCACTTGGTGCCGCACGCGAGCCCGAGGCTGACGCCGGCGGCGAGTCGCCACCAGCGGAACCCGAGCCGCGGGCCGTAGCGCGCCACGGTGCCGCCCGCGTCGAGGATCTCCGCGACGCGGCCGGCGAGCCGCCGCCGGGCCTGCTCCCGGTCCATGACCAGGCAGCCGAACGCGACAAGCACCCACAGCATGAGGAACTGGTCGAGCAACGCCGTCCGGGAGTGCACGATCGCCTCGCCGTCGATCGCCATGAGCAGGCCCGCGGCGACGCCCATCGCCGACGACGCGAAGAGGCGGCGCGCGATCCGGACCAGGAGGAACACGGCGAGGATGCCGACGACGGCGCTCGCGAGCCGCCACGCGAACGAGCTGGTGGCGCCGCCGCCCGCCTCCATGCCGAGCCAGATCATCCACTTGCCGATCGGGGGGTGGACGACGTAGGCCGTCTTGTCGAGGTAGGTGAGCACGTCGCCGGCCTCGAACGCCGGGTTCGGCTCGTCGGGCCACTGCGCCTCGAAGCCCAGCCGGCCCAGCGTGAACGCGTCCTTGACGTAGTACGTCTCGTCGAACACGAGCTGGTGCGGCTGGCCCAGGTTCCACAGCCGCGTCGCGGCGGCGAGCAGCGTCACGACGATCGTGCCGAACCAGCCCCAGAACCGGTCGCGGCGGCGCAGGTCGAGCCGCACCCGCCGCTCGCCGAGCAGCCGGTCCAGCAGGCGCGCCTGCGTGGAGCGGGGGTCGGGCGCCTCCTCCGGGACCGGCGGGAACGCCGCCGCCGGGCCGCCCGGGAACGCCGGCGGAAGGCCACCGGCGCCGTCGTGGCCGCGGGCGCCGGGGTCGGGGGCGTCGGCGACGGGGACCTCGGGGCCGGGGAGCGGGGAGTCGGCCGCGCGATGGCGGCCGTGGTCCGGCGGCGTGCCCGCGGGCGCGGGATCGCCGGTGGCTGTGGCGTCGGCGTCGGGGGCGGTCACCCGGGTCATCGTAGGGGGCGTGGGACGCTGGTCACCATGACCGCCGAGCATTCCGTCGCACCCGCCGACGCACCCCGTCCCGTCCCGCGCGCCGAGGCCGGGGCGGTCGTGCTGGCCGCGACGCCGATCGGGAACGCCGAGGACGCGTCGCCGCGGCTGCGCCGGCTGCTCGCCGAGGCGGACGTCGTCGCGGCCGAGGACACGCGCCGGCTGCACGCCCTCGCCCAGCGCCTCGGGGTGACGGTCGGGGGGCGGGTCACGTCGTACCACGAGCACAACGAGGCGGCGCGCGCCGACGAGCTGCTCGACGTCGTCGCCGACGGCGGCACCGTGCTCGTGGTGTCCGACGCGGGCATGCCCGCCGTGTCCGACCCGGGCTACCGCGTCGTGGCCCGCGCCGTCGAGCGCGGCGAGCGCGTCACGGCTGCGCCGGGCCCGTCGGCGGTGCTGACCGCTCTCGCGCTGTCCGGGCTGCCGACGGACCGGTTCACCTTCGACGGCTTCGTCCCGCGCAAGCCGGGGGAGCGGTCGCGGTGGCTGGGGGCGCTCGCGGCCGAGCCGCGCACGATGGTCTTCTTCGAGGCGCCGCACCGCATCGCCGACACCCTGCGCGCGATGGCGGACGCGTTCGGCGGGGACCGGCCCGTCGCGGTGTGCCGGGAGCTGACCAAGACCTACGAGGAGGTGCTGCGCGGGCCGCTCGCCGACGTCGTCGCCGAGGTGGACGCCCGCGCGGCCGACGGCGACGGCCTGCGCGGCGAGATCTGCGTCGTCGTCGGCGGGGCCCCGGCCGGCGCCGCGCCCAGCGTCGAGGACCTCGTGCCCGAGGTGCTGGCACGCGTCGCGGCGGGGGAGCGGCTCAAGGCCGCCGTCGCCGACGTCGCGACCGCCGCCGGCGTGCCCAAGCGCGACCTCTACGCCGCCGCCCTCGCCGCGAGGTAGTACGGACGGCCTCGCGGTAGTCCGACACTCCCCGAAGTAGTGGTCCAGTCCACTACCTCGGCGAGTGTCGAACTACCTCGCGGTGGAGGGGACCAGCCCGACGCCCGCCGCTGCCAGCTCGGCGCGGGCCTGCTCGCCCTGCTCGGGGCTGACGGGGATGGTGAGGTCGGTGAGCACCCGCGTGACGAGGCCCAGCCCGACGGCGTCGAGAGCGGTGCGCTTCACGCAGTGCGACTCGACCAGGCCGACGACGTCGACCGCCTCCACGCGGGCGTCGCTCAGGGCCTGCGCCAGCGTGCGGCCCGCGTCGTCGGTGCCCTCGAACCCGGAGTAGCCGTGGGCGTACTGACCCTTCTTCACGGAGACGTCGGGGTGCAGGCCGGCGAGGGCCGGGTGCAGCTCCGCGTTCGGCGTGCCGGCGATGCCGTGCGGCGGCCAGGAGTCGACGAAGTCGGGGTGGTCGCTGAAGTGGTCGCCCGGGTCGACGTGCCAGTCCTGCGTGGTCACGACGATCTCGTACCGGTCGCGGTGCGCGGCGACGTAGGCCGCGACGTCCGCGGCGACCCGGTTGCCGCCGTCGACGGCGAGCTCGCCGCCCTCGCAGAACGTGGGCTGGACGTCGACGACGATCAGGGCGCGGCCCGCGGACGCGGGGACGGTGCTCTCGGTCATGGCACCCACCCTGCCACCGCTCGGACCTCGCCCGGGCGCGGCCCCGGGAGTCAGCAGTACCCGCCGCCGGAGGAGTCGGGGCAGTACAGCGGCTGCACGGCCATCGTGCCGGCGACGGGGCGACCCAGCTCGTGCGCCAGCGACGGGGCCGGGGAGTGCGGCGGGAGGTCTCGCGGGCGCTCGAGCGGGGACACCTTCTCGCCGCGCCGGAGCAGGAGTCGCAGGCGTTCCGTGATCGACATGGCAGTCTCCCTTGACCGTCTCTTGGGGTGATCATGCCAGCGTCGGGACGCGGTGTCGACGGTGCCGGTCGACGGACGGACGCGGGCCGCCGCAGGATGGAGGCATGGCCGGGCACCTGCGCCGCCGCACGGCGGGCGTCGCCACCGTCGTGGGGCTGCTCCTCGCGGCGGTCGCGTGCAGCCCGGCCGAGGACGGCGGGTCGCCGTCGGCCTCGACCTCCACCCCTGCGCCGACCTCGGCGTCGCCGCAGCCCGCCCCCGACGTGTCGGTCGAGACGGTCGTCGACGGGCTCCCGGTGCCCTGGGGCCTGGCCACGCTGCCGGACGGCACGCTGCTGATCAGCCTGCGCGACGAGGCGCGGCTGGTGGTCGTGGACCCCGACGCCGGCACGACGACGGAGGTCGCCGGGCCGGGCGCGGAGACCCTCGTCGCGCAGACCACGCCCGACGGCGAGGGCGGCCTGCTGGGCGTGGCCCGCGACCCGGCGTCGGGCGACGTCTTCGTCTACCGCACGGGCGCCGACGACAACGCGGTGCTGCGCGGCACGCTGGACGGGACGACGCTCGGCGAGCTCACGACCGTCCTCGGCGGCATCCCCCGCGCCGGGCACCACGACGGCGGCGGTCTGGCGTTCGGGCCGGACGGGTTCCTGTACGTCGGCACGGGCGACGCGGGGGACGGGGCGGCGTCGCAGGACCCGGGGTCGCTGGGCGGCAAGATCCTGCGCGTCACGCCGGACGGCGACCCGGCGCCGGGCAACCCCGACCCCGGCTCCCCGGTCTGGACACTCGGCCACCGCAACGTCCAGGGCCTGGGGTGGGACGCGTCGGGCCGGATGGTCGCGGGCGAGTTCGGGCAGAACACCTGGGACGAGCTCAACGTGATCGAGCCGGGCGGCAACTACGGGTGGCCCGACGTCGAGGGCCCGGGGACCGAGGGGCAGGAGACCGCCGGCACCGTGGTCCCCGTCGCCTGGTGGTCCACGGCGGATGCGTCGCCGTCCGGCCTGGCCGTCACCGACGACGCCGTCTACCTCGCGGGCCTGCGCGGCGAACGCCTCTGGCGGGTGCCGCTGGGAGACCCGCTCGGGGAACCCCAGGCGCTGCTCACCGGCGAGCTGGGCCGGCTCCGCAACGTCGCGCCCGTCGTCCGCGGCGGCGGCGACGCGGACGGGCTGTGGGTGCTGACCAACAACACCGACGGCCGCGGGTCCCCGCGCGACGGCGACGACCGCCTGGTGCGCGTGACCTTCCGCTGACGTTCCGCGGACCAGGCTCGCGGTGCGGGACGGCACGGACGCCGTCGCGGACCGGACCCTAGAATCGCGGGCGTGACCCACATCCTCTCCGCCGTGGCCTGGCCCTACGCCAACGGCCCGCGGCACATCGGCCATGTCGCCGGCTTCGGCGTTCCCTCCGACGTCTTCAGCCGGCACATGCGCATGGCGGGTCACGACGTGCTGATGGTGTCCGGCACCGACGAGCACGGGACGCCGATCCTCGTGCAGGCGGAGCAGGAGGGGGTCACCCCCCAGCAGCTCGCGGACCGCTACAACCGCGTCATCGTCGAGGACCTCACCTCGCTCGGCCTGTCCTACGACCTGTTCACCCGCACGACGACGCGCAACCACTACGCCGTCGTGCAGGAGATGTTCCGCACGGTGCACAAGAACGGCTACATGGTCGAGAAGACCACGATGGGCGCGATCTCCCCGTCCACCGGCCGCACGCTGCCCGACCGCTTCATCGAGGGCACCTGCCCCATCTGCGGGTACGACGGCGCGCGCGGCGACCAGTGCGACAACTGCGGCAACCAGCTGGACCCGATCGACCTGATCAACCCGCGCAGCCGCATCAACGGGGAGACGCCGAAGTTCGTCGAGTCGAACCACTTCTTCCTCGACCTGCCGGCGCTCGCCGACGCGCTGGGGGACTGGTTGCGCACCCGCACGGGCTGGCGGCCCAACGTGCTGAACTTCAGCCTCAACCTGCTCGACGACGTGCGCCCGCGCGCCATGACGCGCGACATCGACTGGGGCATCCCGGTGCCGCTGGAGGGCTGGGAGCAGAACCCGACCAAGCGGCTGTACGTGTGGTTCGACGCCGTCATCGGGTACCTGTCCGCGTCGATCGAGTGGGCCCGCCGCACGGGCGACCCGGAGGCGTGGCGCGCGTTCTGGACCGAGGAGACCGCGCGCTCCTTCTACTTCATGGGCAAGGACAACATCACGTTCCACTCCCAGATCTGGCCGGCGGAGCTGCTGGCCTACGACGGGAAGGGCACGCGCGGCGGGGCGCCGGGCCCGTACGGGACGCTGCAGCTGCCCACCGAGGTGGTCAGCTCGGAGTTCCTCAACGTGGAGGGCCAGAAGTTCTCGAGCTCGCGCGGCGTGGTCATCTACGTCCGCGACATGCTCGCGCGCTACCAGCCCGACGCGTTCCGCTACTACGTGGCGGCCGCCGGCCCGGAGAGCCAGGACGTCGACTTCACGTGGGACAGCTTCCTGCGCCGCACCAACGACGAGCTCGTCGCGGGCTGGGGCAACCTCGTCAACCGCACCGCGAGCATGGTGCACAAGAACTTCGGGCAGGTCCCGACGCCGGGCGAGCTGACCGACGTCGACCGCGGCGTCCTGGCCGCGACGTCCGCGGCGTTCGGCACGGTGGGCGGGCTCATCGAGTCCAACCGTCAGCGGGCGGCGGTCGCCGAGGCCATGCGCGTCGTCGGCGACGTCAACCGGTACGTGTCCGAGACCGAGCCGTGGAAGCTCAAGACGGACCCCGACCGCCTCGCCACGGTGCTGCACACGGTCACGCAGGCGGTGAGCGACTGCAACACCCTGCTCAGCCCGTTCCTGCCGCACTCGGCGCAGCAGGTGCACGAGACGTTCGGCGGCACCGGGACGTTCGCGCCCCAGCCGCGCATCGACGAGGTCACCGACCTGGACGACGACTCGCGCACCTACCCGGTGATCACCGGCGACTACCGGGGCGAGGACGGGTTCCCGGCGTGGGAGTCGCGCCCCGTCGTGCCGGGCACCGGGGTCGCGAAGCCCGCCCCCGTGTTCACCAAGCTCGACGACTCGATCGTCGAGGAGGAGCTGGAGCGGCTGCGCGCGAAGGCGTGACGCGGGTCGCCGCCGGGGCGCAACTACGATGGGCACCATGCCGGAGCCCGCGACCTTCTACCTGACGACGCCGATCTACTACGTCAACGACGCCCCCCACATCGGGCACGCGTACACGACGGTCGCGGCCGACGTCGTCACCCGCTGGCACCGCCAGCGCCAGGAGGACGTCTGGTTCCTCACCGGCACCGACGAGCACGGCGAGAAGGTGCTGCGCACCGCCGAGGCGAACGGCGTCAGCCCGCAGGAGTGGGCCGACCGCCTCGTCGAGTCGGCGTGGAAGCCCGTGCTGGAGACGCTCGACGTGCGCAACGACGACTTCATCCGCACCACGCAGGAGCGGCACGAGACCGCGGTACAGACCTTCCTGCAGGACCTGTACGACAAGGGCGAGATCTACTCCGGCTCGTACGAGGGCCCGTACTGCGTGGGCTGCGAGGAGTACAAGCTCCCGGGCGACCTGGTCGACGGCACCGGCGAGCACGAGGGCCAGAAGCTGTGCCCCATCCACCTCAAGCCGGTGGAGATGCTCGCGGAGGAGAACTACTTCTTCCGGATGAGCGCGTACGCGGACCGCCTCCTCGCGCTGTACGAGGACCACCCCGAGTTCGTGCAGCCGGCCAGCGCCCGCAACGAGGTCATCGGCTTCGTCAAGCAGGGCCTGCAGGACCTGTCGATCTCGCGGTCCACGTTCGACTGGGGCATCCCGATCCCGTGGGACGACAAGCACGTGCTGTACGTGTGGTTCGACGCGCTGCTCAACTACGCCACGGCCGTCGGCTACGGCGCCGACGACGAGGCGGCGCGGGACAAGTTCGCGCGGACGTGGCCGGCCGACGTGCACCTGGTCGGCAAGGACATCCTGCGGTTCCACGCCGTCATCTGGCCGGCGATGCTCATGGCGGCCGGGCTGCCGCTGCCGAAGCGCGTCTTCGCGCACGGCTGGCTGCTGGTGGGCGGCGAGAAGATGAGCAAGTCGCGCCTGACCGGCATCGCGCCCGCCGACATCATCGACACGTTCGGCTCGGACGCGTTCCGCTACTACTTCATGCGGACCATCGCGTTCGGCGGCGACGGCTCGTTCTCCTGGGAGGACATGGTCGCGCGCTACCACGGCGAGCTCGCCAACGGGTTCGGCAACCTCGCGTCGCGCACGGCCGCGATGATCGGCAAGTACTTCGGCGGCACGCTGCCGACCCCCGGCCCGGCCACCGACCTCGAGACGAACCTCGAGGCGGTCGCCGCGAAGGCCGTCGCCGACGCCGAGGCCGCCATCGACCGGCTGGCGATCCACGACGCCGTCGGCGCCGCCTGGACGCTCGTCGACGCGACCAACGTCTACCTCACCGAGACGCAGCCCTGGAAGGTCGCGAAGGCGGACGGCGAGACCGACGAGGACGGCCGCGGCGTCGACGGCGGCCGGCTCGCGACGTCCCTCGTGACCGCCGCGGAGGCGCTGCGCTCGCTCGCCGTGCTGCTCAACCCGGTGACGCCGAAGGCTGCCCAGGCGCTGTGGGAGGCGCTGGGCGCCGAGCCCGCGCTGGGCGCGCTCGACGCGCAGCCGGTCGCGGGCGCGGCCACGTTCGGGGCCCTGCCCGCGGGGACCACCGTGACGAAGGGCGCCGCGCTCTTCCCGCGTCTCGCCGACGACGCCTGATCGTGGCCCGCAAGCGCGAGCGCGGGTTCCCGACGGACCCGGAGCCCCTGCCCGTCCCGGTCGCGGACAACCACACGCACCTCGACGCGATCGCGGGCGTGCTCCCGGACGACGTCCCGTCGCCCAGCGTCGCCGAGCACCTCGCCCGCGCGGGGGCGGCCGGCGTGGACCGGGTCGTGCAGGTGGGCTGCGACCTGCCCGGCATCGACTGGACCGTCGACCTGCTCGGCGCGGGCCACCCGGGCGTGCTCGCCGCCGTGGCGATCCACCCCAACGAGGCCGTGCTGCACGCCGGCGTGCGGGAGGTGGGCCCGGACGGCCTCGAGCCCGACCCGGCGCCGCACCACGCCGTCCCCCTCGACGACGCGCTCGCCCGCGTGGCGCAGGCGGCGCGGTCGCACGACCGCGTGCGCGCGATCGGGGAGACGGGGATGGACCTGTTCCGCACCGGCCCCCGCGGCGAGGCGGTGCAGCGCGAGGCGTTCCGCGCGCACGTCGCCCTGGCCAAGGAGCTCGGCCTGGCGCTGCAGATCCACGACCGGGACGCGCACGCCCAGGTGATCGACGTGCTGCTGGCCGACGGCGCCCCGGAGCGCACGGTGTTCCACTGCTACTCCGGCGACGAGGAGATGGCCACCCTGGCCGCGGAGCACGGCTGGTTCCTGTCCTTCGCCGGCCCGGTGACGTACCCGAAGAACGACCACCTGCGGGCGGCGCTGCGCGCCGTGCCGCTGGACCTGGTGCTGGTCGAGACGGACGCGCCCTACCTGCCGCCGCACCCGTACCGCGGGCAGCCGAACGCCCCGTACGTCGCGGCGCACACCGTGCGGGCGATGGCCGAGGTGCTCGAGCGCCCGCTGGACGAGGTGTGCCGGTCGCTCTCGGCGACGTCCGAGCGCGTGTACGGCGCGTGGTGAGGGGGCCGGTGAGGGGCCGGTGAGCGGTCGGGGGCTTCCCCCCTGGTCACGGTTCCGTTACGGTCTGGTGCTCGTGCGGAGATCGAGGGCGGAGCGGGCGTCGGACGAGTCGACGGCCGGTCGGTCGACCCCGCGCCGCGGGGCGCTCACGGGCCCCGCGCGGCACGTCGTGCACGGTGCGGTCGTGGTCGCGCTGGTGGGCAGCACCGCCGTCGTCGCGCACGCGCACAAGTCCGTGACCATCGACTACGACGGCCGCGTCGCGACCGTCGACGCGTACGGCACCACCGTCGCCGAGGTGCTGCGCTCCCACCACATCACCCCCGGCCCGGACGACCTGGTCCAGCCCGCGGTGACGTCGGCCGCCAAGGACGGCGGCGAGGTCGTCGTGCGCTCCAGCCGCGAGGTGACCGTGGAGATCGACGGCGAGGTCACGACCTTCCCGACGACGGCGCACACGGTGGGGGAGCTGCTGGCCGCGCTCGGCCCGCGCGGCGACAAGGCGGTGACGTCGGCGTCGCGCACCGCCCCGCTGGACCGCGCCCCCGTCCGCGTCTCGACGATGAAGACGGTGCAGGTGGCCGTGGACGGCCTCGTGCTGCCGATCCGCACGACGCAGGCCACGGTCCGCGACGTCCTGGCGACGGCGCACATCACCCTCGGTGAGCAGGACCGCACGTCGGTGCCGCTCGGCGCGGCGGCCGTCGACGGCATGGTCGTGATGGTCAGCCGCGGCGACACGGACGCCGACCGGGTCACCGAGGTCGTCCCGTTCGAGACGGAGCGGGTCGAGTCCGCCGAGCTGCCGAAGGGCTACGAGGTGGTCCGCACCTCGGGCGTCCCGGGAGAGCGCGTGACCACCTACGAGGTACGCACGCTCGACGGCGCCGAGGTGCAGCGGACCGTGCTGGACCGCAAGGTGACGCGCGAGCCCGTGACCGAGGTGATCGTCGTGGGCACGCTCGACGTCTCGTCGGCGAACCCGGACCCGGGGTCCGCGAAGGCGATCGGCAAGGCGATGGCGGCCGAGCGGGGCTGGGGCGCCGACCAGTACGTCTGCCTCGAGAAGCTGTGGGACAAGGAGTCCGGCTGGCGCTGGAACGCGGAGAACCCGTCCAGCGGGGCGTACGGCATCCCGCAGGCCCTGCCTGGCACCAAGATGGCGTCCGCCGGCGCGGACTGGCGCACCAACCCGTCGACCCAGATCGAGTGGGGTCTGGGCTACATCGCGGGCCGCTACGGGACCCCGTGCGGGGCGTGGAGCCACTCGATGTCGGTCGGCTGGTACTGACCCTCGTCGCGTGACGGTCCGCGTGTGAGTCGGGTCACCTCGCTCGTCCCGACTTTTCGGACAGCGAGGGACAGAGGCGGGCATCAGTAGCGCATCCGGGCTTGGCCGATAGTCACGATCCGGTTACGGTCTTCGGAGCCACCGGATCGACCCGGACCCGACAGCCAGTCGGGCACCCGCCGTCGTGGCCGGATCGCACGACGACTGGACCTGTGTGAACTCCTCGAACGAGACTCCCCATCCCTCGGCCGAGTCGACGCTTGAGGCGTCCGACTCCGGCACCGCGACCGCGACCCGTCGCCGCCGCCTCCCGCTGATCGCGGGCCTCGCGGCAGGCGCCCTCGTCGTCGCCGGCGGGGCGGCCACCGCCTACGCCAGCGCGCACAAGAACGTGACGCTCGACATCGACGGCGAGACGAAGACCGTCCAGACCTTCTCCGGCTCCGTCGCCGGCCTGCTCGACGCCCAGGGCGTCGAGGTCGGCGAGCGCGACTCCGTCACCCCCGGCACCGACGCCGCGCTGCGCGACGGCTCCCAGGTCGTGGTGCGGACCGGCCACGAGCTCACGGTCGACGTCGACGGCCAGCAGGACGACGTGTGGGTCACCGCGCTCGACGCCGAGGAGGCGCTCCGCGGCCTCGACGCGCGCGGCTCCGACGTCTCCCTCGTCGCGTCCCGCTCCGGCGACCGCGCGTCGCTGCCCCTGCAGCTCGACGCCGACCAGCCGGTCGCCGTGGTCGCCGACGGCACCACCACGGTGGTCGACGACGGCTCCGTCGGCCTCGACGCGATCCTCCAGGGCCTCGGCCTCACCGTCGACAAGGACGACCACGTCTTCGTCGAGAGCCAGCCGGCCAAGGCCGTGGGTGACCCCGCGGTGCGCATCGTCATCGAGCGCGTCGAGACCAAGAAGGTCGCCAAGAAGGTCGCGGTCGACCACAAGTCGCGCACGGAGAAGGACTCCGACCGTTACGCCGACCTGGGCAGCAAGATCACCCAGGCGGGCAAGGACGGCGAGCGGACCCTCACCTACCGCGTGACCACCGTCGACGGCAAGGTCGTCGCGAAGAAGAAGCTCTCCGACAAGGTGACGACCAAGCCGGTCACGGAGGTCGTCGTCGAGGGCACCAAGGCTCGTCCCGAGCCGGAGCCCGAGCCGAAGACGACGTCGAGCAGCTCGTCCTCGTCCTCCTCGTCCTCCAGCGGCTCGACGACGCCCAGCAAGGACCTCGGCTCGGCGCCGGCCGGCGTGTGGGCCCAGCTCGCCCAGTGCGAGTCCGGCGGCAACCCCGCCACGAACACCGGCAACGGCTACTACGGCCTGTACCAGTTCTCGCTGCAGACGTGGCAGGCGATGGGCGGCAGCGGCCTCCCGTCGGAGAACACCGCCGCGGAGCAGACCCGGATCGCCCAGAAGCTCCAGGCCCAGTCGGGCTGGGGCCAGTGGCCCGGCTGCGCGGCCAAGCTCGGCCTGCTCTGACCCGAGCCGCCGCACCGGCCGCCTGAGCGCGACGACCGCCCGGACCGACCCCGTCGGTCCGGGCGGTCGTGCGTCGGGACGGTCGACGGGCGTGTGTCGGGGCTGTGGGGAGGGCGTGGAGTCCGTCAACGGGCGCCCGCAGGATTAGGTTCTTCATAACGAGTCGGTTACGGTCGGGTGTCCCGCATGCGAGTGCCACCGTTCAGGTGTATGCGCCGCGGCGGGCGGACCGCCGGATCGGTGGGTCGGACTCCGCGCCTCCAGGCGGGGAGGCCGGAGGCAGGCGCCGAGCGCCGCCCCGGCGTGTGACGGGTCGTCCAGGCCCGCCACCGACGACCGTGCCCGGACAGCACGACGACTGGACTCTCGTGACCCGCAGCCCCCAGACCTCGCCCACGCCTGCCGTGCCGGCCGACGACACCACCGCGACCGGCCCGACCCGCGCCCGCCGCCGCTGGCCCTTCGTGGCCGCCGCGACCGCGGCCGCCGTCGCCGTCGCGGGCGGCGCCGTCGCCTACGCGGACGCCCGCAAGACCGTCACGCTCGACGTGGACGGCGACGTGCGCACGGTGACCTCCTACTCCGACTCCGTCGACGACCTGCTCGGCTCGCAGGGCGTCACGGTCGACGACCGCGACCTCGTGACGCCCGCCGCGGGCTCCGACCTCGAGGACGGCGCCGACATCGTCGTCCGCACCGGCAAGGAGCTCGACCTCCAGGTGGACGGCAAGCGCACCGACGCCTGGGTCACCGCCCTGGACGCCGCCGAGGCGCTCGACACCCTGACCGCCCGCGGCCCCGACGTGCGCATCGTCGCCTCCCGCGACGGCGAGCGCGCCTCGCTGCCCGTGGACGTCGACACCGACGGCCCCGTGGCCGTGGTCCACGACGGCTCCGCGGACGTCGTCGAGGGCGCCGACGACGTCGAGGCCGTCCTGGCCGAGGCGGACGTGAAGCTCGGCGACAAGGACCGCGTGCACGTCACCGACGCCGCCAACGGCGAGGTGAAGAAGCACGTCGCGACCGCCGTGGCGCAGGAGCAGAAGCAGGCGGCCAAGGCCGGCGAGAAGGCCGGCGAGAAGGCCGGCACGGCCGGCGCGACGGTCGAGCAGGCCGCGGCGCAGGCCCCCGCCGCTCCGCAGGTCGCCGTCGTCGTGCAGCGCGTCGAGACCAAGAAGGTCACGACCACCAGGGCCGTCGACCACAAGACCGTGACCAAGAAGTCGGCTTCCCGGTACTCGGACCTCGACGCGAAGGTCGCGACGAAGGGCAAGGACGGCGAGCGAACGATCGTCAACCAGGTCACGACCGTCGACGGCAAGGTCGTCAAGAAGACCAAGGTGTCGGACAAGATCACGACCAAGCCCGTGACCGGCGTGCTCGTCAAGGGCACCAAGGAGCGCCCCGAGCCGGAGCCGAAGGAGCCGACGTACTCCGGCTCGACCCGGTCGATCGGCCAGCAGATGGCGGCCGCGCGCGGCTGGTCCGGCTCGCAGTGGACGTGCCTCGAGTCGCTGTGGACCAAGGAGTCGGGCTGGAACGCCTCGGCGGCCAACCCGTCGTCCGGCGCCTACGGCATCCCGCAGGCGCTGCCCGGCTCGAAGATGGCGACCGCGGGCTCCGACTGGGCGACCAACCCGGCCACCCAGATCGAGTGGGGCCTCGACTACATCTCCGGCCGCTACGGCACCCCGTGCGGTGCGTGGGGCCACTCGCAGTCCGTCGGCTGGTACTGAGTCGGTCCGGGGACACCGGACCGAACGGACCGGCACGGGGCGGGCCGCCGAATAGACTCGCCCCCATGACCGACACCCCTGGCGCCCTGCTCGGCCCTGCGGAGATCCGCGAGCTGGCAGGGCGCCTCGGCGTGCGCCCCACCAAGCAGCTCGGGCAGAACTTCGTGCACGACGGCGGCACGGTGCGCAAGATCGTCCGCGCGGCCGGCCTGCGCCCGGGGGAGCGGGTGGTCGAGATCGGGCCCGGCCTGGGGTCGCTGACCCTCGGGCTGCTGGAGGCCGGCGCGTCCGTCGTCGCGGTCGAGATCGACCCGGTGCTGGCGGGCCAGATCGCCGAGACGGTGCGCAAGCACGCCCCCGAGGCCGACTTCGAAGTGGTGCCCGCCGACGCCCTCGAGGTCACGGAGCTGCCCGGGGAGCCGCCCACGGCGCTCGTCGCGAACCTCCCGTACAACGTCGCCGTGCCGGTGCTGCTCACCTTCCTGCAGCGGTTCCCCAGCCTGGAGAAGGTGCTCGTGATGGTGCAGGCGGAGGTGGCCGACCGCCTCGCCGCCGGCCCCGGGTCGCGCACCTACGGGGTGCCGTCCGTGAAGGCGGCCTGGTACGCCGACGCGCGCCGGTCGCTCAACGTCAGCCGGCACGTGTTCTGGCCGGAGCCCAACGTGGACTCCGCGCTCGTGTGGCTCGAGCGGCGCGACCCGCCCGCGACCACCGCGACGCGCGAGCAGGTGTTCGCCGTCGTCGACGCCGCCTTCGCGCAACGCCGCAAGACCCTGCGCGCCGCCCTCTCCGGCACCTTCGGCTCCGGGGCCGCGGCCGAGGAGGCGCTGCGCGCCGCCGGCGTCGACCCCGGCCTCCGGGGCGAGCGCCTCGAGGTCGCCGACTTCGCGCGCATCGCCGAGCAGCTTCCCGTCGCGGCTGGCACGGTGGACGCGTGACCCACCTCGCCGCCGCGCCGTCGCCGTCGGTCCGCGTGCGCGCGCCCGGGAAGGTGAACCTGTCGCTGCGCGTCGGCGCGGTGCAGGAGGACGGGTACCACCCGCTGGCGACGATCTTCCAGGCCGTCGCCCTCTACGAGGAGGTCACGGCCACGCAGGTGCCCGAGGGCTCCGGCGTGACGATCACCGTCGAGGGCCCGCAGGCCGACCAGGTGCCGGTGGACGGGGCGAACCTCGCCTGGCGGGCGGCGGTCGCCGTGGCGGAGCGGGTCGGCACGGCTCCCGACGTCGCGCTGCACCTGGCCAAGGGCGTACCCGTGGCCGGAGGCATGGCGGGCGGCTCGGCCGACGCCGCCGCGACGCTCGTCGCCTGCGACGCGCTGTGGCAGACGGGTCTGGGCCGCGACGACCTGACCGAGCTCGCCGCGGGCCTCGGGTCCGACGTCCCCTTCGCGCTGCTGGGGCACACCGCCGTCGGCACCGGCCGCGGCCACCTGCTGACGCCGGCGATGACGCGCGGAGAGTTCCACTGGGTGTTCGCCACGCAGGCCGAGGGCCTGTCGACGCCCGCCGTGTACGGCCGGTTCGACGAGCTCGCGTCCGGCTCCGGGCGGACGCCGGACGAGCCCGCGATCGAGGCCGACACCGGCCTGATGCAGGCGCTGCGCGCGGGCGACGCGCACGCCCTCGGCGCCGCCTTGCACAACGACCTCGAGCCGGCCGCGCTGTCGCTGCGTCCCGAGCTGGAGCGCACCCTCGCCGTCGCGCGCGAGGCCGGGGCGCTGGGCGCCTTCGTGTCCGGCTCCGGGCCCACCGTCGCCGCGCTCGCCCGGTCGCGCCAGCACGCGCTCGCCGTCGCCGCGTCATGGACCGCCGAGGGCGCCGCCGACTCCGTGTGGTGCACGTCCGGCCCCGCCCACGGCGCCCGCCTGCTGCCCTGACCCTGCCGCCGCTCCCCCGGGGAGGGATCGAGCGTGGCAGCGCCCGTCAGAGGTGCTTGCCCAGCCACGAGAGGGTCGGGGCGAAGCGGTAGCCCTGGCCCCCCTCGTGGCGGTTGTAGGGGTAGACGTCGATCGCCTTGTCGGGCGCGGTGCCGCCCAGCGCGCCCCACTGGTTGTACGCGGCGTAGACGGTGGACGGCGGGCAGACGTCGTCGCGCAGCGCGGTCGAGAACAGGCCGGCGGCGCGGGCCCGACGGGCGAACGAGACGCCGTCCAGGTAGGAGAAGGTGCGCCAGACGGCGTCCTCGTGCTCGCGGTGCACGGACAGGTACTGCGTGATCTCGCCGTACGGGAAGGCGTCGGAGATCTGCACCGCCCGGCGGTAGTGGCACAGGAACGGCACGTTCGGGACGGCGGCGGCGAGGTCCGGCACGAGCCCGGCCACGGCGATCGCGATGCCGCCGCCCTGGCTGGTGCCCATGACGGCGACGCGCGCGGGGTCGACGCCCTCGACGTGGCGCACCGCGTCCACGGCCCGCACACCGTCGGTGAAGACGCGCCGGTAGTAGTGGTCGTGCGGGTCGAGCACGCCGCGGGTCATGAAGCCGGGGGAGGCGGGGCCGCTGCCCACCGGGTCGGGGGTGTCGCCGCCGTGGCCCCAGCCGGAGCCCTGCCCGCGAGTATCCATGACGAGGTGCGCGTATCCCGCCGCGGCGAGGCCGAGGTGGTCGTGCGCCAGGCCGCGCCCGCCGCCGTACCCGACGAACTCGACGACGGCCGGCAGGGGGCCGTCCGCGCGGGCAGGGCGCGTCAGCCACGCCTTGACCGGCTGGCCGTCGAACCCGGGGAACGTCACGTCGTCGACGACGAGCTCCGTGAGACCGGTGTCCGCGCGCTCGAGCGTGGGGGCGTCGTCGTGCGCCCGGGACCCGACGAGCGTCTGCGACCAGAAGTCGTCGAAGTCGGCGGGCTCGTCGATGGTCGGGACGTAGGCCTCGAGCTCGGGCACGGGCAGGTCGAACTGCGCCATCGGGTTCCTCCGGGACTTCCTGCGGCTCTGCGGTGTCGGCTGCACTGTAGCGGCCGGGCAGGGAGCGTGGAGAACGTTTCCCCTCGTCGGACGTCTACGCTGCACCCCATCGGACGGACGGGGTGAGGACAGGGTGCGTCGCGGGACGAATCTGCCGCGGGTCGGCGACTTCAACCAGATGGTGGTGCTCGACCAGGTGCGGCGGGCGTCGCACGGGACCAGCCGCAGCGAGCTCGCCGCGGGGACGGGGCTGTCCTTGCAGGCGGTGTCGAACATCGTCGCGC
Organism: Isoptericola sp. NPDC055063; assembly: GCF_053608125.1. NCBI lineage: Bacteria > Bacillati > Actinomycetota > Actinomycetes > Micrococcales > Promicromonosporaceae > Isoptericola > Isoptericola sp. NPDC055063. Next base: position 12,363 of record NZ_JBSGUW010000009.1, on the reverse strand, counting down.
GGCTCATCGCGCACGGGTACGTCGTGGAGGGGGAGCGGCGGTCGGTCGGCCGCGGCAAGCCCCGCACGATGCTCTACCTCGACCCGCGGGGTGCGTACGCGCTGGGTACCCACATCGACCCGGTGGTCGTGACGTCGGTGCTCGTCGACCTCGACGGGCGCACCGTGGAGAAGGTCGTGGAGCCGACGCCGGTCGGTCCCGAGGCCGTGGCGGCCGCGGTCGCGGCGGCGACGGACGCGATGCTCCGGCGCGCGGGCGTGGACCGGGAGGCGGTGCTCGGCCTGGGCGTGGCCGCCCCCGGGCCCGTCGACCTCGACGCCGGCACCGTGATCCGGCCGCCTCTGCTGGACGGCTGGGACGAGGTGCCGGTGCGCGACCTCCTGGCCGCCGCGACCGGCTTCGACGTCGTGCTCGGCAAGGACGTGTCGGCGGCGATGGTGGCCGAGCTGTGGCGCGGCAACCGGATGCTGCAGGGCACGTCCCTCTTCTTCTACTCGGGCTTCGGCGTGGCCGTCGCGGTGGCGCACGACGGCGAGCTGCTGTCGGGCACGTCGCGCAACGCCGGCGAGGTGGGGCACCTCGTGGTCGACAGCGACGGCCCGCTGTGCGGCTGCGGCAACCGCGGCTGCATCGGCGTCTCCGCGGCGCCGGCCACGCTCGTCGCGGAGGCGGTCGAGCGCGGCGTCCTGCCGCCCGGCACGCCCGCGTCGTCGCCTCGTGAGCTCGACGCCGCGCTGACGACGCTGTGCCGGCACGCCGCCGACGGCGACGCCGTCGCGACGGGGATCCTCGAGGTGTCCGCGCGGCGCGTGGCCCGGGGGATCACGGTGGTGGCGGACCTCGTGGACGCGGGGGTCGTGGTGTTCGGCGGCCCGGCGTGGGACCGCCTCGCCCCGCACTACCTGCCGGTGGTGCGGCGCGAGCTGACGCTGCAGTCGTCGTTGCGCGAGGTGCACCCCGTGGAGGTGCTGGGCTCCGCCGTCGGCGACCACGTGGGCGCGGTGGGTGCGGCCAGCCTGGTGCTGGACGGACTCTTCACCCCGCGGCCCTCGGGGCTCGTCGGCGCCGCGCCCTCGCAGGCCGCCGCGCGCGCATAGCCCACCGTCCGTCGTCCCGCCCCCTGATGGCCCCGCCGGCCGCGCCCGCCCTTGACATGGTTAACTCCATTCGCTTGAGTTAATCGCGTCAGCCGGCCCGGCGTCGTCGGGCCACTCATGTGGGCAAAGGAGCACCATGCGACTGGCACGACCCCTCGCCGCGGGCACCGCGGTCACGGCACTCGTCCTCACCCTCGGCGCCTGCGGTTCCGGGGACGGCGGGGGCGACGGCGACGCGACGATCAAGATCGCCTACCAGAAGTTCGGCAACTTCACGCAGGCCGACGAGCTGTTCAAGGACGTCAAGGCCGAGTACGAGAAGGAGAACCCCGACGTCACGATCGAGCTCGTGCCGATCGAGGCCAGCCAGAACGACTACTTCACCAAGCTCGCGCTCATGAACCGGGCACCGGCCACCGCACCCGACCTCATGTACGAGGACACGTTCATGATCAAGTCGGACGTCGAGGCCGGGTACCTGCTGCCGATGGACGACTACCTCGCCGACTGGGAGGACTGGGGCCAGTTCGTGGACCAGGCCAAGCAGGCCGGCCTGGGCGACGACGGCAAGACGTACGGCGTCCCGATGGGCACCGACACCCGCGGCCTGTGGTTCAACAAGGACGTCCTCGCGAAGGCCGGGCTGCCCGACGACTGGGCGCCGAAGAGCTGGGACGAGCTGCTCGAGGCCGCCCGCGCGATCAAGAAGGCGGAGCCGGACGTCATCCCGCTCAACGTCTACTCGGGCAAGCCGATGGGCGAGGGCTCGACGATGCAGGGCTTCGAGATGCTGTTGTACGGAACGGGCGGCACGCTCTACGACACCGACTCCTCGAAGTGGGTCGTCGGTTCGCAGGAGTTCCTGGACTCGCTCGACTTCATCAAGACCATCTACACCGAGGGCCTTGCCCCGACGCCGCAGCAGGCGCTCGACCCGAACGTGGGCAACACCGTCTCCGCGGAGTGGCTGCCGAAGGGCAAGCTCGGCATCTCGCTCGACGGCTCGTGGATGCCCGGCACCTGGCTCGAGGCGGGCACGGCGCCCTGGCCCGAGTGGACGGACGTCATGGGCACGGCCGCCATGCCGACCCAGGAGGGCCAGGCACCCGGCGCGGTGAGCATGTCGGGCGGCTGGACGATGGCGATCGGCGCCGGATCCAAGAACCCCGACGTGGCGTTCGACGTCCTCACGCACGCCCTCGACAAGGAGAACTCCCTGCGGTTCGCGATCGACAACAGCCAGATCGCGGTGCGCACCGACGTCGCCGCCGAGCCCTCGTACGCCGAGGCGAACCCGACGGTGCCGTTCTTCTCCGACCTCGTCGAGGTGACGAACTTCCGCCCCGCCACGTCCGACTACGCCCAGATCTCCAACGCGATCCAGGTCGCCATGGAATCGGTGATGACCGGCCAGCAGTCGCCCGAGGAGGCGGCTGCCGTCTACGACAAGGCCGTGATCGCCCAGGTCGGCGAAGAGAACACGACGAACGGCTGACGACGTGACCGCCCTCGCCCCCGCGCCCGCCGCGGCGCCGGGCGCGGGGCCGCGGACGGTGCGGCGCACTCCGGTGCGCCGCACCGCCGGCCGCCTCGTGCCGCTGCTCCCCGCCGTCGTCCTGCTCGCCCTGTTCATGCTCGGGCCGGTCGTCTGGTCGTTCTACGGCTCGTTCACCAACGCGGCGCTCACCGGACCGAACGCGCTCGCGCCCGAGTGGGTGGGGCTGGACAACTACGTCGCGCTGCTCAGCGACCCGGACTTCCCGAAGGCCCTGTGGCTGACGGTGCTGTTCGTGATCGCGTCGGCCGTGATCGGCCAGAACGTCGCCGGGCTCGGGCTCGCGATGCTCATGCGGTCCGCGCTGAAGCCCGTGCGGACCGCCGTCTCGACGCTGGTCGTGACGGCGTGGGTGCTGCCCGAGATCGTCGCGGCCTTCGCGGCCTACGCCTTCTTCCACGCCGACGGCACGCTGAACTCGCTGCTCGCGGGCGTCGGGATCAGCGGCCCGGACTGGCTGTTCGACTACCCCATGCTCGCCGTCATCCTCGCCAACGTGTGGCGCGGCACCGCCTTCTCGATGATGGTCTACTCCGCCGCGATCTCGGAGGTGCCGCCCGAGATCACCGAGGCGGCGACCGTCGACGGCGCCAACGGCTGGCAGCGGCTCGTGTGGGTCACGCTGCCCACGATCCGCCGCAGCATCTCGACCAACCTCATGCTCACGACGCTGCAGACGCTGTCCGTGTTCACCCTCATCTACGTGATGACGGGCGGCGGCCCCGGCACCGACAGCTCGACGCTGCCGATCCTCGCCTACCAGGAGGCGTTCAAGTTCGCCCAGGTCGGCTACGGCACGGCGATCGCCACGGTGATGCTGGTCATCGGCGCCGTGTTCGCCGTCGTGTACATCCGCAGCCTGAAGCCGGAGGTCGACTGATGGCCCGGACCGTTCCCGCGCCCACGCCGGACGTCGCACTCGCGCCTGTGCCGCCGGCCCGACGTCGCACCTCGCCGTCCGTCGCCGCGCCCGGCCCCCGCGCCGCGCGCGGACTGTCGAACGCCGTGCTCGTCGTCGTCGGCGTGTGCTTCCTGCTGCCGCTCGGCTGGATCGTGCTCGCGTCGCTCGACGCGAGCGCCACCCTGGCCGTCCGGCTCCCCGAGGAGTTCACGCTCGCGAACTACACGGCCGTCATGACCCCCGAGCAGACGTGGGTGCCGCTGGCCAACGCGTCCCTGCTGTCGGCGGGCACCGGGCTCATCACGGTGGTCGCGTCCGTGCTGGCGGCCTACCCGCTGTCGCGCTACAAGATGCGCTTCAACAAGCCGTTCATGTACGCCGTCCTGTTCGGCACCTGCCTGCCGATCACGGCCATGATGGTGCCGGTCTACTCGCTGTTCGTGCGGCTCAACCTGCTCGACTCGCTGCCGGGCACCACGTTCTTCATGGCCGCCACGTCGCTGCCGATGGCGATCTGGATGACGAAGAACTTCATGGACTCCGTGCCGATCTCCCTGGAGGAGGCGGCGTGGACCGACGGCGCGTCTGCGATGACCACGCTGCGCACCATCGTGCTGCCGCTCATGCGCCCGGGCATCGCCGTCGTGTTCATCTTCGTGTTCATCCAGGCCTGGGGGAACTTCTTCGTCCCCTTCGTGCTGCTGCTGACCCCCGAGAAGCAGCCGGCAGCCGTGAGCATCTTCGCCTTCTTCGGCCAGTACGGGTCGGTCGCCTACGGCCAGCTCGCGGCCTACTCGATGCTCTACTCCATCCCCGCGGTCGCGCTCTACGTGCTCGTCTCGCGGCTCTCCGGCGGCTCGTTCGCGCTCGCCGGAGCGGTCAAGGGCTGACTCCGCCCTGCCGTCGCACCACCCGCCCCACTGCCCCACCCCGTCCCAGGAGCCTGATCCATGCACGACACCACCACCCGCACCACCATGCGCCTCCAGCGCTTCGTCAAGGACTGGCTCGAGCCCGCCGTCCTGCGCGAGACCCGTCCGCTCGACGTCGAGGCGTGGACCGTCGGCGGGGAGCCGGTGCCGTTCGCCGAGGCGGTCCGCGCCACGTACGCGCCGTTCGCGATCGGCGCCCCGTGGGGCCGCCCGTGGGACACCACGTGGTTCCACGTGACCGGCGACGTCCCCGCGGGCTGGACCGGTGACGCGGCGCCCGCCGGGACGCGCGTCGAGCTACTCGTCGACCTCGGCTTCACCGGCGCCGGGCCGGGCTTCCAGGCCGAGGGCACCGCGTGGACGCCGGACGGCCGCATCATCAAGGCCGTCGAGCCCCGCAACCAGCACGTGCCGCTCGTCGCCGGCCAGGCCCTGGACGGCGCCGGCCGCGTCGACGTCTTCCTCGAGGCCGCCGCCAACCCCGACGTCCCGGGCGGGGCCTGGACGCGGCCCACCCGGATGGGGGCCTGGGAGACCTCCGGGCCCGACCCGATCTACGCCCTGCGCACCATGCACGTGGCCCTCGTGGACACGACGGTGTGGGAGCTGCTGCAGGACGTGCGCGCCCTGCACGGGCTGGTGCGTGTGCTGCCCGGCACCACGCCCCGCGCCGCCGAGGTGCTGCGCGCGCTGGAGGACATGCTCGACGCCGTCGACCCGGACGACGTGTCCGGCACCGCCGCCGCGGGCCGTGCGGCGCTCGCCCCGGCCCTGGCGGCCCCGGCCGCCGCGTCGGCGCACCGCGTGCACGCCGTCGGGCACGCGCACATCGACTCCGCGTGGCTGTGGCCCACGCGCGAGACGGTGCGCAAGTGCGCGCGCACGTTCTCCAACGTGCTGTCCCTCATGGACGAGGACCCCGACGTGAAGTTCGCGTGCTCCTCGGCGCAGCAGTACTCGTGGGTGCAGGAGCACTTCCCGGAGCTGTTCGAGCGGATCCGCGAGCGGGTCCGCGAGGGCCGGTTCGTGCCCGTCGGCGGCATGTGGGTCGAGTCGGACACCAACATGCCGGGCGGCGAGGCGCTGGCCCGCCAGCTCGTGGCCGGCAAGCGGTACTTCATCGAGGAGCTGGGCGTGGAGCCCAAGGAGGTGTGGCTGCCGGACTCCTTCGGGTACACGGCGGCCCTGCCGCAGCTCGCCCGGCTGGCGGGCAGCGACAACTTCCTCACGCAGAAGATCTCGTGGAACGACACGAACACGATGCCGCACCACACCTTCTGGTGGGAGGGCATCGACGGGTCGCGGGTGTTCACGCACTTCCCGCCGGTGGACACCTACAACTCGGACCTGAGCGCCGAGGAGTTGGCCCGCGCGGAGCGGCAGTACGCCGAGAAGGGCCGCGCCAACACGTCGCTCGTGCCGTTCGGCTTCGGCGACGGCGGCGGCGGCCCCACCCGCGAGATGGTGGCCGCGGCCCGCCGCACCCACGACCTCGAGGGCTCGCCGCGCGTCGAGCTGTCCGACTCGCAGGCGTTCTTCGACGCCGCGCGCGCCGAGTACGCCGCCCCGCCCACGTGGACGGGGGAGATGTACCTCGAGTACCACCGCGGCACCTACACGTCGCAGGCCCGCACCAAGCGCGGCAACCGCCGCAGCGAGCACCTGCTGCGCGAGGCCGAGCTGTGGGCCTCGACGGCGGCGGTGCGGGTCGGGGCGGACTACCCCGCCGAGCGCCTCCAGCGGCTGTGGCGCACCGTGCTGCTGCAGCAGTTCCACGACATCCTGCCCGGGTCGTCCATCGCGTGGGTGCACCGCGAGGCCGAGCGCAACTACGCCGAGGTCGCCCGCGAGCTCGAGGAGATCATCGACGACGCCCTGCGCGCCCTCGTCGGCGAGGGCGACCGGCCGGTCGCCGTCAACGCCGGGCCGTTCGCGCGCGCCGGCGTCGCCGGGCTCGGGGCCACCGCCCTCGACGCGCCGCGCGGGGCGGGGACCGTGGCTCCGGTGCCCGCTCAGGTGGCCGACGCCGACGGCTGGGTGCTCGAGAACGACCTGGTGCGCATCGTCGTCGACGGGAACGGGCACGTCGTGTCGGCCGTCGACCGGGCGACCGCGCGCGAGGCGGTCCTGCCGGGCGCGAGGGCGAACCTGCTCCAGCTGCACCGCGACGTCCCCAACGAGTGGGAGGCGTGGGACATCGACGAGCACTACCGCCGCGCCACCACCGACCTCGCGGACGTGGCGAAGATCGAGGTCGTCGCCACCGACGCCGGCCCCGCGCTGCGGGTGCTGCGCGAGTTCGGGTCGTCGCGCGTCGAGCAGGACCTCGCGCTCCCCGCGGACGGTCGCGGCCTGCGCATCACCACCCGCGTCGACTGGCACGAGCGGCAGAAGCTCCTCAAGCTCGCGTTCCCGCTCGACGTGCGCGCCGAGCGCGCGACGTCGGAGATCCAGTTCGGGCACGTGCACCGGCCCACGCACGTCAACACGTCGTGGGACCACGCACGGTTCGAGACCGTCGCGCACCGGTGGGTGCACGTGGGGGAGCCGGGCTTCGGCGTCGCCGTCGCCAACGACTCCACGTACGGGCACGACATCACCCGCACCCGCACCGACGACGCGACCGACGCCCAGGGTGCCCGCGGTACCACGGTGCGCCTGTCGCTGCTGCGCGCGCCGATGTTCCCGGACCCCGACGCCGACCAGGGCGAGCACGAGCTGACCTGCGAGCTCGTCGTCGGCGCCGGCATCGACGACGCCATCGAGGCGGGCTACGCCCTCAACCTCCCCGAGCGCGTCGTCGCCGGCGACCACGGCGTCGAGCCGCTCGTCGCGGTGGACGACGACGCCGTCGTCGTGGAGGCCGTCAAGCTCGCCGAGGACGGCAGCGGCGACGTCGTCGTGCGGCTGTACGAGAGCCGCGGCGGGCGCACCCGGGCCCGCGTCACGCCGGCGTTCGAGCACACCGGCGTGGTCGTGACCGACCTGCTGGAGCGGGAGCTGGACGCCGCGCAGCGCGACGGGGACGACGTGCTCCTCGAGCTGTCCCCGTTCCAGGTGGTCACGCTGCGCGTGCGCCGCTGACGTCATCCACCGCGAGGTAGTTCGCGTTTCCGCGAGGTAGTTCGCGGCTCCGTGGGGTGGGCAGCCCTGCTGGGGCCGGCCTGAACTACCTCGCGGAAACGCGAACTACCTCGCGGGACCGAGCACCACCGAGCGAAGGAGTGACGATGAGGTTCACCAGAGCAGTCGGTACGGTCGCCACGCTGGCGTGCGTGATGGGGGCGGCGGCGGTCGCGCCGGCGTCCGCCGACGACGCGGGAGGGCACGGGCCCGGCGTGTCGCCGCGCACGCAGGAGGCGCGGGCGGTGGCCAGCTACGAGGCGATGCAGGAGCACCTGTACGCCGATGACGGGTCGTCGCTGTACCTGGAGCACCACCCGAGCAAGGCGGACGACCGGACGTACTCGTTCGAGTGGCCGTTCTCGCAGGCGCACATCGCGACGCTCGACCTCGCGGGCATCCCCGGCGCCACGGGCCGCGGGTTCGCCGACGACCTCGTCGACCGCGGCGTCGGGCAGGAGCGGTACTGGAACGCGGGCGGCGGCACGACCGGTCTGCCCGGCTACGACTCCTATCCCCGCGCCCCGTACGGCGACGGCGGGGACATGTTCTACGACGACAACGAGTGGGTCGCCCTCGCGAAGGTGCAGCAGTACCTCGACACGGGGGACCAGGACGCCCTGAGCCGGGCGAAGGAGATCTTCGCGCTCGTCGAGTCCGGGTGGGACACCGACCCGAGCCACCCCGCGCCCGGCGGCGTCTTCTGGACCCAGGCGACGTGGAGCACGGACCGCAACACCGTCTCCACGATGCCCGGCGCGCAGCTCGCCACCCGGCTGTACCTGATCACGGGGGAGCAGCACTACCTGCGCTGGGCCGAGCGGATGACGGACTGGACCGACCGTTACCTGCTCGCCCCCGACGGCCTCTACTGGGACAACATCAAGCTCGACGGCTCCATCGACACCACCCACTGGTCGTACAACCAGGGCGTGCCGGTGGGCACCTACACCCTCCTGTACGAGGCGACGGGCAAGGAGGAGTACCTGCGCAGGGCGGAGGCGGTCGCGCGGGCGTCGTACCGCTACTACGTCACCGAGGGACGCCTCGACGGGCAGCCCATGTTCTTCAACTCCATCTGGTTCAAGAACCTCCTGCTGCTGGAGTCGGTCACGGGAGGGGACACCTACCGCGACGCCATGGCTGACTACGCGGACGCGCAGTGGCGCGACGTGCGTGACCCGGAGACGGGGCTGTTCCCCGCGGACGGCGAGACCACCGAGCTGCTCGGCCAGGCCGCCATGGTGCAGATCTACGCCACCCTCGCGTGGCCGCGCGGCAAGGCGTCGATCCTGTACTGACCACGGGCGGTCGGCACGTCGCCGCGGGCCGGCGCCCGCGGCGACGTGCCTTGACCGACGGGGACCGGTCGTGGTGTGCTCACGCCACCGCGTGGACGTCTCTTCTCGCCAGCATGGGTGTGGGAGCGCTCCCACGGTGTTCATCTCTCGATGATGTGAGGAGACCATGACGATGACGTCATCCATCCGGCGCTCGCGCGCCGTCGCGCTCACCGCGGCACTGCTCGTCGCCGTGGCCGGGCTGACCGCCGCGCCGACGGCCACGGCACACGGCCCAGGGGGCAGCGGGCACGGCCACGGCACCAGCCATGGCAACGGGCACGGGAACGGGCACGGCAAGGGTCACGACCGCTGGGACGCCGAGCTCGGCGGCATCTACGTCGACCCGCAGAGCTCGACCGTCGAGCACGCCGCGGGCCTCGAGGGGCAGGCGCGCGAGGACGCGCTGCGGCTCGCTCGCATCCCGTCGGCCACCTGGTTCACCGACGGCACCCCGCGCAAGGTGCGCCGCGAGGCGTCCGACCTCGTGACCCGCGCGGACAAGGCCGACGCGGTGCCGGTGCTCGTCGCCTACAACATCCCGTACCGCGACTGCTCCCTGTACTCGGCCGGCGGCGCCGCGGACGGCGACGCGTACGCGCGCTGGATCGAAGGGCTCGCCGCCGGGATCGGGAAGCGCGAGGCCATCGTCGTCGTCGAGCCGGACGGGCTGGGCGTCATCCCGTGGCACGAGGACATCAACGGGAACCTGGAGAGCTGCCGGCCCGACGAGCTCGACCCGGCCACCGCCGCCGACCAGCGCTTCGCGCAGCTCTCCCACGCGGTCGACGTCCTGTCGGCCCTGCCTCGCACGAAGGTCTACCTCGACGGCACCGGCAGCAGCTGGCTCAGCCCCGGCGACGCCGCCATCCGCCTCACCCGGGCGAACGTCGCCCAGGCCGACGGCTTCTTCATCAACGTCTCCAACTACGAGAGCGACGCCCGCCTCGCGCACTACGCGAGCTGGGTCAGCGACTGCCTCGCCCTCACCAGCCGCTCCTCCTTCCCCGCGACGTCGTGCCAGAGCCAGTACTGGCCCGCGACGTTCGACGACACCTCCACCTGGAACCTCACGGACGCCACCTACGACCAGGCGTTCGCCGACCAGGGTCTGGTGCGCGACGTCGCGACCCAGAAGCACGCGATCCTCGACACCAGCCGCAACGGGCAGGGGTCCTGGGCCGCCCCCGCGGGCAAGTACACGGACGCCGAGGTGTGGTGCAACCCGCCCGGCCGCGGGCTCGGCCAGCTGCCGAACCTCGACGTCGAGGACCCGTACGTCGACGCGCGCCTGTGGATCAAGGTGCCCGGCGAGTCCGACGGCGAGTGCTTCCGCGGCACCGGCGGCCCGCTCGACCCCGAGCGCGGCATGCAGGACCCGGCCGCCGGCGCATGGTTCCCCGAGCAGGCGCGCGAGCTCATCGAGCTCGCGAACCCCGCCCTGCCTGCCGCGTCGTCCAGGCCGGGGCACCTGCGCTGACGGGTGACCCTCGAGCACGGGATCTGTCGCGGCATCCGGCCCGATGCGGCACCTGAGCTGATGGTTTAAAGCGACTCCCCTCCTTTGGTGGGAGACCTCCCCGGCGCGGAAAGCACCGCGCTGGACATCGGTACCCGC
>NZ_JBSGUW010000009.1:0-1787 GCF_053608125.1 Isoptericola sp. NPDC055063 | reverse complement strand
GTTGTTTTGGGGGGGGGGACGTGGGGGTGGGGGAGGGACCTGCAAGGGGGGGGTTGGCAGGGGACTCCTTCGCGGTATCAGAACGGGTCCCGTGCTCGAAGGCGACTACCCTCGTTGGGTGGCACATCTCCTCGGCGCGGACGGCATCGCGCTGACCATCGGTACCCGCACCCTCCTGCACGACGTCTCCCTCGGCCTCGACGACGGCGACCGCATCGGCGTCGTCGGCCCCAACGGCGCCGGCAAGTCCACCCTGCTGCGCCTGCTGGCCGGCACCCAGGCGCCCGACGCCGGCCGCGTCACCCGCGTCGGCGGCTCGCGGCTCGGGATGCTCGTGCAGCGCGACGTGGACGACGACGCCGCGACCATCCGCGACCTCGTGCACGGCGACGACGCCACCCACGAGTGGGCGTCCGACTCCCGCATCCGCTCCGTGCACGCGGGCCTGCTCGCCGACCTCGACCTCGACCAGCCCGCGTCCACGCTGTCCGGCGGCCAGCGCCGCCGCGTCGCGCTCGCCGCGCTCCTCGTCGAGGACCCCGACGTCCTCCTGCTCGACGAGCCCACCAACCACCTCGACGTCGAGGGCGTCGCCTGGCTCGCCGAGCACCTGAAGAACCGGTACGGCCGCCCCGGCGCCACCGGCGCGCTCGTCGTCGTCACGCACGACCGCTGGTTCCTCGACGCCGTCTGCTCCCGCACCTGGGAGGTGCGCGGCGACGGCACCGGCGGCGTCGACGGGTACGACGGCGGGTACGCCGCCTACATCCTCGCCCGCGCCGAACGCGCCCGGCAGGCCGCCACCGCCGCCGAGAAGCGCAACAACCTGCTCCGCAAGGAGCTCGCCTGGCTCAAGCGCGGCGCCCCCGCCCGCACCTCCAAGCCCAAGTTCCGCCTCGACGCCGCCGCCGCGCTCATCGACGACGAGCCGCCGCCCCGCGACACCCTCGAGCTCACCCAGATGGCCACCCGCCGCCTCGGGAAGGACGTGCTCGACCTCGAGGACGTCACCGTGACGGTGCCGGCGCGCGAGGGCAGCGAGGCCGGGCCGCGCGACGCCGCCGGCCGGCGCGTGCTGCTCGACGACGTCACCTGGCGCCTCGGCCCCGGCGACCGGTACGGCGTCGTGGGCGTCAACGGCGCCGGCAAGACCACCCTGCTCGCCCTGCTCGCCGGGCGCCGCGAACCCGACTCCGGGCGCGTGCGCCGCGGCAAGACCGTGCACGTCGCCGAGCTCACCCAGGACGTCGGCGAGCTCGACGACGTCGCGCACCTCACCGCCGTGCAGGTCGTCGACCGCGAGAAGCGCACCGTCGTCGTCGACGGCAAGGAGCTCACCGCCGGCCAGCTCACCGAACGCCTCGGCTTCACCCGCGAGCGCGCGCACACCCTCGTGCGCGACCTCTCCGGCGGCGAACGACGCCGCCTCCAGCTGCTGCGGCTGCTCGTCTCCGAGCCCAACGTGCTGCTCCTCGACGAGCCCACCAACGACCTCGACACCGACACCCTCGCCGCCGTCGAGGACCTGCTCGACGGGTGGCCCGGCACCCTCATCGTCGTGTCCCACGACCGGTACCTGCTGGAGCGCGTGTGCGACCGGCAGTGGGCGTTGCTCGGCGACGGCGCGCTGCGGGACCTGCCCGGTGGGGTGGAGCAGTACCTGGCGCTGCGGCGTGCTGGTGTTGGTGGTGGTGCTGGTGGTGGTCGGGGGGCGACGGCGGCGGATGTCTCGTCGCGAGGCGTCCATCCGAGCCCTCGTTCCTCGGGCTCTCCCGCCAGGCCCATCC